>JAXDGS010000038.1:0-21852 GCA_034664905.1 Solirubrobacteraceae bacterium | reverse complement strand
CCTTCAATCAATGGAGTGTTACACCGATATGCGTCGCTGCGATCTGGTGCAGTCAGGGCCGTGTTGGGGCGAAAGTGCCTATAAATGACGCGTTACATCAAATGCACTGCCGACACGGTGGTGAGCGGCCCCACGGTCCGCACGCCATGGCCGCGACGCATCAACCCGCCCGCAACGTCGCCCGCGCGGAGGCGCCCTCGCGCGCGCGCAGGCGCATGGCAACGAGCGTTCCCGCGCACGCCGCGGCCGCGAGCACGAACGGGATCCAATCTCCGGTCGCCCCCGCGAGCGCGCCTGCGGCAGCCGGCCCGACGAGCGCGCCGATCGCCCACGCGGCGTTCATCATCCCGAACGCCATCCCCTGAGCGAGCCCCGCGCCCTCTGCGCCCGCCGCGATCAGCGCGAACGCTGGGGTGAAGAGCGCGCCGTACGCGGCCGAGGCAGCGACGAGCAGCGGCGCATACACGAGCGGCCGCGCGCCGGTCGCGAGCGCCAGTGAGATCAGCACCGCCGCCGCCAGCGCGACGCGCACAGGCACGAGCGGCCCGCGCCGGTCGCTCAGGCGTCCGAGGATCGGCGACTCCGCGGTCTCGAGCGTCGCGCCAAGGATCCAGATCCCGCCGATCGCGCCCGCGCCCCAACCCGCTGCCGCGAGATGCAGCGGTGCTAGCACCGACAGCACGCCGAACAGCAGCGAGCCGAGTGACATCAAGCCGAGCCCGCCCGCGAAGCGCCGATCGCCAGCCGCCCGTCTGAGGTCCGTGCTGGAGGACGGTCGCGCCGGCGCAGGCGCGAGTGCCATCGTGCACAGCGCGAGCACCACCGCGAGCGCTGCGAGGGCCGAGAACACGGCCGCGCGCCCGATCAGCGCTGCCGCCGCGCCGACGACGGGACCGATCAGCCCGCCGAATACCGCAGCCCCCATCGCCGTGCCGATCAGCTCGCCGCGCCGCCCGGCCGGTGCCGCGCCGAGCAGCCACGCGAACGCACCAGCCCAGGTGAACGCGCTGCCGGTGCCCTGAAGCAGCCGCGCCGCAAACAGCGCTCCAAAGCTCTGCGCGAAGGCGAAGCCGACGCTCGCGACGCCCATCAACGCAAGCCCGCACAGCACCGCGCGGCGCGGGCCCAGGCGCGAGGCCGCGAGGCCGCCGGGTATCGCGCCGATCAGCGCGCCCGCCGCATACGCCGCCACGAGCGCGCCGGCCGCGGTCTTCGAGAGCCCGAGCTCGTGCACGAAATGCGCGAGCAGCGGAACCAGCGCCTCGTAGAGCATCGTGTCGACGAGTACGAGAACCGCGACGAGCAACAGCAGACGGCGCATGCCCGCGACGCTACCAGCGCCCAGCACGCCACGGCCCTACCCGGTTACGTAGCCCATGCCGCTGCGCGAGGATGTCGCGACGGGTACGCCGCCGCTCCAATCGATCTCCAGGAACACCCGCGAGTTGTAGAGCGGTTCCAGGTTCGCGACGCTCTGGCGGGTCGCCGTGCTGATGACGTCGCCCGAGTCCCCGACCCACACGAATCGACCGTCGAGGCTGTGCTGCAGCCAGCCCTCGCGCAGGCAGTCATAGGTGCAGCCGACCTGCGAGCCGGTCATCGCCCTCGTCAGCTTGATGTCCGCTATCTGTTTCGGCGGCGAGGACGGCAGCCCGCTGACGTCGAACACGTGGACGTAGCTGTTCGGTTGATCCATCACCCACAGCTCTTTCTCGTTCGGCGAGAGTGAGATCCCGTGGCTCGGCGAGCTCGGCCCTGACTGCCCGGGCGTGTAGGGGAAAGGACCCGAGACCGGCACCGTGTAGAGGACCTGGCCGGTCGTGATGCTTGAGACCTGGAAGCCGAGATAGCCCGTCGCCGTCGTGAACGCAAACGTCTCCTTGCCGTTGATCGTGAATGGTCTGACGCCGCCCGAGAGCAGCGGGCCGATCTGTTTGACCAGCTGGCCGTTCCACGTGTTTGCGACCGTCAGATAGGTTGCCTGGCGCCCACCCATGTACACGTGCTCGCCATTGAGGCTCACGATCGTGTTATGCGGCGCCGCCCCGCCTGCGATCGTCGACTGTACGTTGCCCGTAGCCGCATCGAGGACGTTCCATGTGCTCGCGGGCGAGGCCTCTCCCACGGGCATGTAGATCGTCTTGCCGTCGGGTGAGATCGCCATGCTGTCGATCCCTTCCGAATAGGAGTGCGTCCACGCGACGCGTTCGCCGAGCAGGTCATACGCCAGCATCGACCCTCCGCCGTTCGCACCGCCGTCGCCGCCGTAGCTCACGTAGAGCATGTGGCTCACCGGACTCGCGACCGCACCGCGCATGTCGGTCGCCCCCGGGACGCTGATCGTCTTCACCAGCGCCTCGCCGTTGTCCATGTCATAGACGTCGATCGCGTTCGCAGGGAACACGTACTCGTAGTGATGCACGCCTGAGGAGCTCAGCGTCGTTGCGCTAGCAGGCGCCGATTGCGAGGAATGGTTGCCGGCTGCGTCGTACGCGTCCACCGTGTAGGTGTAGGAGGTGCCGGCCGCCAGGCCGCTGTCCGAGTAGCTGCCTGCGGGCGTGCCCGTCTGTGCGATCACGACCCCGTTGCGCGAGATCGTGTAACCCGCGACGCCCACGTCGTCGGTCGATTGCCTCCAGGAGAGGTTGATCTGGCCGGGGCCGATGTCACTCGCCAGCAGTTCCGTCGGTTGGCTCGGCGGCGTCGTATCCGCGGCGGCGGTCGTGTAGGTCGCGTACAGCGAGGTCTGCTCGCTGTCGGTGCTGAAGCTCCCGAACGGGTTGCTCGGCCCGGACGAGTACGTGTTCGCGTTGGCGTCGCGCGCGCCCGAGACGCTGTCATAGCGGAACCCCGCGACGCTTCCGCTGGCGCCGGTGATTACCCCGATCCAGTAGTTGCCCGCAGCGAGGCTGACAGGCGTTTGGAAGGTGAGGTCATACCAGCCCGCGCTGTTCGTGCTCGCGAACGTCAGCTGGCTGCTGGTGGCGAGCAACGCGCCGGGTTTGCCGGAGGAGTCCGCGTAGATGATGCCCTCGAGCACCTGCTGGCCGGAGGTGCTGGTGGGCGCGAGGTAGACGCTGAGCTTGCTCACCTTCGCAGCGACCGACAGCGGGTATTTGTTCACGCGCTTGCGGTTCGCGCTAAACGCATCCGGCGAGCCGCCCACGCTCGTCTTTCCGAACGTTGAGCCCTGCGCCTGCTGCGCCACCACCGCGGTCTGCATGGAGCTCGCCGGTGCGGAGGATCCCGCGGTGTTGGTCGCGGTCACCTGCGCGCGCATCGTCGAGCCCTGGTCTGCGCTCGCGAGCAGGTAGGTGGCTTTGTTCGCTCCGGTTATCGCTGCGCATTCGTCGCCGAGCGTGTTGCAGCGCTGCCACTGGTAGCCGTAGCTCGTCGGGCTTTCACTCCACGAGCCGTTGCTGACGCTGAGCGTCTGGGAGACCGTCGCCGCGCCGGTGATGACCGGCAGCGCCGTGTTCGCCGGCGGCGATGGTTCTGATGCGATCTGCGCGGTCTGCGTCGAGGTTGCAGGCGCGGAGGGGCCGCTTGCGTTGCTGGCAGTCACCTGCGCGCGGATCGTTGCACCGTGGTCTGCGCTCGCCAGCAGATAGGTGGCTTTCGTAGCGCCGCCGATCGCCGAGCATTGTTCGCCGAGGGTGTTGCAGCGCTGCCACTGGTAGCTGTAGCTGGTTGGGCTTTCACTCCACGAGCCGTTGCTGACACTCAGCGTCTGGCCGACCTTCGGGGTCCCGGTGATAACCGGCAGCCCCGTGTTCGCCGGCGGCGAGGACGCTGTGGCGTAGGTGTAGGTCGCGTACAGCGAGGCCTGCTCGCTGTCGGTGGAGACGCTGCCGAACGGGTTGCTCGGCCCGGCTGAATAGGTGTTGGCGTTGTAGTCGCGCGCGCCCGAGACGCTGTCGTAGCGGAACCCTGCGACGCTTGCGCTTGCGCCGGTGATGATCCCGATCCAGTAGTTGCCGGCGGGGAGGCTCACGGGGGTCGGGAAGGTGAGGTCATACCAGCCCCCGCTGCTGGTGCTCGCGAACGTCAGCTGGCTGCTGGTGGCGAGCAGCCCGGCCGGTTTGCCGGAGGAGTCTTCGTAGATGACGCCCTTAAGGACCTGCTGCCCCGAGGTGCTCGTGGGCGCGAGGTAGATGCTGAGCTTGCTCACTTCGCCGGGGACCGAGAGGGCATACCTGCTCACGCGCTTGCGTTCGGCGAGGAACGCGTCGGAGGAGCCGCCCACGCTCGTCTTGCCGAATGTCGCGGTGGAGCTCGCGAGCGCCAGCCCCCCGTTGCCAGCGCTCGCGAACGCGGCGAGCGCCGCGACGAGCAGCAGAGCGCCCATCATCGCCATCCCCCTGGCCCGCCTCCGTGCAGCTTTTGGCCTTCCGTCCATTGCGCCTCCCCTCAAGCAAACTAGCACTCGAACGGGCAGCTCGAAGCACTCGAGCGTTCGCTTATGCCGTTCGACGGTCGCGCCTCAGCCGGGCTGGGAGACCTCGGGTCCGCACTCTCTGATCGCTGCGCGAACACGCTCGCGCAGCGCGGGGCCATACGTCTGTTCGTGCGCGAGGACCGCGTGCATCATCGCCGCATCGAGCAGGTGCTGCTCGCTGCCGGATATCAGGAGGTCGCAGTCACCCTCGGTCGAGAGCTCGCGACAGTCGATGTACAGCCTTGGCATGGTCTCTTCGCGGCGCAAGCGACCGCGGCACCCCCAGCCGTTAGGCCGACACCCTACCAGTGGCGCTGCGCTTCGTGCGGCGCCTCTGTGCCCCGGCTCGCGCCACTTGCAATGTCCTGCGCGCGATGTCTCCCGCGCGCGGTAATCTCAAGTGCAGCACTCCTGATGGTCGCTCCCAGCTCACAACCTTTCGGGGACGCTCTGCGCGCCCTCATGAAACAGCACGGCCTCACCTATCGAGGCCTGGCCGACGCAACCCGCGAGCTCGACGGGCGGGGAATGACCCACGCGCACATCAACATGCTCGCCAACGGCCACGACAAGCCCTCGATGCGCGCGATGGAGCTGATCGCGCAGGCGATCGGCGTGACGCCCGATCACTTCGCGGAATATCGGCTTGCTGCGGCGATGCGCGAGCTCGATCCGGCCGAGGTGGGTCTCGAGCAGGCGCTCGAGAATCTCAACGACCGTCTCGCGGCGCGGCGACGCCGCGGAAATAGAGCGCCAGCAGCGCAAGCCCCGCGAGCACGACCTCGTCCCACTGGCTAGGAATCGGGTCCAGCGGGCTGAGCGCGATCACGAACAGCGCCGTCCACGCAAGCCAGGCCGCCTGCACGCCGCCTCGTGTGACCTCGGGGTAGCGCCACATCGAGTGCGCGAGGCGCGCAGAGAAGAACCCGAGCTCGTCTCGCTCGCCGAGCAGCTTGGCGGCCAGCGACAGCGCGGCCAGCGCCCCGACGAACGCGAGGTAGCCAAATGGGCGCAGCAGGAAGCGCAGAACGCCAAACGGTGCAGGCGCGATGAAGGCCCGCCGAAGCGGAGCCTTCATCGCGAGCCGGTGCTGAGCGCGCCGGGCTCCCCCCGGAGCCTGCTCACCGCTGCCTCACCCGCAGATGCGCGGCGGTATCCGTGCCCCCCGCGGATACCCGAGTCGCGCCTCTGCCCGCGCCCTGCCGCCATGAGCCCCCCGCGGCGATCGGCGTGAGCAGCCACCCGACAGGCCGCCACGACGTGCACCGTGACGGCCAGCCAGGAGAGAGGGATGAGGAGAAACAGCACGACAAATTTCGCTTAAATGAGGGTGCGGCCGGGAGCGTCCTTGCGTCCGCTTCCATTTCCGTCCTTGGCCGTCCCTCCGTTCGCTTAAGTTGTCGACTGCGTTTTGACAGTGTGGCCAAGATCGCCGTCCACGTCCAATACGTATTCACGGGGCTCGTATAGACTCGCCCTATTGGGAAGGTTGCCTCGCGGAGGGGCCGTGGCGAGCCGGATCCCGTGAGCCGATGGCAAGCCTGCGACAACTGCAGTACTTCGTGACGGTCGCCGAAGAGGCGAACATGACGCGCGCCGCGCGCGCCCTGAGCGTCTCACAGCCGTCGCTCTCGCAGGCGGTCTCGCAGCTCGAGTCGCAGCTCGGCGTCGAGCTGCTCGTGCGCCACCCCCGGGGTGTGAGCCTCACTCCCGCGGGAGCGACGCTGTTCGTCAAGGCGCGCACGGCGCTGGCGGCGGCCGAGGATGCAGAGCTGACCGCCCAGTCGCTCGCCCGCGCCGCCGGCAGCACGATCGACTGGGGGTTCATCGGCACGCCGCCGGTGCTCGACGTGCCGGAGCTGTTTCGCGCGTTCGTGGACTCCCAGCCCGAGGTCGAGGTCGCGTTCCGCGAACTGTCCGCGCCGCAGGGCTCGACCGCGGCGTGGCTCTCACAGGTCGACGTCGCCCTGTGCCACTCGCCGACCCCGCACCCGGACGTGAACGTGCTGGCGCTGCGCGAGGAGCCGCGGGTGGTGCTGATGGCACGTACGCATCCGCTTGCCGAGCGCGAGGAGCTCGCGGTCGCCGATGTGCTCGACGAGACGTTCTGCGGCACCCATCCCTCGCTCGAGCCGGTGCGCGCCGGCTTCTGGCGGCTCGACGACCACCGCGGCGCGCCCGCGCGCGTGAGCTCCGACCTCGCGAGGAACGCGCAGGAGTGGATCGCGGTCGTCGCCTGCGGCAACGCGATCATCACCGCGCCGGTGTCGAGCGCCAACAGGTTCCTCACCGGAATGCCGGGCATCGCGATCGTTCCGCTGCGCGACGCCTACCCGAGCACGCTCGCGCTCGTCTGGCACAAGGTCGCGCACAGCCCGCAGGTGGATGGGCTGATCGCGATAGCCAAGGAGATGCACATCGACGCGGTGGGTTAGCCGCGGACGTGCTCGCCCCCAGGGTCGAACAGCGGCTCGGCCGCGACCTCGCCGGCGACCCAGCGCCCGAAGATGTCCACCTCCACCGCGTCTGCGACCCCTACCTCGGCCGGCAGGTAGGCGTAGGCGATCGAGCGTCCGACCGTGTAGCCGTAGCCACCGCTGGTCACCCTTCCGAGCACCTCGCCCCCTATCCGCACCGGCTCGTTGCCGAGCGCTACCGAGCGCGGGTCCTCGAGCACCAGGCAGCGCAGGCGCCTGCGCGCGGCGGGCGGTTTCTTGCTCGTCCCGACGCCAAGCGCCGCGGCGCCGATGAACTCACCTTCGCGCTTCACGCAGAACCCCAGGCCGCCCTCGTACGGTGTCTGCTCCGGCGTGATGTCCGCGCCCCATACGCGGTAGCCCTTCTCCAGTCGAAGCGAGTCGATCGCGCGGTACCCGCCGGCCACCAGCCCATGGGTGCGCCCGGCGTCCCACAGCGCGCGCCACAGTGTGCGCCCGTACTCCGCCGGGCAGTACAGCTCCCAGCCGAGCTCTCCCACGAAGGTAACCCGCAGGGCGCGCACAGGGACGTCGCCGACGGCGATCTCGCGCATGCTCATGTAGGAGAAGTCGAGCGGATCGTCGGTCAGCGGGGAAAGGATCTCGCGCGCCCGCGGGCCCCACAGCGCAAAGCAGGCCCAGCGCGAGGTGACATCTGAAGCGCGCACGCCGCCGCCGGCAGGCGCGTGGCGGCGGATCCAACTCAGGTCGTGATTTCCGAACGCCGTCCCGGTGACGATCGAGAACAGCTGCTGCTCGACGCGCGTGACCGTGAAGTCGCACTCGATGCCGCCGCGTCGGTTGAGCATCTGCGTGTAGGTGATCGCGCCGACCTCGCGCGCGACGCTGTTGTCGCACAGCCGTTCGAGGAACTCCGCGGCACCCGGGCCCGCTATCTCGAGCTTCGCAAACGAGGACTCGTCGAACAGGCCGGCGCGCTCCCGTGTGCCCTTGTGCTCGGCGCCGATCGCCGGCGACCAGTGCATGCCCGCCCAGCCGCGCGGACGAAGCGACTCCTCGCCGTCGGCGGCGTTCGCCTCATACCAGTTGACGCGCTCCCAGCCCGACTTCTCGCCGAACGCCGCGCCGTGCTCGGCGTGCCACGCATAGGCGCTCGAGACGCGCAGCGGCCGCCCCGCCAGACGCTCGTGGCCCGGGTAGCGGATGTCGTAGTAGGTCTCATACACCTCTTTTGCGCGCTTGAGCGTGTAACTCGGCGAGCGGTAGTGCGGACCGAAGCGGCGGATGTCCATCTCCCACACGTCGATAGAGGGCTCGCCCTCGAGGATCCACTCGGCCATCGCGCGCCCGATGCCGCCCGCTCCCGCGAGCCCGTGCGCACAGAACCCCGCTGCGACGAAAAAGCCGCGCACCTCGCTCTCGCCGAGGCAGAACTCATTGTCGGGAGTGAACGCCTCCGGCCCGTTGATCAGGCGCGTGACCGCCGCATCCTCCATCAGCGGGACGCGCCGTGAGGAGTTCCTCGCGATCTCTTCGAAGCGAGGCCAGTCCTCCTCGAGCAGGCGCCCGTTGAAATCGGCGGGGATCGCGTCCATGCCGCGGCCGTCGAGCGCCCACGGCGCCGAAGCGCGCTCGTAGCCGCCCATCACCAGACCCGCGCCCTCCTCGCGGAAGTAGATCAGCAGATCCGGGTCTCGCAGGGTCGGCAGGTGCTCGCCGGCAAGCCGATCGCGCAGCGGCTGGGTCACGAGGTACTCGTGCGCGAACGGCACGATCGGAACGCGCACGCCGGCCATGCGCCCGATCTCCGCCGCGAATATGCCGCCCGCGTCGACCACGATCTCTGCCTCGATCGGGCCCCACTCGGTTTGCACGCCGCGCACGCGCCCGGCCTGGACGTCCACGCCGGTGACGCGCGAGTGCGTGTACACGCGAGTGCCGCCCTCGCGCGCGCCCGCGACCAGCGCGCTCGTCAGCAGCGACGGATCGAGGTAGCCGTCGCTCGGCAGGTAGGAGCCGCAGCGCACACCGTCGACGCTCATCAGGGGAAACAGCTCCTGCGCCTGCTCGGGGGAGATGAGCTCGAGCGGCAGGCCGAACGTCTTCGCCCACGCCACCTGGCGCAGGACCTCCTGCTCTCGCTCCGCAGTGCACGCGAGGCGAATGCCGCCGCACTGCACCCAGCCGCAGTCGAGCGTGCCGTACAGCTCAACCGAGTCCATCATCAGACGCGTCAGCGGCAGGCTCGAGCGGAGCTGGCCGACGAGCCCCGCCGAGTGAAACGTCGAGCCGCTGGTGAGCTCGCTGCGCTCGAGCAGCACGACGTCGCGCTCGCCGAGCCTCGCCAGGTGGTAAGCGATCGACGCTCCGCCGACCCCGCCTCCGATGATCACCACGCGCGCGCGCTCGGGAAGCTGTCGCGCCCTCACCGCGCGCGCGCTCGGATCCGGAACGGCGCTGCCGTCAGCTGCCTGCGGCGGCAAGCCACTCCTCGAAGGGCGGCTGCGTCGCGGTGGTGCGCAGCCGCTCGAAATGCTCGCGTCCGTAAGCGTCGAAATCGAAAGCGAGCTCGGAGATCTCCGACTGCAGCACACCCCAGGCCGCCTCGCGCGCGTCCGACAGCGCGCGCATCAGCTTCAGCGCCGCACGCCGCGCGTCGTCGGGGCGCTCGCCGTAGTAGGCGTGGAGCAGGCGCTCGTCGGTGGCACCGTCGAAGTCGTTGTTGACCGACAGGTTGCCGAGGTCGAAGCGGGGATCGCCCATGCCCGCGTACTCCCAGTCGACGATCATCACTCGCCCGCCATCGCGCGGGCGGATGATATTGCCGCCCAGCAGGTCGTTGTGACAGGGGCGCGCCGGCTGCGGGGGGAGCGCCTCGGCGATGCGCGCCGCGATCGCAGCGACCTCGGTGTATGCCGGGGGTGGCGTCCCGCCACGCGAGCGGATGATCGCTTCATAACCGTCGAGCAGCTGCGGAACCGAGAAGGTGCTCGGAAGCACAAGGCCCGAGTCGTGAAACGCGCGCAGGCCGCGCGCGATCTCCGCCACCCTCGCTGCGATCCAGCGCGCGCTGCCGGGGCTGCCGGCGACATAAGCGGTCGCGAGGCAGTCGTCGAACGCCGCCGCGACGACAGGCGCGATGCCGAGCCGCGCGGCGGTTTCGCCGGCGAGGCGCTCGGACTCGCGGTCGATCCCCAGCAGCTCGGTATCGCCGCCATGGCGGCGCACTACATACGAGCGGTCACCGAAGGTGACGCGGAAGTTGTGGTTGGTGATGCCACCCTGCAGCGGGATGACGTCGCCGCTGCGCGCGCCGAGGGAGGGCTCGAGGCGCTGCAGAATGTCATCGAGGGCGCTCATCGTTTGCGCGATAAGGCGCGGAGCCTATACCTTCATCGAAGCATGACCCGCGAGCCACGAACGCCGATCAGCCCGCGTCGGTGAGCGAGCAGCCGCAAGTTCGCTCGGCCGCCGATTTGATCGCGGCCGCCGACCTCGATGCCGCGAGTCGCGCGATCGCGGGCGTGGCGGTGCGCACGCCGACGATCGCCTGCGAGCAGCTCGCCGCCGCGGCAGCGACGCCGGTCGTCCTGAAGGCGGAGTGCCTGCAGCAGACGGGGTCATTCAAGCTGCGCGGCGCGCTCGCCAAGGTGGCCGCGCTCGGCGAGCGCGCGAGCGCGGGCCTGGTGACCGCGAGCGCCGGCAACCACGCCCGCGCCGTCGCGCAGGCCGCGCGCGTGCGCGAGATCCGCTGCGAGGTGTTCATGCCGCGCGATGCGCCGATCTCGAAGGTGGTGGCCGTCGAGCAGCTCGGCGGCGAGGTGCAGATTGCGGGGACATCCGTCGAGGAGGCGCTCGCGCTCGCGACCGAACGCGCCACCGAGAGCGGCCAGGCGTTCGTCCACCCGTTCGACGACCTCGACGTGATCGCCGGGCAGGGCACGATCGCGCTCGAGCTGCTCGAGGACGTGCCGGATCTCGCCCGCGTCGTGGTGCCGCTCGGAGGCGGCGGCCTGGCGAGTGGCATCGGCATCGCGCTGCGTCGAGCGAATCGCCAGGTCGAGCTCGTCGGCGTGCAGGCGAGCGCCTGTGCCCCGTACCTACACCTGCTCGAGGCGCCCTCCGGCTCACGCGGCGGGGATCTGCCAGCCGCTGTGACGATCGCCGATGGCATCGCGATCAAGCAACCGGGGGCACTCACGCTGCCGCTCGTGCGCGAGCTGCTCGACGACGTACACACCGTCAGCGAGGTCGAGATCGCGGATGCGATGGTGTTCCTCGCCGAGCACGCCAAGCTCGTCGCCGAGGGCGCCGGCGCGGTCGCCGCGGCAGCGCTGCTCAGCGGCCGTCTGGCGCCCATCGGCGGCGTGACGATTGCGATCGTCTCTGGCGGGAACGTTGACGGCGGGCTGCTCGCGAGCCTTCTTCGCCGCCACGAAACGGAGGAGGGCCGCCGCGTGCGGATCTTCACGCGCATCCCGGATCGACCGGGGGGCCTGGTGGAGCTGCTGAACCTGGTCGCGGACGTGCGCGCCAACCTGCTGAGCCTCGAGCACGTGCGCGAGGCGGTTCACCTGGGCGTGCGCGAGACCGGTGTCGAGCTGACCTTGGAGACGCGCGGGCCGAGGCACACCGAGGAGCTGCTCGCGGCGCTGCGCGACGCCGACTACGAGGTGCACCTGGAGTAGGGCCGAGCGCGCTGTCGCCGCGCGGCCGCGCCGCAGGCGTTTCGCGTCGCTACAGCCGCGAGCTCGCCCGCACGAACTCGAGCCAGCGCTCGCGCGCCCCGCGCCGATCGCCGGCGTCGGCGCTCGGAGCCACGGTGCGTCCGCCCGGCAGGTGCCGTGCCGCGTCGGCGACGCTCGCAAACACCCCAGCCCCGACTCCAGCGAGCATCGCCGCGCCGAGAACCGTCGCGTCGGGCGGCCCGACCGTCAGCGGTAGGCCGAGCGCGTCCGCCTGGATGCGCAGCAGCGTCTCGCCTCGCGTGAGGCCGCCGTCCACGCGCAGAGATCGAAGCGGCACCTGCTGAGCCATGGCCTCGAGGATGTCCGCGACCCGCCACGCGATCGCCTCGAGCGCCGCCCGCGCGACATGCCCCGCGCGCACGCCTCCGTGCAAGCCGGCGATGACCCCACGCGCCTGTGCCTGCCACCAGGGCGCGCCGAGCCCGGCGAGCGCCGGCAGCACGAGCACTCCCGCGCTGTCCTGAACGTTCGCAGCGCTCGCAGCGAGTGATCGAGAATCGGCCGCAAGGCCCAGATCCCGCGCCAGCCAGTCCAGCAGCGACCCGGCGCTGAACACGCCGCCGTCGAGCGCGTGGGCGACCTCGCCGATTTCACCGGCAGCCGTGGGAGCGGCCCACGCCACGGTCGGCAGCAGGCCGCTCGCGAGCAGTGGCCCGTCGGTGCGGCCGAGGACGAACACGCCGGTTCCGTAGGTCGCCTTCACCTCGCCCGGTTCGATCGCGCCCGCGCCCGCGAGCGCGGCCTGCTGGTCGACGAGCTGCGCCGCCAGTGGGATCGCCGCCGGCCAGCGCTCGCTCGCGAGCTCGCCGAGGGAGCCGAACGTCGGACCGATCGCCGGCAGCAGCTCGCGCGCAACGCCGAAGAGGTCGAGCAGGTCCTCATCCCAGTCGCGCCCGCCGAGCTTCAGCAGCTGGGTGCGCGACGCCGTCGAGAGGTCGGTCGCGTGGCGGCCGCCAAGGCGATCGGTCAGGAAGGCGTCGACGGTCCCAAGGCGAAGCGAGCCGTCCTCGCGCGCTCTCTGCGCCGGCTCATGGTGCTGCAGCAGCCACGCGAGCTTCCCCGCCGAGAAGTACGGGTCGAGCGGCAGGCCCGAGCTCGCCGCCGCGCCGGGGTCGAGCTCGGCGAGCATCCCCGACTGGCGCTTGTCCTGCCATACGATCACCGGCGAGAGCGCTCGACCGCTGCGCGCGTCCCACGCGAGCACGGACTCACCCTGGTGGGCGAGGCCCGCCGCGAGCACCCTTGCGCCGCGCGCACGCGCGAGCACCTCGGCAACCGCATCCGTTACCGCCTCGAGGATCAGCTCCGGATCCTGCTCCACGAGCCCCGGCGCCGGATGCTCGAGTGCGACCTCGCGGCGCGCCGCCGCCAGCTCGTGCAGCTCGCAGTCGAAGAGCGCCGCCTTGACCGCGGTTGTCCCCTCGTCGATCCCGAGCAGCAGGCCGGAGCTCAAGGCGCCGCGCCTTGGGATGGCGCGGCGATATCTCCGCGGCGCGCCGCGCGCTGCCACCACGGGGTGCCGTCCGTCCGCTGCGCGGGGGCGATCAGCTCGCGCACGAGTCCGAGTGAGATCTCACCCGAGGCCGCGAGCATGCCGACCACGTGCTCGCCGATTCCCAGCGCCGCCGAGAGGCCCGTCGAGCGGATCGCGGCGACGTGCACGAGGCCGGGCAGTGAGCGCGAGCCCTCGATCAGGTAGTCGCCGTGGCGCCCCGCCGGGCGCAACCCGGCGTATGCGCAGAGCGGCTCAGCAGCGGCGAGCGCCGGGAGCATGAGCCGCGCCCGCTCCATGATCAGCTCGGCCGCATCGAACTCAACGGACCAGTCGAGCTTGTCCTCGCGCTCGCGCGCGGTCGGCCCGGCGATCACGCGGCCGTCGATCGTCGGAAACACCAGCACGCCCTTGCCGAGCCGCGATGGGACCGGCAGGAGTATCTGCGAGAGCGTCAAGCCCGCCGGCGGGGAGAACACGAGGAACTCGCCCTTGCGCGGGTAGATCGCCAGGTGCTCGTCGCCGGCCATGCGCGCGATCTCATCCGCGAACAGCCCCGCGCAGTTCACCGCAGCGCGTGCGCGCATGCGCTCGCCGCCGCTGAGCTCGATCGTGACGCCCGTGCCGCGAGCGCGCGCGAGCGCCACCACGCGCGCGCCGAGCCTCGTGGTCGCGCCTCCCGCCTCGGCGGCGCCCGCCAGCGCTCGAACGAACGCCACGGGGTCGGTCACAGACTCGCCTGGGATCGTCAGCGAGCCGTCTGCGTGGAGCGTCGCCGCGACACCGTTCGCGTGAGCGTTGCGCGCGAGCGCGGCGACCGCCGCGAGCTCCCGCGCACCGCGCGGCTCGAGCCGCGCGCCGCAGCGCAGGAGCGTGATGCCGAGCTGCTCGCCCAGCTGCTCGCGCAGCGCCGCCGAGCGAATGATCAGCGACGTCTCGAGGCTGCCGGATGTGGCGTCGAAGCCGGTGTGCAGGATCCCGGAGTTCGTGCCGCTCGCCTCCAGCGCCAGGTCGGCGTGCGCCTCGAGCACGACGGCCTGCACACCGCGGCGCGCGAGCGCATGTGCGACCGCGCATCCGACGACGCCTCCTCCGATCACCGCGACCTGTGGGTCGGACCCTTGCATTAGATGTGACAGAGTTCAGCAAATGGCGCGCTACGAGCTCAGCGGCAAGGTTGCGCTGGTCACCGGCGGCGCTCGCGGAATCGGCTTTGCGACAGCGCGTGCGCTCGCCGCGCGCGGCGCGCCTGTCGTGATCGTCGACCTCGACCCTGATGCCACCGAGCGCGCCGCGTCGCAGATGGGTACGAGCGGCGCACTCGCGTTCGCCGCGGACGTGACCGATCGCGGAGCCATGCAGCGGGCGGTCGCAGCGGCCGTCGAGCACTTCGGCGGCCTCGACGTCGTCGTCGCCAACGCGGGAATCGCCTCGCGCGTCGCGACCTTCCGCGCCACTCCCTCGGAGACCTTCGAGCGCGTCATCGACGTCAACCTGATGGGCGTCTACAGGACCGTCGAGGCGGCGCTGCCGCAGATCGTCGCCCGCGCGGGCCACGTCGTCGTGGTGTCCTCCGTCTATGCGTTCACGAACGGCATCGGCGCCATGCCCTATGCGATGAGCAAGGCCGCGGTTGAGCAGTTCGGCCGCGCGCTGCGCGGCGAGCTCACCCAGCACGGCGCCAGCGCGAGCGTCGCTTACTTCGGCTTCATCGATACCGAGATGGTTCATCAGGCGATCGACCGCGATCCGCTCGCCGAGGAGATGCTCAACGCCTTTCCACGGCCGCTGCGCAAGCGCCTGAGCCCGGCCGTCGCCGGCGAGTCGATCGTCCGCGGCATCGAGCGCCGCCAGCCACGGATCATCCAGCCGCGGCGATGGGTGCTGATGTCGATGCTGCGCGGCATCCTCGGTCCGCTGAGCGACGCGCAGATCGAGCGCGACGAGAAGACGCAGAGCAGCCTGCGCAGCCTCGACGCGCGGAGCGGCGAGGACCAGCCGACGACCGCGTAGGCGAGCCCGCGTGCGCCGCGCACGCCATCGCTCGCCCCGCTACGCCGCGCGCAGCTCGGCCAGACCCTCCGCCTTGCCCTTGACCGGCTCGTAGCCGAGCTGCTCGCGCGCCTTGTCGATCCTGATCGTGCACTCCTGCGCCGAGGCCCAGTAGCTGAAGCGCGTCAGCGGCGGGCGCCCGCGCAGATGCAGGAGCCGCCACGCGGCCTCGCCGCTCACCGCCAGCGCCGCTGCGACCGGTGTCGGGATGCTGCGCGACGGCGGCGTGAGCCCCTGCGTCGCGAGCAGCTCGGTGACGAACTCGCGAAACACCACGGGCTCTCCATCGGTCACGAAGTAGACGTTTCCCGGGCGGCCGCGCGAGGCGCCGAGGAGCAGCCCCTCGACGACGTTCTCCACATGCGTGATCGATGTCCGGTGCCTGCCCCCGCCGATCCACGCGAAGCGTCCGCTGCGAACCATCTCGCTCATCACCGGCAGCAGCGTCGTGTCGCCGGCCCCCCACACGAAGCGAGGGCGCACGACGATCGTCTCGAAGCCATCACCGTTCGCCGCGACGACCGCCTGCTCCGCACGTGCCTTCGTCGAGCTGTAGAGGGCGCGCGAGTCAGGGCGCAGCGGGGCGCTCTCGTCGACGTCCACCAGCGGCCGGCCGGCGATCAGCGCAGCCTCGGTCCCGACGTGCACGAAGCGCCGCACCCCCGCCTCGGCGCATGCGGCGAGGACGCTGCGGGTGCCCTGCACGTTGCCGCGCTCGAAGTCCTCGCGCCGGCCCCAGTCGCCGAGCGTCGCCGCGGCGTGAAACGCCAGCTCGCATCCCTTCGCGCCCGCGCGCATGCCGTCGAGGTCGCCAAGCTCCCCGCTGACCGGATCGGCGCCGAGCGCACTGACGCGCTCGGCCGCGGCCGGCGAGCGGGCGAGCGCTCGCACTGTGTGGCCGTCCGCGCGCAGCCGCTCGATCAGCCGCCCTCCGATGAAGCCGGAGCCACCTGTCACGAACACGTTGCTCATCTGAGGCAGTATCCGCCTACGCTGAGGTGCGTGCAGATCGACCCGTTCGAGATCGAGCGCTTCTACGAGCGATGGGAGTTCCGCGCCGAGCTGATGCTCTCGAGCAGCGACTGCGAGACGTTGTCGGTCGCTGAGCTGCTCGCGCTCGAGCCGGACGCGGGCGAGCGCCTGCTGGGGTTACGGCTGGGCTACACCGAGGTGGCGGGCTCCGAGGAGCTACGCGGCGCGATCGCCGCGTGCTACCAGGATCTGGAGCGCGAGGACGTGCTCGCCGTTGCGGCCGCCGAGGAGGGGCTGTTTCTTTCCTATCACGCGCTGCTCGGCGCGGGCGACCATGTCGTCGTCGAGGCGCCCTGCTACGGCTCCGCGATCGAGCTTGCCCGCAGCACCGGTGCCGAGGTGAGCCTCTGGCTGCGCAGGCACGAGGAGGGCTGGTCACACGACCTCGACGCGCTCGAGCAGCTCCTGCGGGCAGACACCCGGCTCATATACATCAACAGCCCGCACAACCCAACCGGCACCCACATGCCGCGTGCGGTGTTTGAGCGAGTTCTCGAGCTGGCGCGAGAGCGCGGGATCATCATCTTCAGCGACGAGGTCTATCGCGGACTCGAGCACGATCCCGCGGTTCGCCTCCCCGCCGCCTGCGAGGTCGATCGCAACGCGATCTCGCTTGGCAGCGTGTCGAAGGCTCACGGCCTGCCCGGGTTGCGGATCGGCTGGCTTGCGTGCCGCGACCGAGCCACGCTCGAGCGCATACGCGAGCTCAAGCTCTACACGACGATCTGCTCAAGCGCGCCCAGTGAAGTGCTCGTCGCGCTCGCGCTTCGCAACGCAGACCTTCTGATCGAGCGCAGCCGGCGGTTGATCCTCGCGAACCTTCCGCTGCTCGAGGGCTTCCTCGAGCGTCGTCGCGGGCTTCTCGAGTGGGTTCGCCCGACGGCCGGCCCGATCGGCTTCCCGCGCGTCAGCGGTGAGCGCGACGTGCGCGCATGGTGCGAGCGAGCCGCTGCGCAGGCCAGCGTGCTGGTGCTTCCCGGCGACGTCTATCAGCAGCCCACGCACGTGCGCCTGGGCTTCGGGCGCGCGAACCTCGCGCAGGCGATCGAGCGCTTCGACGGCTTCCTGGGCTGAGGGCCGGCCACCCAACCCTGCTGGCGGGGCCTTCAGAGCACCTTCGAGAGGAACTCGCGGGTGCGCTCGTGGCGCGGATTGGCGAGCACCTCGGTCGGCCTGCCGGACTCCACGACGATGCCGTCGTCCATGAACACCGCCGTGTCGGCGACCTCGCGCGCGAAGCCCATCTCATGTGTCACCACGATCATCGTCATCCCCTCGCGCGCGAGCAGCTGCATCGCCTCGAGCACCTCCCCGACGAGCTCCGGGTCAAGCGCCGAGGTGGGCTCGTCGAAGAGCATCAGCTTGGGGTCCATCGCCAGCGCGCGCGCGATCGCCACGCGCTGCTGCTGGCCCCCGGACAGCTGTGCAGGATACGCGTCGAGCTTCTCCGACAGTCCCACCCGCGCGAGCAGCTCGCGGGCAGCGCTGCGCGCGGATGCGCGTGTCTGGCGCTTGACATGGATCGGCGCGCAGGCCACGTTCTCGAGCGCGGTCATGTGCTGGAAAAGGTTGAAGTGCTGGAAGACCATCCCGATCTCCGATCGCTTGCGCGCCACCTCCGATTCGCGCAACTCGTGCAGCTTGTCGCCGATCTGGCGATATCCGACAAGCTCCCCGTCTACGAACAAGCGTCCTGAGTTGATCTTCTCGAGGTGATTGATGCAGCGCAGAAATGTGGACTTGCCGGAGCCCGATGGCCCGAGCAGGCACATCACCTCGCCGGTCATTACCTGCAGCGTGATCCCCTTGAGCACCTCGAGCCTCCCGAAGCGCTTGCGCACTCCTTCGGCACTGAGCATCGGCGCGCTCATGACCACTCGCGGCGCCGCAGCGAGCGCAAACCCATGCGTGCGCGCTGCAGCGGCGTGAGCGCCTGCTCGCGGGAGGCGCCGCGTCCGTAGTAGCGCTCGAGGTAGTACTGCCCGACGTAGAGAATGCTCGTGCAGGCGATGTACCAGATGCTCGCAACCATCAGCAGCTGGATCGTCTTGAAGTTCACCGAATAGATCAGCTGAGCGGCATACAGCAGGTCCGCCACCGCGATCACGCTCGCGAGCGAGGAGGTCTTCAGCATCGAGATCGTCTCATTGCCGGTCGGCGGGATGATCACGCGCATCGCCTGCGGCAGCACGATCCTGCGCATCGTCTGCAGGCGCGTCATGCCGAGCGACTGCGCAGCATCCGCCTGACCCTCGGGCACCGAGATGATCCCGGCGCGCACGATCTCCGCCATGTAGGCGGCCTCGTTGAGCCCCAGGCCGAGGATCGCGGCCGTGAAGGGCGTGATCAGGGTGTTCGCATTTGCGTGCACGAACGCGGGACCGAACGGGACTCCCAGCGCGATCTTCGGGTACAGCGCGGCGATGCTGTACCAGAACAGCAGCTGCACGAGTACCGGCGTGCCCCGAAAGAACCAGATATAGAGCCAGCTCGCACCCGATACCAGCGGGTTGAGTGAGAGGCGCATCACAGCCAGCAGGACTCCCAGCGCGATGCCGATCGCCATCGCGATCGCGGTCAGCTCGATCGTCACGCGCAGGCCTTCGAGGATTCGTTCGTCGAACAGGAATTTCCCCACGACGTCCCATTCGAAGCGGGGGTTCGTAACGACCGAGCGGATCAGCGCGACCGCGATGACCAGCACGATCGCGGCGGCGAGCCAGCGGCCCGGCCGCCGCACGGGGACGGCCCGGATGTCCTCGGGCCGCCCTGCGGTGTCAGTGACCTCGCTTGAGGACACGATCCTTCAACTCAGCTGATCGCCCCATCGATCCGCGGGTTGGTAATCGCGCCCGACTGGATTCCCCATTTGGTGAGAATCTGCGTGTAGGTGCCGTTTGCCATCAGCATCTTGAGCGCAGCGAGGATCGGCGCGGCCATGCCGGAGGCCTTGGGGACCGCGATTCCGTACGGCGCAAAGCCGTAGCACTTGCAGAGCAGCTTGAACTGGCCGCTGGACTGTTTGATCTGGTAGGCGACGACCGGCGAGTCCGCCATTCCGAGTTCGGCGCGCCCGCTGGCGATCGCGAGGTTGACAGGGTTCTGGCCAGGGAAGCTCAGCACGTTTACAGCCTTCTTGCCTTCTTTGGTGCACTTCGAGCTCTGCTTGGTCGCTTCTTCCAACTCGGTTGTCCCCTTCTCGAGCGCGACGCTCTTACCGCACAGGGCGCCGACCGTGTTCACGCCAGAGTTGGTCGAGGCCTTGGCATAGAAGGAGATGCCAGCCTGGTAGTAGTCCACGAAATCGACGGTCTTCTCACGTTCTTTGGTATCGGTGAAGGACGATACGCCGAGGTCATACCTGCCCGCTGCGAGACCCGGAATGATGGTTTCGAAGGTCGAGTTGATCAGGTTCGCTTTCAAGCCCATGGTGGCAGCGAGCGCATGCATCAGGTCCGCGTCCATGCCGATCACCGTGTGTCCGTCAGGGGCGATGAACTCGTTCGGGGCGTACTGAGCTTCCGTTGCGACGTTCAGCGTGCCTTTCGCTTTGATCGTGGCGGGCACCTGCGCTGTGATCTGCGGATTCGCGGTGCTCGAACCCGACGCTGGAGTCGTCGCTTTGGTCGAGCTCGTGCTGCTGCCGCCGCAGCCGCTGAGCGCGAGAATTGTTAGCGCGGGCACGCCCACGCCGGTGAGCAGCTTGCGCATCGGTGCCTCCTAGTGAATGGTCGTACCGGCCGGGGGGGCCGAGGCGCGCAGTATAGGCCGTGTGGTTTCGCGGCAGGCCGTTAACCCCAGCGGTTAACATCGGCCGCGATGCTCTCGCCGCGAGGCGCCTCGATCTCGCTCGCGCTCGCCTGCGCGGCCGCGCCGGCGCTCGCCGCCTGCGGATCGTCCCCCGCGCCTCGCGCGCATTCGGGCGCAGCGCGCACAGCAGCGCGGGGGAACGCCCCCGCGGGCGCCGCGACGAGCAAAACCTCGACGGGGGGCGCGTCCGGCGCACGGGCGCTGCCGCTGCCGCCGAGCGCGCACGCTCGCGAACTGGACCGCAGCGAGGTCTCCGGCAAGGTTGGAGCGGCCGACGCGCTGCCCGCGGCGGCCACTGCCTCGGCGGGAGGCTTCGTCGCCCCAGGAGCACCGTCGGACGCCCAGATCAAAGCCGAAATCGCGAGGGCGCGAAAGGCCGGAATAATCCTGCCGCAAGGCGACACCGCCCAATCCTTCGAACGGGGCGCCACCTATGTCGGCGGCGGGGGCGGCGGAAGCTGGGCGTTTCCGATCCAGCCGCGCTCGCTCGCCCTCGGGCCGTCCACCTGGAGTGAAGATCAGGGGATCGACATCGCCACCGCTCGCGGCGCGTGCGGCAACGCGGCGGTCGAGGTGGCGCTCACCGCCGGGACGGTGGTGCGCGAGGGAATCTCCGGGTTCGGAGCGTACGCGCCCGTCGTGCGCATCGACAGCGGCCCCTACGCGGGCTGGTTCGTCTATTACGGTCACGCCGCGCCCGCGCTGGTACCCGTCGGCGCGCACGTGGCAGCAGGTGAGCCGGTCGCCGAGGTGGGCTGCGGGATCGTCGGGATCTCCTCCGGCCCGCATCTGGAGATCGGGATCACACCGCCCGGCGGCTCGAGTTGCTGCCCGGCCCCGGGCTCGACCTCGGCCGTCGTAAAAGAGCTGCTGCGTCAGCTGTATGCAGGGGCGGCCTGATGCACCACCTGACATCCGCCCGCGGTTGTTGTACGCTTGCGAGCGCCTAATCCCGGGCAGTGCCCGGGAGCGGGGGAACCGAGTTGTTGGGGCGAGTTCCGCGGTAATCCGCGGGAGGCGAACTTCGCTAGCCCGTCAGCTAACCCCGTCGGCCGAAGCAGAGAGGTTTTGCTCTTGTCTTTGCAGCGGCGGCGTTTGACGTATGCGCTGATCTCGGTTCTGTTGACGGTCTGCGGCGCGATCCTGGCGACGCGCGATCGTGCAGCGGCCCAGTCGACCGGCGGCACCTCGGTGGCGGGATCCTCCGCGCCGCCCGCCCCCGCCCCCTCCGAACCCGCCGGCGGCGTGCCCGGCGGCACGAGCACGGGCGGTAGCGCCGTTCCCTCGGCGCCCGTATTCACCGGGAGCCCGTATCCGATGGGCCGCAGCGGTTGGGTGTTTCCGCTCTATCCGCTTGCGCGCGTCGTCTCCAAAAGCTGGTGGTCGCTCGACGGCGGCGTTGATCTCGGCGGAAGCGCCAATCAGTGCGGCTCCCGCCTGCGCGAGCTGGCGGTCGCCGGCGGCACGATCGTCGCCGAGGGTCTCGACGGCTTCGGCTCGGCCGCGCCGGTCCTGCTCGTCGACAGCGGTCCCGACAGCGGTCGCTACGTCTACTACGGGCACGCCGCGCCGGCGCTCGTGCCGGTCGGCACGCACGTCAGCGCCGGACAGCCGATCGCCGACGTCGGTTGCGGGATCGTCGGCATCTCCTCGGCGCCGCACCTCGAGATCGGCATTCTCGCGCCGACTGCGAAGAACGGCGAAGAACTGCCGAGGGTGGGCGAGACATCCGGCGAAGCCCTCAGCAGGCTCGCGAACGCCTACAGGACCGCCCTCGCCTACGAGCGCCGTGCCGCCGCCGCCAGAGCGCGGCGCCAGACCGGCCCCGCGGTGCACTAGCCA
>JAXDGS010000037.1:0-38150 GCA_034664905.1 Solirubrobacteraceae bacterium | reverse complement strand
GCGCCGACGATCATCGCCCCCAGTACGAACCCCAGCGCCCAGTCGATCTTTGCGAGCCTCATCGCGTCCCGTCCTTTTGTTGTGTGGTGTCAAGCATCGACGCATCATCTTCGCGCCAGGCGAGCCGAACCCTGCGACCTCGCTGAGCCAGAGCGCTCTCCGCGGATGTATCGAGATTCTGTCTGACGATGACCAGCGTGGTCTCATCCTCGAGCTCGACCGTGTAGCGCGTGACCGAGCCGAGATAGGAGACCTCGCGCACCGTCCCCTCGGCGCTCGTACCCTCCGTCGGCTCGCCCTCGTCCAGCATGCGGATCTTCTCGGGGCGGATCGTGTACCGGCGCCCATCGCGCTCGATCACGTTCGAGGTGCCGACGAAGCCCGCGACGAACTCGTTCGCCGGCCGCTCGTAGATCTCACCCGGCGTGCCGACCTGCTCGATCGCGCCGGCGGAGAAAACCGCGATGCGGTCGCTCATCGTCAGCGCCTCATCCTGGTCGTGCGTCACATAGACGAAGGTGATGTGCTCGCTCACCTCGCGCTGGATCGACTTGAGCTCGATCTGCATTCTCTGACGCAGCTTCAGGTCGAGTGCGCCGAGCGGCTCGTCGAGCAACAGCACGCGCGGGCGGTTGACGAGCGCCCGCGCCAGCGCGACGCGCTGGCGCTGACCGCCCGAGAGCGCGAGCGGCCGGCGAGCCCCGACGTCCGGGAGGCTGACCATGCGCAGCGCCTCGAGCGCGCGCTCGCGGCGCTCGGGCTTTGAGACGCCTTTGACGCGCAGGCCGTAGGCGACGTTCTCGAGCACGCTCATGTGCGGGAACAGCGCGTAGTCCTGAAAGACCGTGTTGACGAGCCGCTCATACGGCGGGCTGCGCGTCACGTCCACCCCGAACAGCTCCACGCGGCCCGAGTCCGCGAGCTCGAAGCCGGCGATCACGCGCAGCGTCGTCGTCTTGCCCGACCCGGACGGGCCGAGCAGCGTGAAGAACTCTCCCTCCTGGATGTCGAGCGTCAGGCGCTTGACCGCGACGACGTCGCCGAAGGTCTTGCGCACGTCGGTGAGGCGGATCGCCGGAGGGGCGGGCTCGGCTGCACCGCCGGAGAGATGCGGGCCTGGCGCATCTCCCGTGGTGGGAACCGCAGAGCGCATCCGCGGCGAGTCTAGCCGCCGCGTCATGCGCGCATCATTATCCGCTCCGGACAATCTCGAGCACTCCGTTTCGCCCAGCGGGCCTGCGCTGATCGGCGAACAGCGCGAGCGCGAAGCGTCCCGCCGGATGCTCGGAGAAGCGATGCACGAGCGCGGCGGTGCGCTCGTCCATGAGCTCGGGCTGAGGCAGCGCGACGCCGTACTCGGGCGGCACCGTGACCGCCGCTGAGAGCGCGGCGAAGGTCAGGTCGGCGGCGCTGAAGCGCTCGCCGCAGAGGAAGCGCCGCCCGTCCGCGAGCCGCGCGCTGACGAAGTCGAACTCGCGCCGGACCGCGGCCTCGTCGGCTTGCTCGACGCCCGGTGTGATCGCGAGCACCCGGGCCATCATCCGCGTCGCGAGCGGCCATCCCGCGCGCATCGCGCGATCCTCCCAGCGCGGCACGCCGCTGTTGTTGAAGCGCAGGGTCAGCTCGCGCTGCGCGAGCATGTGCACGTACATCAGGCGCCTGCCGGTCGGTCCGAGCTGCTCGTCAAAGCGCCTGCACAGGCGCTCGACGTCCTCGCGCTCGCGCGCGTCCGCCGGATACAGCCGCAGCTCGGGCTTGGTCCGCCGGTCGACCCACTCGAGGATCGCGCCCGAGTCGGCGAGCACCTGCTGGTCGGTGATGAGCACCGGAACCGTCCGGCCGCCGCCGGCTCGCCGCGCGTAGAGCGTGTGGATGCCCTGCACGTGGCGCTCCTCGCGATATGCGATCCCGGCTCGCTCGAGCGCCCACCGCGCCTTTTCGCAGTAGTGGCTGATCGGGATCGTCAGGAGCCTCAGCACGCGAGGCAATTATGACCCTTTGCTAAGGTGCCGCGCGAGGTGTGGCGCTGAGGAGGAGACCCGCCGGATCCGACGGCCACGATCGTCCGCCGGACCTCGCGCGTCCGGTCGCGCTCGCACCGCCGGTGGCGCAGTTCGACGAGTGGGAGATCGAGCTGCACGGACGCCGTGTCGTCTACAGGATCGCCGGCAGCGGTCCGCCCGTCGTCCTGATCCACGGGATGCTCAACTCCTCGCGGCACTGGCGCTCGGTCGCGCTGAGCCTCGCCTCCGAGTACACGGTCCTGGCGCCCGATCTGATCGGCCACGGCGACTCGGCCGCGCCGCGCGGCGATTACTCACTCGGGGCGCACGCGGCGAGCATCCGCGACCTGATGGCCGCGATCGGCATCGACCGCGCGACGATCGTCGGGCACTCGCTCGGCGGCGGCGTCGCGATGCAGTTCTTCTACCAGTTCCCCCAGCGCATCGAGCGTCTCGTGCTCGTCTCGAGCGGAGGCCTCGGACGCGACGTCAGCCCGATGCTTCGCACCGCTGCGCTGCCCGGCGTCTCCGGGCTGCTCTCGGCGATCCACCCGCGCCTGCTCGCAACGCTGTGGGCGCTGGGCCGCAGCCTGCGCGAGCGCCGGGTCGGGGCGGGCGTGTACCTGCAGGCGATCGCGCGTGCGCTTCAGCCGCTCGAGAACGCTGACGCGCGTGCGGCCTTCCTGCACACGCTGCGCTCGGTGATCGACGTGCACGGCCAGCGCGTCAGCGCAACCGACCGCCTCTACCTGCTGGAGGCGATACCGACGCTGATCGTGTGGGGCGAGCGCGACCACACGATCCCGATCGAGCACGGGCGCAGCGCGCACGCGGCGATACCCGCGAGCAGCTTCTCCACGCTCGCGCGCGCGGCGCACTTCCCGCACCTGGAAGACCCGGACGGGCTCTCGGCGCTGCTAGCAGAGTTCATCGCCGCGACGGAACCCGGGCGGATCGAGGACGCGGACTGGGGCGCGGTGCTCGCCAGGCGCTCGCCGCGCTCGCGCCGCCTCGGCGACGTCGCCTAGCGGCGTGAGTCACTAGCTCAATTCGGGGAGCGCGCCCATGAGCGCGAACGGCGATACGTCGGTGGGCATCTCGGCATCGAGGCATTCGAGCAGTGCCTCGACGCACACCGGGTCGAACTGCGTTCCCGCGTGGCGCCTGAGTTCCTCGCAGGCGTGGGCCACGGAGCCCCCGGTGCGATACGGGCGCGTGCTCGTGATCGCGTCGAATGCGTCCGCCACGAGCATGATGCGCGAGGCCTGCGGTATCTCCTCGCCGCGCAGCCCGTCGGGGTAGCCGGTTCCGTCGAAGCTCTCGTGCGAGTGGCGGATCCACGGGATGATCATGTCGAGCCCCTCCACGCGCGCGACAAGCTCCGCCCCGGCGACGCTGTGGGTCTTGATCGTCGCGAACTCCTCCTGCGTCAGCCGCCCCGGCTTGCTCAGGAGGCGGTCGGGCACCGTGACCTTGCCGACGTCGTGCAGCATCGCGGCGATCCGCAGCATCGCGACCATCTCCGGCTCCCACCCCAACGCGCCGGCGATCGTGACGGCGCACTCGGCCACCGCGCGCGAGTGCTCGTGCTGGGCGTTCATGCGGATGTCCACCGCGTGCGCGAGCGTCGCAGCCCAGCTGAGGCGCTCGGTCGTGCTCGTGCTGTCGCGATCGGGCCTGCCGTGGCGCGACGCGTAGAGGCGTATGTCGGCCAAGCGCATCAGCTTCTCGAGCTCTGTGCCGTCGATCGGGAAGCTCGCCACGCCGAGCGAGCACGGAGCGCGCTCGTTGAGCGCCTGCGTTATTCGCGCTGCGACCTCGAGCGCACTCGAGGAGTCCATGTCCGCGAGCAGCACCGCGAACTCGTCGCCGCCGAGGCGCCCGATTGCATCGGGGGTCCTGACGGTTTCCCGCAGCGTGGTCACGACCCAGCGCAGCAGCTCATCACCGGCCGCGTGACCGTGGCGATCGTTGACCTGCTTGAAGTGATCGACGTCGAGCACCAGCACCGCGCCCTCGCTCGCGCGCCTGCACGCGATTCCGATCTCGGCGATCGCGCGCTCCTCGAAGCCGCGCCTGTTCAGGCATCCCGTCAGCGCGTCGGCGCGCGACACTTCCATCAGCGCGCTGCGCTGGTGGTCGTGGTTGCGGGCCTGCCATGCGCTCATCGCGCAGGTGCACGCGAGCATCACCGCGAACAGCGCCTCATACGCCCAGCCTGGGCCGCTCGAGGTCATCGCCAGCATCAGGTATCCGCCGACGGTGAGCGAGGCCACCGCGACGACCGACTTGAGCGGGTATGACATCGCGGCGAACACGACGGGTACGAAGAAGATCAGCGCGAGCGGGCTGCCAGTGCCGCCGTCGGCGAGCGTCCCGCAGATGATCAGGATCAAATCGAGCACGCTCCAGCCGAGGAAGAAGACCTCGCGGTAGCGGCTGCGCACGATCCGCTCGCGGGGCAGGTGCGAGACCGCGATCGCGGCGACGAACCCCGCTGCGAAGAGCATCAGGATCAGCAGCCGGTGCGGGCGCTGCCAGGTGAGCGCGATGTAGACGGCGCTCGATCCGCACACGACGTAGGTCAGCCAGATCCCTGCAGCAAAAGTCGCGACCCGCATGCGCAGCGCGGACTGGTCGACGATGCCGCGGTCCTCATCGGCCTTCATTGCCCTCCTATCGGGCGCCCGCGCAGCGAGTTTGAGGTAACGGCGCGGCGGCTGGACGCACCGCGGCCCCGGGATTCGAGCGCCTCTAGCGCGGTGGGGCGGTCCGCCACGCGGGCGGATACGGCAGCGGCTGCAGCGTGCCTTCCAGGCGCTCGCGCAGCGGCTCGAAGCGCGGCGGGAGCGAAAGCCGCTCGCCGAGATGCTGCGCGTCCTCATCCACGTCGAAACCGGGGCCGATCGTCGCGATCTCGAACAGCACGCCGCTGGGCTCGACGAAGTAGACCGAGCGGAAGTAGAAGCGGTCGATCACAGGCGTCGGGCGCGCGCCGGCGGTGTGAACCCGCAGCCGCCAGGCCTCGAGGTCCTCGCCTTGGGCGGCGAACGCGACGTGGTGCACGGTGCCGGCTCCCTGCCTGCGGTTCATCTCGGGCGGAGCGGCGTCGTATGCGTAGAAGCCGCTGCGCTGCTCGCCGCGCACCTCCCAGAGCTCCCCCTGCCCGCGCTTGAAGCCGAGCGTCTCGCCGAGCAGACGCTCGCTGCTGACGGGATCGCTGCTGTACGCGCGCACCCCGTCGAAACCCGCAAGCGCGTGCTCCTTCGGTATCTCCTGAGACTCTGCGCGCAGCGGCTGATCCTGCCTCGCGCTCACGACGAGCTCGTGACCCAGGCCCTCGGGGTCGGCGAACAGCACGCTGTCGCCGGTGCGCTCGGCCTCGATGCCATGCGCCGCGAGCCGCTCGTTCCAGAAGTCGAGCGCCTCGTGCGAGCTCACGCGCCACACGATCCTGTGCACCATCCCCGCGCCGGCGACGCCCGGCGCGGCTCCCGGGTACTCGAAGAAGGTCAGGTCCATGCCCGGCGAGCCGCGCTCGTCGCCGTAGAACAGGTGGTAGACGTTCGGTTCGTCCTGGTTGACGGTCCGCTTGACCATCCTCAACCCGAGCACGCCCGTGTAGAACTCCACGTTCCCCGGTGCATCCCCGGTGATGGCGCTGATGTGGTGGATTCCCTCGAGCTTCATACCCGGGCGCTAACCGTATACCCGATCGCGCAGGCGCGTGGCATCATCGCAGCGTGCAGGACGGATCCCTGATCCCCCGCTTCGGGCGCGCCCGGCGCGACCCGGCGTTCGCGGTGCTCGAGGGCTTCCATGCGCTCAAGCACGCGCTGCGCTTCGGCGCGACGGTGCTGGAGGTCGCGACCGCCGATCTCGACGAGCTCGACCGGCTCGCGGCCAGGCTCGCGCCGGACGTGGCCGAGGAGGTGCACCGCATCGCGCGCGAGGTCGATCGCGAGGTGTTCGAGCAGCTCGCGCCGCTGGCGCATTCCACCGGCGTGATCGCACTCGCCGAGCGACCCCCGGTGGATCCGGCCACGGTGCTCGCTTCCGCCGCCCCTGCGCCGGTCGTGCTGCTCGAGGACCCGCGCGACCTCGGCAACATGGGTGCGTGCGTGCGCGTCGCAGCGGCAGCGGACGTCGCTGGGGTGCTGAGCACGGGCACCCACGACCCCTGGCATCCCGACGCGCTGCGCGGCGCTGCGGGCCTGCACTTCGCGCTTCCCGTCTGCCGGCTGGTGCGCCTCGATGCGCTCGCCGAGTCTCAGCGGCCGCTGCTGGCGGTCGATCCCCGGGGCGAGCCGCTCGAGCCGTCGGGGCTCGACGCGCGCGCGGTGCTCGCCTTCGGCAGCGAGCGCGACGGCCTGAGCGAGGAGCTCGCGGCGATGGCGGACGCGCGCGTCAGCATCCCGATGCGGGCGGGCGTCTCGAGCCTCAACCTCGCGACCTCGGTGGCCGCGGTGCTGTTCGCGTGGCGCCTGTCCGCGCGCGCGGTCTCGCCGCTCGCCTGAGCGCCGCCCGCGCTCAGCCTGCGATGAGGACCTCGCGCGAGGGCACGCCGTCGAGCAGCTGCCAGTTGCCGCGCAGCGCCGCGCTCGCGCGACTGACCATCCGGTCGGCGCAGCGGTCGGGATCCTCGTGGCGGCTGATCAGCAGCTCGATCAGCTCACGCGCCTCGCGTGCGTGCTCGCGGTCGCGCAGCTCGTGCACGCGGAAGTACTCGCACGCAGGACCTTCGGCGCTGTAGCCGTAATGCTCGGTGAGGCCGTCGAGCTTCGTCCGCGAGATCTCCGGCTGGCTCGCCTCGAGCACGTACAGCACCGCGAGGCGCTCGAGCAACTCCTCGCCCGCGGTCCACGCGCGCACGCACGAGCGCGTCTGGACAGACGCGTCCTCGAGGCTCTCCGTGCGCGCACCGGCAGCGCTTGCAAACGCGTCCCACAGCGCCACGTGCGCGACCTCCTCCTCGGCGTGGCGCGCAAGGGTCGCGCGCTCGGGCTCAGCGGCCTGCTCGGCGGCTTTCGCGGAAGCGTCTGCGAGGGCGAGGACAGCGTGGCGGTACTCGCCGGCGTAGCTGCCAAGCTCGCCCGCGCTCAGCTCGCCGGCGCTCCAGCACTCATAGAAGGGGTGCTCGAGCACATTGGTCGCGGCACGGGTCCGATCGAGCCTGGCAATGACGTCCATCGCGTTCCTCTCTCTCATTTCATTTGGTCTCGGCGGAAGGAGCAGCGGGTGCGGGCGCAGAAATGTACGGTCACAGAAGGTTTGCAGGGGTCCCGGACTGCTGTCCGGACGCTGTGCGACGGTCCGTGTGGTAGCTGAACCGGTGGGGAGCCATAGGGGTGATAGCGGTGATCATCATCGCAGCGGCAGCATTCGCGATCGTGACAGGGGCCACGCTTGCGCTCGCCCTCGCGCGTGTCGCGGCACGCGCGGACGCAGAGCATGACGCGGTCCTCGGCGAGCACCGCTCGATCGCGTCGCTGACGGTCGTGGCGCAGGGTTACGCGGGGTTCTCGCGCGCCCAGGCGACAATCGCGCGCGAATCGTCGATGACGGTGTCGTCGTCGAGAACCAGCGTGGGGACCCAGCGGTTTCCAGTGAGCTCCTGGACCTCGCGGCGCCCGCGCGTCTGGTTGAAGATGCCGGGCAGCGGCGCGAGCCCGTAGGACTTGATCACCTGCGGGTCATGGCCCGCGTCCTTTAGCGCGTTGTACGCGTTCGCGCACGGGTGCCCACCCGGTCGCGGGGTGGAGAACGTGCCCCAGCAGACGTAGAGCTTCATGAGACCTTCAGCGTACCTTGCATCCCCGCCTGGCGGTGGCCGGGCACCGAGCAGTAGAAGGTGTAGGTCCCTGGCTTGAGCGCCAGCGTGAGCGTCTTTGCGCCGCTCAGGAATGTCGGCGTCGCGCCCAGCACCTTGCTGCCCTGCGCGATCGTCAGGTTGTGTTCCGCCGGCGAGCTGTTGGTGAAGGCGATCGTCACCGTCCCCGATTTCGCGCTCAGCTGCGTCGCGTCGAATTTCAACAGGCCGGTGGGGTCCGCTGCCAGCTTCAACGCGCTTTGCGCGGGTGGGCTTGCCTTCGCCGGCGTGGTGGTCGCCTTCGCCGGGGTGGTGGTCGCGCCGGTCGTTGCCGGCGTCGTGGCTGTGGCGGTGGCCGCGGGGGTGGCGGGAGCGGTCTGCGTTTCGGCGGGTGCCGGCGCCTTCGCGCTGGTGCTCTCCCCGGCTTTCGCGGGCGAGGAGGAGGTCGCGACGGCGCTCGTGATGGTCGCCAGCACGAGGATCACGGTGATCGCGATCACAGCGCGCTGACCGCGCAGATCCCCAGGGAAGCTCGGCCGGTTCATGCCCACCCCGACGGAGACGATCATCGCCCACGCGACGAGCACGACACCGAGGATGTAGAACGCGGACCTGCTCTTCTCCGCGGCCAGCACGGGCGCGAGGTGAAGGGCGGCGGTGTGCATCGGGCGCGAGCCTAGCCGATCGGGCCGGAGGTATGCTCCGCGCCGAGATGGCAGACGTGGTGCGCACTCCCGAGGAGGCATTCGAGGGACTTCCGGACTTCCCGTTCGCGGCGCACTACCGCGAGCGCGACGGCCTGCGCCTCGCGCATGTGGACGAGGGCGAGGGCCAGCCGGTGCTGTTCATGCACGGCGAGCCGACATGGTCGTTCCTGTGGCGCAAGGTGATGCCGCCGGTGCGCGATGCGGGCTACCGCTGCGTCGCGCCGGACCTGGCGGGCTTCGGCCGCTCGGACAAGCCGAGCGACATCGACTTCTACACCTACGACCGCCACGTCGCGCTGGCGGCGACGCTGCTGGAGGATCTTGATTTAACGGAGACGACGATCGTCGTCCACGACTGGGGCGGTCCGATCGGACTGCGCCTCGCGGTCGAGCATCGCGAGCGGGTCGAGCGGATCGTGATCCTCGATACGGGTCTGTTCACCGGACATCAGAAGATGAGCGATGCGTGGATCGCGTTTCGCGACTTCGTCGCGCGCACCGAGGATTTGCCGGTCGGCTTCCTCGTGCGCGGAGCGTGCAAGCAGGATCCCGGCGACGAGGTGATCGCGGCCTACGACGCGCCCTACCCCAACGCCGCCTCGAAGGCCGGCGCGCGGGCCTTCCCGCTGTTGATCCCGCAGGCGCCGGACGCGCCAGGCGCGGACGCCGGACAGCGGGTCCTGGAGGCGCTGCGCGAGGATCGCCGCCCGACGCTGATGCTGTGGGCGGACTCCGATCCGGTGCTGCCGCTCGCGGTGGGCGAGCGCTTCGCCGAGTCGATCGGACGCCCGGCGCCGCGGACGGTGCCCGACGCGAGCCACTTCCTGCAGGAGGATCAGGGGCCGCTGATCGGCAGCCTGATCGCGGACTGGCTGGCAGGCGGCTGAGCGGCGGGCAGCTGCGCGGCTCGCGCCGTTGCGCGTGAGCTCAGTCGCCGGAGCCGCTCGTGATCCACGGCTGAGGCGGAGGGCCCTCGAGACCCGGCTCCGAGCGCGCCGCGCGCAACTCGTACGCTCGCCGCGACCCGGTATCGGTGTTGACGAGCACGCGATCGGCCTTCATCGCGTGCGCCATCCCCTCCGACAGCGTGCGCGGGAGCAGCACGCCGAGCGCGTTGGTCCGCTTGGCTGACTTCGGCACCCACACGTCGACGATCCTGTTGCGCAGCGCGTCGACGATCGCGTCGGCGACTTCGGCGGGCTCGAGGTTGTGCAGCCCGCGCGCCTCGCCGAGGCCGCCACCGAGCTCGGTGTTGACGACGTAGGGCATCACGTAGCTGACGTCGATGTGGGCACCCATCAGCCGCAGCTCGCCGCGCACGGCCTCGGTGAGGCCGACGACGGCGTGCTTGGTCGCCGAGTAGGTGGCGCCGCCGGGGGTGCCGAACTTGCCGGCCTGCGAGGCGATGTTGACGATATGCCCGCGGTCGCGCGGGATCATCCGCTCGAGCGCGAGCTTGGTGCCGAGGATCACGCCGTGGATGTTGATGTCCACCATACGCCGCGCTGTGAGGTCATCCTCGTCAATGAAGCGCCCGACCTGCATGATCCCGGCGTTGTTGATCAGCACATCGAGCGGCCCGAGCTGCTCCTCGCTCGCGTCGAGGAAGGCGGCGAACGAGGCGCGGTCGGTGACGTCGAGCGCGACGGCGACCGCGCTGGGCCCCAGCTCGGCGGCGGTGAGGCGCGCGGCGTCGTAGTCGACGTCGCCGATCGCCACCCTCATGCCCTGGGCGAGCAGCGCTTTGGCGGTGGCACGCCCGATCCCTCGCGCGGCGCCGGTGATCGCGGCTGTCTCGCCGGCGAGTATGCGGGGTTGCTTGGCCATCGCGGTGATCCTCCTGTGGGCGGGCTGTGGGCTCCTCTGCGCCTGCAAAGCTAGCGCGACGAGCGCTCGCGCGGGCGCCGGGATGATAGAACCATGCTGCAATGCCGTCCTTTCGATACCTCGGACAGCGCCTCGCCTACACCGAGTTCGGTGGCCCTCCCGCCGCGGTCTCCACCGCCGGCGGGCGCGGGCGCACGGCCGCCAGCGCGCGGGCGCGCGCGCGGCCACTGATCCTCCTGCACGGGCTGCTGCTCTCGCAGGAGATGCACAGGCCGCTGGCCGAAGACCTCGCGGCGTTCGGAAACCGCGTGATCACGCTCGATCTGCTCGGGCACGGCAAGTCCGACCGCCCTCGCGACATGTGGCGCTATTCGATGTCCTTCTACGGCGAGCAGGTGATCGCGCTGATGGACCACCTGCAGATCGAGGAAGCGGTCGTGATGGGGACCTCGCTCGGCGCGAACGCGGCGCTCGAGATCGCCTCGCTGGACGCGAAGCGCCTGCGCGGCCTCGTGATCGAGATGCCGGTGCTCGACAACGGTCTGCTCTCGAGCGCGCTCGCGTTCACGCCGCTGCTCGTCGCGCTCACGTTCGGCGAGCCCGCGATGAAGCTGCTCGCGCGCGGCGCGCGCGCGGTGCCGCGGCGGCTGCTCCCGCAATTCGGCAACGTGCTGCTCGATCTGGTGCGCCAGGAGCCGGGACCCGGCGGCGCGCTTCTGCAGGGCCTGTTCTTCGGACGCATCGCCCCGCACCGCAACGAGCGCCGTACGTTCCGCGTGCCGACGCTGGTGCTCGGCCACCGTCGTGACCCGGTTCATCCCTTCACCGACGCGGGAATGCTCGCCGAAGAGATGCCCAACGCGAGGCTGCTCGAAGCCGACTCGCTGCTCGAGCTGCGCCTGCGCCCCGAGCGTCTCACGCGCGAGATCGCGGGGTTCCTCGACGACGTGTGGGCGACGCGCAAACGCGCAAAGCGCTCCGGCGGTCAGGCTCAGTCCGGCGCGCGTCGCGCAACCTCGGCGAGAGCCTAGGCCGCGGCCGCTAGGAGGCGGGCAGCAGTTCGAGTTCCGCGACGCTCACGTGGCCGGGCGCCTGCGGCGTGCCGACGGAGGTCGCGGGGGCGTTGCTGATCCAGAGGGTCACGAACCTGAACGCGCGCTTTGAGTTGCGCAGCTTCAGCTGAACACGTTTCTTCTTCTCGACCACGCTCGAGCTGAGCTTCACCCATTTGGGGTCGAGGATCGAGGCGGGCAGCGTCTTGCCGTTGGCGCCGTAGAGCTGGATCGTCATGCCCGGGGTGGAGGTCACGAGCACGATTGCAGAAAGCCGCCTGGCGGTCTTGAGGTCGACCACGAGCCCCTCGGCCATCTTCGGCGCGACGGTCGGCTCGAGCTGGGCGGTCCATGCTGTCGTGGTGTCGCCGTCGATCGCGAGGCTTGGGTCGCCGAAATCGGTGGCCGGGTAGGCGTAGGGGTTGTAGGTAGCGGCGGCGTTGGTGTCGAGCAGGATCGCCTTCGGCTGCGGTTCGGCCGACGGCGAGGATCCGCCGCTCGCGGCCGGCGGCGTGGTTTTGGCCAGGAAGTTGGGGCTGTTGCCGACGACCGGAAGTTTCGGAGTCGCAGCTGGACTCGGGGTGCTCGCGGCCAACGGGATCTTTGGCGGTTTCAGCGCTTTGAGCGATTTCCCGGCGCCCGGCAGAACGGGCACCGTCGGAACGGCGCCTTTCCCGGTCGCGGGCGCGCCGGGGGTGGGAACTGCGCCGGGTACGACGGGCGCCGGTGTCACGGGCGCCGGTGTGACGGGCGCCGGCACCGCGTTCTGCGCGGCCGCTGTGCGCAGCACGTGCGAGCGTGCGCCGCCCTTGTTGAGCGCCGCATATGCAGCGGCGGCCGCGCCGAGTGCGAGCACGGCGCTCGCGCCGATGACCGCCCCGGTCGAGCGCCATCCGCCGCCCGTGATCGCAAGGCTTCCGGGCGCGCCCGCGCCGCACTGCAGACACCAGTCCTGGGCCGCGTTCATCGGCGCGCCGCAGTTGGCACACGGGCGCTGCTCGGGTGCCGCTTGCACGCCGTCGGGCGGCGTGACGGGTGTTGCTCCGCCGGAAGGCGCCTGCTCGAGCTGCGCCGCAGGCGGGGGGTCGGCAAGGACTGGTGGCATTGCGTGGATTCTAGCCGCGGCCGCAGCGCGCTGACGCCGGTCAGTCCGTTGCGCCCCCCGCCACCCTGCGCAGGCGCCTCAGCGGGGCGGCGGTGGCCCGTCCGCGACGATGTCGCGCGCGGTCGGTGAGAGCGTCTCGTCGAGCTCCAGCTGCCAGTAGTAGCGCGTGAAGGTCATGCCCGCACGGAACTCGCCGACGTGGGGGGCGACCGTCTCCCCCGAGGCGAGCGCGAGGATCAGCTCGGGATATGTGCGTCCGGGCAGCGCGGCATAGACCGGCGCGGGGAACGCGCCCCCAAAGCGCGTGTTCACGTCGGTGATCCCAAGGCCGATCTCGGGATCGCGAAACACCTGGATCGTCGCCGGCCCGCGGATCCGCAGCTCCTCCATCGTGCGCGCGCCGAGCTCGATCAGCTCCTCGTCGTGGACGACCTGGCCCTTGATCGACTCACCGCCACGCGACTCGAGCATCGTGCGCGGGATCGCGTTCAGGCAGCGCCCGTCGTGGTCGCCGAGGCAGTCGATCGAGAGCTCCGGGCCCTTCATCGCGCGCTGGACCATCGTCGGCTCCTCGACGTAGTCGATGAAGAAGCGCGCCTGCGAGGGATCGCGGGCGAGGTGGATCGAGCGCGCCCCTGATCCCCGGCGCGGCTTGACCATCACGGGATACTCGAGCTGATCGAGGTCATCCTCGGCGCGCACGGTGGGCGGCGATGGCAGGCCGTGGCGCAGCAGCAGCAGGTGTGCCTCGTACTTGTCGTAGGTCGCCCGCGCGACCTCCACCGAGGGCACGAGCGCTGGTAGGCGCCCGTGCTCGCGGGCATCCGCGAGGACCTCGATGTCGAGGTCGGTGAGCGGCAGCACGACACCGACGCCGTGCTGCTCGCACAGGCGCTCGAGCGCCGGAACGTAGCCGGGGTCGTCGATCAGCGGGACAGCGGTGCGCACGTGCGCGGCGTACTGCGCGGGCGCCAGCGGCGAGGGATCGGCGACGACCGTCCGCGTCAGCCGCGCAAAGCAGGAGACGATGTCATAGCGCTTGCCGGCGCCGGTGAGGAGCACCGCGGGGGCGCTCACAGCTCCCCCTCCCAGCCTCCGGCTCGGCCCTTGTAGAGGCCGTGGCCGCCGAGCACCATCGCGACCGTGCGCCCGATGATGCGCAGGTCCATCGCGGGCGTGCGATGCTCGATGTAGTGGAGGTCGAGCTCGATCCGCTCGGCCCATGGCAGCGATGCGCGTCCGTTGACCTGCGCCCAGCCGGTGATTCCCGGCTTGATCGCCAGCCGCCCGCGCTGGCGATCGGTGTACTGCTCGACCTGCACCGGCAGCGTCGGTCGCGGGCCGATCAGCGACATCTCCCCGCGCAGCACGTTGACGAGGTTCGGCAGCTCATCGAGCGAGGTGCGCCGCAGCAGCGCGCCCACGCGCGTGACGCGCGGGTCATCCGCGTTGATCGCAAGCCCCGCGCCGAGATGCTCCGCGCCGTCGACCATCGTGCGCAGCTTGAGCAGCTGAAACGTCCGCCCATCCTTGCCCGCCCTGCGCTGGGTGTAGAGGACGGGCCCGGGGGTCTCGAGGCGTATCGCGATCATCGCCAGCAGCAGCACTGGCGAGCAGAGCGCCAGCGCGAGCGAGGAGATGAGGATGTCGATCGTACGGCGGATCACCGGCGGAGGATATGGGCTTCAGCGGGTCCCTTCGGCCGCCTCCCAGGACGCGGCTGTGCCGTGGCGCAGGCAGTCCCACAGACCGGCCGCGAGCGAGGCGGTGGTGAGAACGTAGTAGCGCGCGAGCAGCAGCGGTCGCGCGGGCAGCACGCCGGCCGCGGCGGCACCCGCCAGCAACGCGAGCTGCAGCGCGAGCGCCACGACGTACAGCGCCCCGCCGCCGGCGGCGATCAACGCGACGTTCGCGGCGAGCGCCACCGCGTGCAGCGCCGGCGTGAGGTAGCGGATCACGCGATGGGAGAGGATCATCAGCGCGTACCCCGGCGGGTAGCCGCGCGGCGAGAGCATCCCGCCGCGCAGGAGGATCGGCCACGTGTGGCTCATCATCCGCCGCTTGCGCGCGAACTCCCCCGCGATCGACGGAACCATCTTCTCGCTGGCGCGCGCGCCCGGGACATACACCGCGCGCAGCCCGCGCTTGACCATCTGAAACGGCAGCGAGAGGTCATGGCCCATGACCGGGTCGACGACGATGTAGGAGTCCCGGCGCGTGGCGTAGATCGCGCCGTTGCCGGCGGTGATCGAGGCGAGCCTCGACTCGAGCGTGCGGATCGCGAGCTCATAGCGCCAGTAGACGCCCTCCTGGTTGGCCGCGCCGTCGCCGCCGTCAGCATCGCCGGGACCGAGGAAGCGGACCTGACCGCAGGCGTAGCCGACGCGCTCCTCGCCGAAGGCGCCCACCAGCGCGCGCGCCGCATCCGGCGCCCACAGCGCGTTCGCGTCGGAGAAGGCGACGATCTCCCCGCGCGCGCGTTGCACGGCTGCATCCTGAGCGCGGATCTTGCCGCCGCGCGGGAGCTCGATCACGAGGTCCGCGCCCGCCTCCCGCGCCCGCTCGGCGGTGGCGTCGGTGCAGCCGTCGCAGGAGACGATCACCTCGAGCAGCTCGCGCGGATAATCGAGCGCGAGCGCGTTGGCGACCTTCACGGCGATCACCGCCTGCTCGTCGTGAGCGGCGACGATCAGCGACAGCGGGGGGAGCGGCGTCGCCGTGCGCGCGGGTTCGCGGCTCCGAAGCACGCGCGCGAGCGCCGCGAGCGCGGCGCCGTAGCCGGCGTGGGTCCACAGGATCAGCCCCAGACAGAGCCAGAAGAGGATTTCCAGGGCGAGCACCGGCGCCGATTGTCGCGGAAAAGGGAACACGGGCGGGAACATCCGCGCGGGGTAGACTGCGCTGCCATGAGCTACACGATCAAGAACCTGCGAAAGACGAGCGACAGCGCTCCCGAGTTCGGCTTCGCCGAGATGGGCGAGGCGCACTTCCCCCGCGAGGAGCTCGGCGCGGAGCGAACCGGGCTCGCATATCACGTGCTCAAGCCCGGGATCCGCCAGCCGTTCGCGCATCGCCACGAGGACGCCGAGGAGGTCTGCGTGGTCCTCTCGGGCGGCGGCAGGGTGCGCCTCGACGATGAGATCGTCGAGATCGAGACGCTCGACGCGATCCGCATCGCCCCATCGGTGACGCGCGCGTTCGAGGCCGGGGACGACGGGCTCGCGCTGCTCGTGTTCGGCCCGCGCCACGCCGGCGACGGGGAGATCCTCAAAGACTTCTGGACTGACTGACGCTCAGCGACCGAGCAGCTGCTCGTACAGTTGCAGCGTCTGCTGGGCGATCGACCGCCACGAGTACGGGCCGTCCGCGGCGGCGCGTGCGCCACGCTCGAGCTTGGCGCGCCCCTCAGCGTCGGCGAGCAGCTCGCTGAGTGCACGCTGCAGCGCCGGCGCATCGCCGGCGGGGAAGGTGCGCGCGGCGCCCGTCGCAGCGACCTCGGGAAAGCCGCCGACGTCGCTGAGCAGCAGCGCCTTGCCGAACGCGAGCGCGGTGAACAGCACCCCGGATTGGTCGATCTCGCGATACGGCAGCACCACCAGATCGGCGCGCCGGAAGTACGCCGCGAGCTCCTCGCCCGCGATGTAGCGCGGGACGAAGCGCACGCCCGGCGGCGCCGAGGCGATCAGCGGCGCGATGTCCATGCGCGGCATGCCGACGATCCACAGCTCCGCGTCATCGAGCCCGCGCCACGCCTCGAGCAGCAGGTCGATCCCCTTATACGGCCGCATCAGCCCGAAGCACAGCACCACGGGCTTCTCGGTTGCGAACGGCAGCGACACGGGCGTGGCGTGAGCGCTCGTGGCGGCGAGATGCTCGAAGGCGCCGTGGGCGATCACGTGCACCCGCGCGGGGTCGATCCCGAGCTCGCCGGTGAGCCGTGATCTGCCGTGCGCGGTATGCACGACGATCGCGTCGAAACGGTCATACAGTCGCCGCTGGGCGGCCCGCTGGCCGCGGCGCGGCTCGCGCGGGAGGATGTCGTGCGCAGTCAGCAGCAATGCGCGCGGATTTCCGGTGCGGCCGCGGCGCGAGGGCAGGAGCCAGCCGTCGATGTGCTGCACCGCAAGCCACTGGAAGTGCGCCACGTCGGCCGCACGCGCGGCGCGGCGGTAGCGCAGCATGTCGGGTACGTGCTCGGCGAGCTTCACCGCGCGCCGCACGGGGGCGGCTTGGATGCGGGTACCTGCGCGATAGAAGGTCTCGCGTCGCTCATACCCCGCGGGCGCGTCGTATGGGCCGTGGGTGAAGCGGCTGGTGAAGAGCTCCACGTCGGCTCCGTTCGCTGCGAGGGCTGCGCACAGCGCGTGGTCATACGGGGGCGTGTACGCGGACGGATCGACGACGTGAACGAGCATCGCAGCGGACAATATGCGCGCCTCGGGCGAGAATGTGCGCATGCACCCCCCCGACGCACCTACTCGGCCCGCGGCTGGCGGCGCCGATGTCGAGCTGAGCTTCTGCGTGGTGAACACCTCCCAGCGCGAGCTCTTGCTGCGGGGCCTCGACGCGATCGCCGCCGAGCGCGCGGGCCTGCCGTTCGCGTGCGAGGTGCTCGTGCTCGACAACGGCTCGCGCGACGGGTCGGCGCAGGCGGCGCGCGAGCACCCCGCGGTCGATGAGACCGTCGCGCTCGAGCTTCGGCGCGGAAAGGCGCTTAACGACTCCGAGCTGCTGCGCCGCGCGCGCGGCCGCTACGCGCTGCTGCTCAACGAGGACTCCGAGCTGCTGCCGGGCGCCACGCACGAGCTGTGGCGCGCGCTCGAGGAGCACCCCCGCGCGGCCCTTGCCGGCGCGAGGCTGCTGCGCCCGGACGGGAGCGCGCAGGCGTCGGCCTGGCGCTTCCCGACGCCGCTGACCGCGCTCGCGGGCGCGCTGTTCATGCACCGGCTGCTCACCGTCCAGAGCAGAGGCGAGCGCCCACGCGAGGTCGACTGGTGCCAATCGGCGGCGCTGCTCGTGCGGCGGGAGGCCGGGGCGCAGGTCGGCTATCTCGATCCGGACTTCTTCGTCTACTCCGACGAGGTCGACTTCGCGCGCCGCCTGCGCGACGCCGGCTGGCACAGCCTGTACGTGCCGGCGGCGGTGGCCGTCCATGCAGAGCAGCTCTCGACCGGCGCGGTGCCCGAGCGGCGGATCGTCGAACTGGCCCGCAACCGCGACCTGTACATGCGCAAGCATCATTCGCGCGCGGCCGCGGCGGCCGTCCGCTGGCTCACCGCATGGTCATACGCGCTGCGCGCGCTCGCCGCGTGCGTCCTTCGACGGCGTACCGCGCGCCGCTACTGGCGCCACGCGACGGCGGCGCTCCACCCCGAGCGCGGAGAGGGGCTGCGCGAGGCGGCGGGGCGCTACAACGCGCACCGCGAGGCGGCCTGAGGAGCGTCACAGATCGCGCAGCGGATCCTCGGCGTATGCCTCGACGTCGCCGTGGCGCGCGCGAAACGCAGCGATCCGGCGGCGCGCGTCTGGAAGCAGCGCGCGCGCACGCTCGCGCTCGTGCGGGTGAAAGAAGCGCATCAGCGCCAGGCCGAGGGGAACGAGCGCGAGCCAGGCGCAGCGGGAGGCGAGCCCCGCGAGGCCGCTGTGGGGCAGCAGCAGCTCCCCCGAGACCGCCACGCTCGCGAGCAGCACAGCGAGCTTCGCGAGGCGGCTCCATTCGAAGCCGACCTTGAACAGCTCGCGCGTGAGCGCATAGATGACGAGCAGCATCGCCAGATAGGCGCCGCACAGCGCGATGCCCGCGCCCGCGATCCCGAGTCCTGCACCGCTGCGCGGCACGAGCGCGATCAGCAGCGCGACGTTGAGCGCGAGCCCGACGGCGGCCGCGGGCAGCATGCGCGAGGTGACGCGCGCGCGGCCGGCGATCACGATGAACACGAGGTAGAGCCCGTACAGCGCCCACGCGAGCGCGAGCCACGGAAGCGCGCGGTGGGCGCCGGAGAAGCCCGCCGCGGCGAGCAGCCGCACGAGCCACCGTCCCAGCAGCGCGACCGCGCACACGACCGCGCCGGTGGCGAGCGCGTAGTAGGTGGTGACGAGCGAGTAAAGGCGCGCGGCCTCCTCGTCGCTCTCGATCGAATACGCGAGCGGCGGCCACGCGTACTGAAATCCGCGCACCGCGACGAGCACGACCGTCGCGAGCTTGATCGCCACCGAGTACTCACCGGCGGCGGTCTTGGAGTAGACGCGAAACAGGTAGAAGCGGTCGGCGACCTGCAGCGCGTAGACCGCGGCGTCCGCCGGGACGGTGGGCAGCCCGAAGCGCAGCATCGCGCGCAGGTCGGCTGGCCTCACGCGCAGCGAGATCCGCCGCCGCAGCACCCACCACAGTCCGAGCACGACGAGCGCCGACGCGGCGAAGTTGCCGAGCAGTAGCCCGCGCGCACCCTGATGCGCACCCACCACGAGCAGGACCGTGAACAGCACCGTCATGCCCACGTTCGCGCCGGAGGCGAACACGTAGGTGCGTGCCCGCTCGTCGACGCGCAGCTGCGCGTAGGCCATCTCGAGGTTGGTGAACGCCCACAGGCCGAGCACCCCACAGTCGAGCAGCAGGGGATCTTCGAAGCTCAGCAGCAGACGCGACAGCTCACCGGCGAACGCGAGTGCCGCGAGCGCCGCAAGCGTGGTCGTCCAGGCGACGGCGGCGGTCGCGGTGCGTGCGATGCGCTCGCGCCGCGCGCTGTCGTTGTCGTCGAAGTAGAAGCGGATGAAGGCCTCGCCGACGCCCAGTCGCAGAAGCACGCTCGCGAGGATCACGGCCGTCAGGAGCGATTCGGCCGCGCCATACGCCGAGGGGCTCAGGTGGCGCGTGTACAGCGGGAGCGTCAGCAGCGCAAGGCCCTTGGCGAGGATATCCCCGAACTGATACGCGGCGCCGGTGGTGATCAGGCGCTTCAGGTAGCCGAGCACTGCGCAGACGCTACCGGCGGGAGGGCCGGCGAGCGGATGCCCGGCGGGCGCTCACAGGCACGTGCGAGCGCCACGCCGATGGCGAGCAGCGTCCAGGTGAACGGATCCTCGAGGAAGTCGGCGTAGGTCCACGTGTGCAGCACGAGCGCAGCGAAGCACGCCGCGATCGCGATTCGCGGCGGAGAGCGCGCGGCGCCCCGGAACAGCACGAGCGCGGCGACGAGCAAGAGCGTCGCGTACAGCGCCAGCCCGAGGATCCCCTGCTCGGCGGCGACGGTCACGGGGATCGTGTGCGAGGCCGAGGTCGCGTTCTGCGCGGTGGTTTTCGAGTGGCGCTTGTACTCGGCTTCGAAGGACCCGGGGCCGTAGCCCCAGAGCGGTCGTTTGGCGAACAGTTCGAGTCCTCCCGAGATCAGCTTGCTGCGGCCGCTGGTGGCGTTGCTCGTCGAGCCGCCGGATCCCTTCAGCCCGAAGTGAAGGCTCGCAGGCGCGAGCAGCAGCACCGCTCCTGCAAGCGCAAGCAGCGCGCCCGACAGGTACGCGGTGCGGCGCAGCTCCCAGCGCCACGCGGCGAGCACCGCCAGTCCCAGCAACAGTGCGGCGATGCTCGACTGCGAGAAGCTCGTCACGAGCCCTGCGACCAGGCACGCGAGCACCGCTGCGCCGATCAGCACCGGGCGGCGACTGCGGCTCCACAGCACCGTCGTTGCCACCGCGATCATCACCAGCGCGAGATAGCGCCCGTATATGTTCGGGTCGAAGAAGACGGAGTTGACCCGGAAGTAGTTGTCGTACTGGTTCGCCGCGACGACCTTCGGGTTCAGGAACAGGGCCTTGCGGGAGTACTCGACGAAGCCGATCCCCGCGAACACGACCGCAAGCGCAACCGCGACGCCAAGGCAGCGCAGCAGCAGCGCCCGCGACCAGCGCACCTGCGAAAGCAGCAGGTACAGCAGCGCGAACGGAACGTAGAAGAACGCGAGGTTCTCGGCCGCCTTCACGCGATCCGCGGAGTAGCTCATCTGCAGCGCATACAGCGCGACCGTTCCGAGCAGCAGCCACTGCAGTCCCGCGGGCGAATGCCACCAGCGCGGGCCGGGCTCGCGATCGCCCGGCGCGCGGGGTGATCGAGCCTCGCGCAGCACGCGGCGTGCGCGCGGCAGCAGCTCGGCGAGCGTTCCCGCGGCGATCACCAGATACAGCGGCACGAGCACGTTGATGGTCCGTCCGTCGGCTGAGATCGGCAGCCTGAAGGGCAGCGCGGCGATCGCGAGCAGCGGCAGCGCGTCGCTGTGGCGGCGTATCAGCAACACGAGCGCCGCGACGACGAGCAGCGACCCGGCCGTGGCGGCTGCGAGCGTGCCCGTGCTCGGGAGGATGCGCGCGAGCGCGACGGCGCCCTTCATCTCAGCGGCCCATCAGCGTGAAGACGCGCGGCGAGCGCACCGTCCGCGCTTGCGCGCGCAATGTCACGCGCACTCGGTATTCGCCCGGCGGCGCGAGGCGGCCGCTGCTCAACACCACGAGGATCTCATGACCGGCCGCGGTGTGGGTGAGGTGTGTGCGGCGTGAATGGCCGACGCGTCCGTTCCAGCGCAGCGAGAACTGTTTGTAGCGGGCGACCGGGTAGTCGCGGACGAGCGTCGCGACCACATCGCCGGTCGCGTCTTCGATCGCGACCGTCACCCGATCCGCGCGCGCGAGCTTGAAGGAGATCGCCTCCTGGGCGAGCGGGCCGGCGGTGCGCGGCGCGAACCGCGGGGTCAGCTCGAAGCGCTGGACGACCGTCGGGGTGTGCTTGAGCCTCTGGGTGAGAAAGAACGCGAGCAAGCAGGCGAGCACCAGCAGCGCGAACACGACGCCCGCGAGCGGCTCGACGCCGGGGGCCGATTCCCGCCTGTCCCCCTCCCCGCCATCCGCGACCGCGGGGGCGGCGCTCAATCCTCGCCGCCCAGTGCGAACCGCTCGACCGTGTCCGAGCGCAGGCCGAGGCGCAGCGTCTCGAGCGACAGGACGTCGTCGGGCGCGATGTTGCCGAGGTTGCAGTCGCTGCCGAAGCGCTTCAGCAGCCACACCTGCTGCTCGCGCCGAGGCGCCTCGAAGATCAGGCGCTCGGGATCGACCGCGTGCGCGATCTCGTCGATCAGGCCCGTGCGCACCTCCCCGGTGGCGCGGTAGATGCCCGCGGTCCCCGACTCGCGCGCCTCGGCGATCACCTTCCACGCGCCAGCCTTCAGGTCGCTTTCGATCTGCTCCACCCACACGTAGGGAGCCATGATGAAGTCGGTGTCCTTGCTTCCGACCTCGGCGAGCACGGTGAACTCACCCGACAGACGTTCGATCAGCTCGCGCTTGACCTCGTGCTCGAGCGCGATCGTGCCGTCGGAGAGCTCCACGTGGCGCAGGCCGAGCTCGTGCAGCCAGGTGACGAGGCCGTCGAGGCGTCCCTGGCGGATCGCGATCTCGGTGAGCGTGCCGCCGAGCACGACCGGGATGCCGCGTTCGGCATAAAGCGCGAGCTTCGGCTTGAGGTTCTCTGTCACGAGCGCCGTGCCCCATCCGAGCTTGACGAGATCGACCACGTCGCCGGCCACCTCGAGCAAACCCCCCACCTCGGCGAGCGAGAGGCCTCTGTCGATCACGTGCGTGATCCCGCGCTCGCGCGGCTTCGCTGAGCGCGCGGGGATGTCGAGGAAGTCGGCTATGGCCCCGCGGCTCTGTCGGCGCCGACGACCACCGCCACCGTCGCCGACCCTGCGAGGGAGGAGACCCCCGCTTCCATGGGCGCCACATTCGTCACCGACAGAGAGCGCGCGACGCCTTCCGCGTCGCTCTTGTGACCGCTCGCGTACTGCACGAGGGTCGCCTGGCTGGAGCCGGGTGGCCGCCCGCTGAGCGGTGCGGCCTGCGAGTAGCCGAGCTTCTGAAGTTCGCTGGCGAGGCGGTGCGCGAGGCCCGTCGTTTCGGTGCCGTTGAGCACCGCGACGTTGATTTCGGCTGCATTCGCGGCGCCCGCATGGCCACTGGCTTTCGCGTGGTGCGAGCTGGAATGCGTGCTGGTACCCGCGGGCGCGAGCGATGTGGATGTGGTGTGCGCGCGCGGCTTGCCCGACGATCCCCCGAGCGAGGTCGCGACGAACACCGCAGCAGCGACCACCAGCAACGCTCCGGCGATCATCAGCACCGTCCTGCGAGCCCGCGGGCGGCGGTCGCGGCGCGGCGCTGGGCGCCCCGCGACGATTCCCGAGCGAGCCAAACGCGCGTCCGCGGTGCCGCGCGCGCCGCTGCGCGCGTTGCCCCGCGATCCTTCGGGCCGTTGCGCCGCGCGCGCTGCAGGGCGCGGTGGCGCGGGTGGCGCGGGCGGGCGTGCCGAGACGGGCGCCGCGGCCGGTTGCGAGACCGCTGTGCCGGCGGCGCTCGCCGCCGCCGCCGCGGAACCGGTGGCAGCCGCCACCCTCGCTGGCAGGGACGCCCCGGCCGCCGTCGCCTGCGCGGCCTGCCCAGCAGGTGTGCCGGCGGGCGGCACCGCCACCGCGCCACGCGCCGACTGGCTCGCGCCGGCCGGGGCGGGCGGTTGCGCTCGCGCGGGCGAGGGCGCCGCGGGCGGGGAGACGGGTGCTCGCGCGGAAGGGGATGCCTGCGGGGCGGTGGAGGCCGGAGCGGCGACGGGCGCCTGTGCCGAGGCGGGCGCCTGGCCGGATGCGACAGCGGGCGCTTGCGCCGGGGGAGCTTTGGCTGCGGCCGAGGCGCTGGCCGGCGCGGGCAGCGGCGGGACGGTCGAAGCGGGAGGCGCGGATCCGGTGGCCGCGGCGCTCGCTGGCTGCTCGCTCTGTGGCGCCTGCGCAGCTCCTGTCGCGGCGGCGGTCGCACCCGCCTGCGCCGCGACCGCGGCCGCGGGCACAGCCGCCGCCGGCGCGGTGAGCGGGCCGGTGGTGGGCGCGAGCGGGCCCGTCTGCGCGCCCTGCGCGGCGGCGACACGCGTCGCCGGGCCCGGCGCGGCGGCGGCCGCTGCGTCCACCTGGCTTGCACGCGCGGCGTTGATTGGCTGTTGCGGCGCTGCGGATGCGCGCTGCTGCATGCGAGCGGCCGAAGCGGTGACGCGCTGCTCGAGCTCGGCAGCGCGCTCGGGCGCTCGGCCGGCCCACTCGCGCAGCCGCTTGAGCTCGCGCGCCTGGGAGAACACGAGTAGCGAGAGGATCGCTATGCCGAGCACCGCGGCGAAGGCCACAACCGCACCGATCTGGGTGAATGAGCTCGTCAGCGAGAACGCTAGCGGCGAAGCGATCATGGATTCGGGGAGTGTACGAGGGGAGCAGGCGTGTCGGGCACCGTCCTCTGCGGGCCGCCGCCGTTGGAGTGCTCCTCGCCCTTCGGCTCCACGGGTACCTCCTCTCGCTGGGCCGCGGGTGCCTCCTCTCGCTGGGCCGCGGAGGGATCGCGGCGCGCCGCCGAGAGCTCTGAGACCTTCGCGGCGAGGCCCGCTGCGTCGCCTTCGAGGACGAGCAGGCCGATCTCCGCGAACATCGACTCGACCGCCTCCGCCGGCATCGGCTCGCGTTCGGCGAGCAGGATCTTCTCGGCGCTCGTGGGACAGGCGCGCTCGTAGTCGTTGAAGAGCTCCTCGTGGAGCTTCTCACCGGGGCGGCGTCCGACGATCTCGATCGCGATGTCGCGGTCGGGATCGAGTCCCGACAGGTCGATCATCGCGCGTGCGAGCTCGATGATGCGCACGGGATCGCCCATCTCGAGCACGAACACGTCCGCGCCCTCGCGCGCCGCGCGCGGTCCCCACGCGAGCGACCCCGAGCGGATGATCAGCTGCACGGCCTCCGGGATCGTCATGAAGTAGCGCGTCATCCGCTCGTCGGTGACGGTGACGGGGCCGCCGCGCTCGATCTGACGACGGAAGATCGGCACGACGCTGCCGGAGGAGCCGAGCACGTTGCCGAAGCGCACGGCCGCATAACGGGTATCCGGGAAGCGCACGGTCGCCGCCTCGAGCGCGAACTCCGCCAGGGCCTTGGAGGCTCCCATCACCGTTGCGGGCGCGACCGCCTTGTCGGTCGATACCAGCACGAAGCAGCGCGTGCCCTGGCCTCCGGCGACGTGCGCGACGACCCGCGTGGCGATCGCGTTGTTGCGGACGGCCTCGACCGGATTCGCCTCCATCAGACCGACGTGCTTGTAGGCGGCGGCGTGGAAGACGACGGTCGGGCGATGCTCGGCGAACACCTCGCGCATGCGCTCCTCCTCCCTGCAGTCCGCGAGCACCGCCGCGAGCATCGAGGGTGGGACGTGGCGCTCGTCCTCGAGCTCGCGCTCGATCGAGAAGAGGTTGTCCTCGGCGTGATCGAGCAGGACGATCCGGTGGGGCTCGACGCGCGCGATCTGGCGGCACAGCTCCGAGCCGATCGAACCGCCGGCGCCGGTGACGAGCACGACCTGGCCCGCGAGGTATGCGCCCACGCGCTCGAGCTCGACCTGCACGGGCTCGCGTCCGAGCACGTCCTCGACGCGCACCTCGCGCACCGGGCGCGCGAGCGCGCCGCGGGTCTGCAGCAGCTCGAAGACCGTCGGCAGCGTACGCACGGGAATGCCGCGCGTACGGCACTCGCGCACGATCCGCGCGCGCGTCGAGCCCGGCGCGGACGGAATCGCGATGATCACTTCGTCCGGCTCGGCATCGTCGAGGATGCGCGGCAGATCGCCTTCGGTGCCGCCGCGCACGCGCACGCCCTCCACGCGCAGGCCGTGCTTGCTCGGGTCGTCGTCCACGAAGCCCACGGGCACCAGCCCCAGCTCGCGGTTGCGCATGATCTCGCGTGCGACCATCCGCCCGCCCTCGCCCGCTCCGGCGATCAGCACCGAGCGATCGCCGTGGCGGGCACCGCGGAATTCGATCAGCGGGCGGCGCTCATAGATGCTTCGCGCAACGGCGCGCACTCCCACGAGGAACACGACCGAGAGCAGCGCAAACAGCACGATCACCCCGTTCGGGAGCACCACCGCCACCGCGCTGCCCTCCGGATACCGGTGCACGGGGCGAAGCACCTCGATCGCGACGACGCACAGCACCACGATCACGACGATCGCGCGCACCACCGCCTCGTAGTCGCGCTGGCCCGAGTAGCGCCAGCGGCGCTGATGCACGCGCGCGAACACCAGCACGAGCAGGCTGCCGCCGAGCACCCACCAGATCGTGCTGTCGCGCAGGCGCGCATAGTCCTTGGGCGGACCGCTGTTGAAGCGCAGCTGGAAGGCCAGGTAGTAGGCGAGCGCGACCAGCGCCCCGTCCACCAGCAGCTGCGCGAGCGAGTGCGGGCGGAGGGGAAGGGCCGCCGAGCGGATCCGTCGGCGCATTGTGCAGATTGTAAGGGCCTATCCCGATCGCAGCGCGGGGACGTCGCGCTGCTCGCGCGGGCGCTCGACCGGGCTCAGCAGCAGATCGACGAGCACGCCCGGGTCGCGCCGGATGCGCGGCGCGCGCGGCGCGCGCTCGCGTACGGCGAGATCGAGCTGCTCGGGGTCGCTGAGCCGATGCAGCCGCTGTTCGGCGATCAGACGCTCATCGACCGCTCCCATGCGCCCTTCGAAGGTCGTGTACACCGGCGTCCCGAGCGCGACCGCCTCGCGGTTCATCGTGCCTCCGGCCGAGATCACAAGGTCGGCGTACGCGATCAGCGACTGCGCGTCGATCGCGTGCTCGGGCACGACGAACCCGGGCATCAGCGAGAGCTGCTCGCGCTGCGCTGCGACCCGCGGCAGCAGCACCGCCTGCGTGCCCTCGCCGGCGGCGCGCCCCAGCCGCTCGAGCACGCGCGCGAACAGGTCGTTCTCGAAGCGGTGGTAGAGCGACACCGCCGGCGGCGGTCGCACGACGACGATCGCGCGGGTCCTATCCAGAGAGAGCTCCCCCAGGACGGCTGGATCGGGCTCGAAGTCGGCGAGGTAGTACTCCTCCTTCAGGCCCTCGTACGTGTGCAGCTTGCGCCTCGCGCCGTAGCGCTCCAGACGCTCGGGCGGGATCGCGTCGGGAACCACCACCGCGCTGGCTAGCCGGCAGTTTATGTTGTGCTGCACCTTGGCCCACTCGTAATCGAAGGTGGTCGCGCTCGGTATGCGCAGTGCGGCAGCGGCGATGCTGAGGTCGTTCGAGCCGTGGCCGATCGCGATGTCGAAGCGCTCTGCGCCGGCGCCGCGCGCCTGCGCACGCGCCCAGCGTACGAGCGCGGTCGAGCGCGAGAGCAGGCCGGCGGCCTTCGCGAGCACCCGCCCGCCGCGGTGGCGGCCGATCGCCTCGTGCTCGATGCCGAGCCGCTCGCACAGCTCGATCGTCTGCGCGTAGTCGCGCGCGGTCACGCTGACGCTGTGGCCCTCTGCGCGCAGGCGCGCGATCACGGGGCGCATCACGAGCACGTGGGGGCTGTTGGTCAGATCTATCCAGACGCGCATCCGGCGGTCACGCTAACGACCGCCGCGCCATGCCGCGCCGCGCATGCGGGGCCGTCGGAGGGGGATCGCGGGTATCGTGCGCCCCGATGCTCGTCCTTGCTTCGATCTCCGAATCGCTCTTTGAAACCGCCTCGCACTTCGTCCGCGACGCCGGCCTGCCCGCGGTGTTCGTGCTGATGGTCGCCGAGAGCGCATGTGTGCCGATTCCCTCCGAGGCGACGATGCTGTTCGCGGGCTTTGCCGTCGCCAGCCCCGGGGCGAGCAGCGCTCACCATCACCTGACGCTGCTCGGCATCGTTCTCGCTGGGGTACTCGGGAACCTCGTCGGCTCGTGGATCGCCTACGGGGTCGGGCGCGCTGGGCGCGTCGAGCTAGTCGAGCGCCATGGCCATTGGCTGCATATCAAGCCCAGCCAGCTCGCGTGGGCGGACCGCTGGTTCGCGCGATACGGCGCGCCCGCGATCTTCTTCAGCCGGATGCTGCCGATCATCCGCACGTTCATCTCGCTGCCCGCGGGCGTCGCAAAGATGCCTGTGGTGCGCTTTACGGTGCTGACGCTCGCCGGATGCGTGCCATGGGTGCTCGGCCTCGCATTGGCCGGCGAAGCGGTCGGCAAGGACTGGGCGAGCACGCGTAAAGGCTTCGAGTACGTCGACTACGCGGTCGTGGCGCTAATCGTGATCGCAATCGCCTATGCCGTGTTGAGGCGCCGGCGAGGGCGCCGCGAGCCGGCTGGGAATGCGACGGGCTGAGCGCGCGCTTCCGATCCGCCACGCCGTGGCCCTCGGCCTGATGCAGGGACCGGCCGAGCTGCTTCCGGTCTCCTCCTCGGCGCACACCACGCTGATCCCGCTGCTCGCCGGCTGGCGCTATGGCGAGCTCGACGGCGAGCGCCGCAAGTCCTTCGAGGTCTCGCTGCATGCGGGGGCGGGGCTCGCTCTCGCGCTGTCGATGCGACGGGAGCTCGCGCGCAGCGCGGCGAGCCTCGACCGGCGCCGCGCGCTCGCGCTGGCGCTCGCGCTCGCGCCTCCCGCGGTGGCCGGGCTTTCGCTGCGCTCACAGATCGAGCGACGCCTGGGCGGCGCGCGCTCGATCGCGCTGAGCCTGATCGCCGGCGCCGGTGCGATGGCGGTCGCCGACACGCGGTTCATCTCCGATCCGCGCGCGTGCGGGGACGCGGGGGCGCTCGACGGGCTCGCGCTGGGGATCGCGCAGGCGCTCGCGCTGATGCCGGGCGTCTCGCGCAGTGGCGCGACGATCACCGCCGCGCGAGCGCGCGGCTTCAGCCGCGCGGGGGCGCGTGCCCTGTCGTGGAGCGCTGCGATGCCGGTGCTGTTCGCTGCGAGCGCGCTCGAGGGCTGGCGCGTGGCGCGCGACGGCGCTCCGCGAGGGCTCGGCGGCGCGATGGCCGCCGGGGGCGGCGCGGCGTTCCTCTCGACGATCGCCTGTGAGCGGGCGCTGCGTCGCGGGCGCAGCGGGGAGCGCTCGCTGCTGCCCTACGCGGTCTATCGCGTGCTGCTGGGCGCGCTGGTGCTGCGCCGCCTGCCGCGGCGCGCACAATAGAGCGCGATGACTGCAATCGGCACTCTGATCGGCGGGCGCTACAGGCTCGATGCGCAGATCGGGCGCGGCGGCATGTCGACCGTCTGGCGGGCGTTCGACACGGTGCTCGAACGCACGGTGGCGATCAAGCTGATGCACCGCGAGATCGCGGCCGACAGCGATCAGCTCGAGCGCTTCCGTCGCGAGGCGCGGTCGGTCGCGCAGCTGAACCACCCGCACGTCGTCACCGTCATAGACGCGGGCGAGGAGCAGCCGGCTGACGGCGAGCAGGGCGCCGGCGCGGAGCTCTCGCCGTACATCGTGCTCGAGTACATCGAGGGCGAGACCCTCAAGGACGTGATCCGGCGCGAGGGGCCGCTGGACATTCCCCAGGCGATCGCGTACGCGATCGAGATCGCGCGCGCGCTCGGCGCTGCGCACAAGTGCCAGATCGTGCACCGCGACGTCAAGCCCCACAACGTGCTGATCGGTGCGCACGGAGGGGCGAAGATCACCGACTTCGGGATCGCGCGGACGCTCTCCGAGGAAGGGCTCACCGTGGCCGGGAGGGTGCTCGGCACGACCGACTACGTATCGCCCGAGCAGGCGCTCGGCCGGCCGGTGACCGGCCAGTCGGACCTCTACTCGCTGGGCGTGGTGCTGTATGAGATGCTCACCGGCAGGGTCCCCTTCGAGGGCGACTCGCCGGTGGCGGTCGCGATGAAGCACGTGCGCGAGGAGCCGCCGGACCCGCAGGAACTGCGCCCCGAACTGTCGGCCGCGACGGCCGCGGTGCTCGACCGCGCGATGGCCAAGGACCTCTCGCGCCGCTACCCCGACGCGGCCGCGATGCAGCGCGACCTCGAGGACGTGCTCGCGATCGAGACCTCGCGCTCCGGGCAGGCGACGGGCGAGGCCACGAGCGTGTTGCGCACGCTGCACGATCCGGCTCGGCGCAGGCTCCCGTGGCGCGTGCTGCATCCCGCGCGCTGGCTCGCCTCGCTCGCCCTGATCGGGGTGGTGGTGGCGATCGTGCTGTCCATCGCCGCGATACAGACGCATCGTGGAACGGGCACATCCGATCAGGGCGCTCGCGCCGGGCTCGAACCGGTCCAGCTCAGCCAGACCGCCGCGCACGGCTACAACCCGTTCGGCACCGGGCCCGAAAATCGCGATCAGATCCAGAACGTCGTCGACAACGACCCCAACACGACGTGGAGCACCGAGCAGTACTACGAAGGCAACCTGCGGAAGGCCGGCGGGGTCGGCCTGGGGCTGTATCTCGATGCCGCCCCCGGCGCGCGCGCCAAGGCGGTCGAGATCCAGACCTCCACCCCGGGGTTTGCCGCGCAGGTCTACGTTGGCAAGAAGATCAACCAGGAACTGCCCTACGGCAACTCCACGCCGCTCGCCCAGCGCGGCTGGCAGGGCCCGGTCGGTGCCAGCAGCTACGTTCACTCCGGCGAACGCATTCATCTGACGGTGAGCTCCGCTCATCGCTACTACCTGGTGTGGCTCACCACGCTGCCGCCGGGCAGGCAGTCGGCGAGCCTCGCCGGGGTCACGCTGCTCAGGTGAGGAGCGCGCTCAGTGGCGGTAGGGGCGCCGCTGCTCGTGGCGCTCGAGCGCGAGCCGGCAGAGCTTCTCGACCAGCTGCGGGTAGGCGGTGCCGGAGGCCGCCATCAGCTTCGCGTAGACGCTCGTCGGCGTGAAGCCGGGCATCGTGTTGAGCTCGTTGAGGACCACATGATCGCCCTGCACGAAGAAATCCACCCGTGCGAGCCCGTCGCAGCCCGCGGCGCGAAACGCCTCGAGCGCGAGCTCGCGCACGCGCGCGTCGGCGGCTGCGCTGATCGAAGCGGGGATCTTCAGCTCCATCCCGCCGGGGGTGTACTTGGCCTCGAAGTCGTACCACTCGCCCGGGAGCACGATCTCGCCGGGAACGGACGCCGCCGCGGGCCGGGCGCCGGCGTCGCGCTCGGCGCGCAGCGTCCCGAGCACGCCGCACTCGACCTCGAGCCCCTGCGCGAGCGACTCCACGATCACCAGCCCGTCGTGCATGAAGGCCTCCTCGAGCGCGTCCTCGACGGCGCCCGCGTCGGCGGCCTTGACGATCCCGACCGAGGAGCCGAGATGCGCGGGCTTGACGAATACCGGGAGTCCGAGCGAGGCGAGCTCGTCGAGCACCTCCGCGCGGGCGCGCGTGAAGCGCTCGGCGTCCACGCCCGCGAAGCGCACCTGCGGGGTGCCCGCGGCCGACATCAGCTCCTTGAACATCACCTTGTTCAGCGACACCGCTGAGGCGCCCACCCCCGAGCCGACATAGGCGACGTCGAGCGTCTCGAGCGCCCCCTGGATCGTCCCGTCCTCTCCAAACGGTCCGTGCAGCACCGGAAACGCGACGTCCACGCCGAGCAGCCCCGTGCCGGGAGTCACGCTCAGCCGCTCGGCGTCGCGACGCCAGCTGCCGTCGCGCGCGATCTCCACCCACACGACCTCGTGGCCCGCCTCGAGCAGGCCGTCGCGGACCGCGGCGCCCGAGGACAGCGAGACGTCGTGCTCGGAGGAGCGCCCGCCGGCCAGCACCGCGACCGTCATCTTCCCGATGGCGCTACCGCCCGTGAGCGCCACGGCGGCTCAGGGTGCGGCCGGCGGCACCGGCTGCGGGGTCGTTGTGGTCGACGTCGTCGGGGTCGTCGGCGTCGTCGGGGTGGTCGTCGGCGCGGAGATGCCCACGGTGATCGTGACCGTCGAGCCCTTGCGCGCGTGCGTGCCCGCCGCCGGCTTCTGCTTGAGCACGACGCCGACCAGCGGCGCTTCGCTCGTCGGTTCCGAGCGCGTGCTCGGCGTGAGGCCCGCCTGACCGAGCGCCGCGGCTGCGAGCGCCTCATTCTTGCCGACGACGTTGGGCACCACCGCTTCGTTGGTGGCCTTTGCGACCGTCAGGTTGACGCGGTCCCCGGAGCGCACGGAGGTGCCGCGCGCGGGGGACTGCGAGAGCACCGTTTCGGGCGGGTGGGTGGAGGTGCGCTGGGTGACGGTGCCCAGCGCGAGGCCGGCATTCGTGAGCGTCGCTTCCGCCGCGCTGCGGGTCTGCCCGACGAGCGCCGGCACGCGTACCGGCGGAGGCCCGCTCGAGACGCGGATCGTGACGGGACTGCCAACCACGACTTCGGTGCCCGCGGGAGGAGTGGTGCCGATCACGCGGGAGGCCGCGACCGTCGCGCTCGCTTCGCTGCGCGTCGTCGGCTTGAAGCCGGCGCTGCGCAACCGCGCGATCGCCGCCGCGGCGGTGAGCCCTTCCACGTTCGCGAGCGACGCGCTGGCGGGGCCGCTTGAGACGACGATCTGCACGCGCGCGCCCTTCTTGGCCGCGCTGCCCGCGCGCGGCGTCTCGCTGATCACAAGCCCCTTGGCGACGCTGGTGCTCACGCTCTGGGAGGCGACGGGTGTGAAACCCGCGCGCGTGAGCGCGGTGGTGGCGGCCTGTTCGCTCTGGCCGCGGACGTCGGGCACGGTGCGCGTGCTGCTCATCAGCAAAAGCAGCGCGAGCACGGCGAGCAGCACAACGGCAAGCGCGGCGCCGATCAAAAGCAGCCTGCGGCGCCTGCGATCGCGCTGTGGCGGAGGGCCGTACTCCTCGCCGAAGTGCTCGGCGGGGGCGAGCAGCAGCGGCCCGCCGGCGAGTCCCGAAGCGGTGTCCTGCGCGCCGCTGCCGGAGGCGCCGACCGCGACCGGCGCGCCTGAGAACGCGGGCAGCGCCTTGCGCTCGTGCTCGAGCGCCGCGATCAGCTCGCCGGCGTCGGCGTAGCGCGCGGCGGGATCCTTCGCGAGCGCGCGCAGGACGACCGCGTCGAGCGACGGAGCGATCGCCGGATTCAGCTCGCTCGGCGGCCTCGGCGCGGCTGAGACCTGCTTGAACGCGATCGCCACCGCGGTCTCGCCCTCGAACGGGACGACCCCGGTGAGCAGCTCATAGAGGATCACGCCGACCGAGTAGATGTCCGACGTGGAGGTCACCGAGAAACCCTGTGCCTGCTCGGGTGAGAGGTACTGCGCGGTACCCATGATCGAGCCGGTGAGCGTCATGTCGGAGGCGCCGGCGCGCGCGATGCCGAAGTCGGTGACGCGCGCGCGCCCGTCGTCGTCGAGGATCACGTTGTGGGGCTTGAGGTCGCGGTGGATGACGCCGCGCCGGTGCGCGAACTGCGCGGCGCGGAGGATCTGCTCGACGACGTCGATCGCTGCCGCTGGAGCGAGCGGCCCGTTCTCGCGCACGATGCTCTTGAGCGAGCGGCCGGCCACGTACTCCATCGCTATGTAGTAGGTGCCGTCCCACTCGCCGCGGTCGAAGATGCCGACGATGTTCGGGTGCGACAGCGCCGCCGCGCTGGATGCCTCGCGCCGAAAGCGCTCCACGAACTCCTGGTCGGCGGCGAAGTGGTGGTGCAGGACCTTGACTGCGACCTGCCTGCCGAGCAGCTGGTCCTGCGCCAGGTACACGTCGGCCATGCCGCCGGAGCCGAGCCGCGAGAGCACGCGGTAGCGGCCGTCGATGATCGTCTCGGGCTCAATCATGGAGCAGCCTTTCCAGCACCTGCTTGGCCACCGGCGCGGCGAAAGCGCCGCCGAAGCCGGGCACGTGCGCGAGCGTGACCGCGATCGCCGCTCGGGGAGCGTCCGCTGGTGCGAACGCGATGAACCACACGTTGTTGATGGCCGTGCCGATCTGCGTCTCCGCGGTGCCGGTCTTGCCGGCGACCTGCACGCCCGGGATCTGCGCCTGCGTGCCGGTTCCTTCGTTGACCACCGTGTCCATCATCGAGGTGACCGCGGATGCGGTTGAGGGTTTCATGACCACCGACTGCAGCTGCGGGGTGATCGTCTGTACGGTGCGCCCTTCGGGGTCGACGATCCGCTGGGTCATGTGCGGCACCATCAGCCTGCCGCCGTTGGCCACCGCAGCGACGACCTGCGCCATCTGCAGCGGCGTCACCTCGAGCTTGTCCTGGCCGATCCCCATGCGCCCGACGTCGACCCTCGAGCTCGTCGGCGCGAGCAGGCGGGCGCCGAGATACTCGCCGCTGCTTGACATCTCTTCCGCCGGATAGTCAAGGCGCGGCTTGTGGTCGAAGCCGAAGCGCTCCATGTAGCGCGCGAGCGTCTGCTTGCCCACATGTTCGGCCACCTGCGCCCAGACGGTGTTGACCGAGCGCGCCAGCGCGTCCGTGAGGGAGATCTGGCCGTAGCTTGAGTTTTCGTCGTTCTGCAGCGGCACCCCGGAGATGCGCACGTCGTTGCGCCCGTTGACGGTGGACTGCGGCGAGAAGGCGCCACTGTCGAGGGCGGCCGTGGCGGTGATGACCTTGAAGGTCGAGCCCGGCGCGTAGCCGAACTGGGTGGCGCGGTTCACGAGCGGGCGCCCGTGGCTGTCGCGGGCGAGCGCTTCGTACGCGCGCGGCGAGCGCAGCGTGTTCGGGTCATAGCCGGGCGAGGAGGCCATCACGGTGACCGCGCCGGTGCGCGGGTCGAGCGCGACCACCGCCCCTTCGTGACCCGCGAGCGCGGTGTCCGCGACGCGCTGCGCGCGCGGGTCGAGCGTCGTGATCACCTTGTCGCCGCGCGGCTTCTTGCCCTGGAGCTGGTTGAGGATCGACTGCAGGTTGGTGGCGTTCTGCCCGTTGAGCGCGTCGCTGCGGTAGCGCTCGAGGCCCGCGCTGCCAAGGTCGGTGTAGGAGTAGCCGATCGCGTGCGCGAACTCTTCGCCGCTTGGATAGGTCCGCCGGTAGGTGCCTTCAGAGCCGCGCACGCTGAGCGCGACGGCGGTGCCGTCGGCGGCGAGGATCGGGCCGCGTTCGATCCGCTGCTGCTCGAGCAGGGTGCGCGCGTTGAGCGGATTGTCACGCAGCGAGGATGCTTCGAAGATCGTCCAGCGCGAGGTGAACCCGACGAGCAGCGCGAACAGCAGCACGACGAGTCCGAACAGGCGAATGATCGGCGTGTTCACGACGTGCTTCTCATTCGAGCTGGCCCAGTTCGAGGCTGCGGATCAGGCTCGCGGCGTCGCTATGCGAGCGCAGCGAGTGGTCGAGCAGGGTCTTGCGGCGCTGGGTGCTCAGCGTCGAGGCGCCCACGCCGGAGACGTAGTTGGTGCTGTACAGAGAGATGCCGCCGGGGAGCCGGTACGGGAGCCCGCGGAACAGCGTCACGAGTCCGCGGCTGTTGGTCCCCAGGAAGTACACAGATTGGGTGGCGATGTACGCGCCGGAGCCGATCAGCGCCAGCACGATCAGCGCGATCGCGGCGATGCCGGCGCGCCGCGCGCGCTTGCGCCGGCGCACGCTCGCGGAGGAACGTCCAGCATCGTCGTCCGGCTGGGCTGCGCGCGGCTTGCGCGGACTGCGCGCCTGCGCCTTGGCGGGCAGGGCGCGGGCGCCGGTCATCGTCGAGTGCTCCTGCGGCGGCGTGCCCGCGCGAACGTCCTCCAGGCGCAGGAGCACGACGGTGATGTTGTCGCGTCCCCCCGCCTCGTTGGCGGCGCCGATCAGCGCCTCGCCGGCATCGTGTAGCTGCGGGTTCGCCAACAGCAGCTCCAGGATCTGATCCTCGGCGAGCATCGTCGTGAGACCATCGCTGCAGAGCAGGTAGACGTCGCCCGCGCGCGCGCTCAGCGAGCGCGTGTCGACCTCGACGGTGCTTTCCGGCCCGAGCGCGCGCGTGATCACCGAGCGCTGCGGGTGCTCGACCGCCTCCTCGGGGGTTAGCCGGCCCTGGCGCATGAGCTCGTCGACCAGCGAATGGTCGTCGGTCAGGCGAAGCAGCTCGCCGTCGCGCAGGCAGTAGGCGCGGCTGTCTCCGACGTGCGCGATCGCGACCTCCTGCTCGCCGACGTACACGGCCGTGAGCGTGGTGCCCATGCCCGCCTGCTCGGCGTTGGTGTGGGAGCGCTCGTGGATGCGCAGGTTGGCGGCGCGCGCGATCTCCGCGAGCTCGGCCTCCGGGTGGGCGCTACCGGCGAGCCCTGTGGTGAACGCCTCGACCGCGATGCGCGAGGCGACCTCGCCGGCCTGAGCGCCCCCCATCCCGTCGGCGACCACGAACAGCGGCGAGCGCGCCAGCAGCGAATCCTCGTTCGCGCGCCGCTGGCGGCCGGTGTCGGTCACCGCGTACTGCTCGGCTACGCGCAGCATGTCAGTCGACCTCGAACGCGAATTCGCTCTCGCCGATGCGCACGCGGTCGCCGGGATGAAGCGGCCTGGGGGTCTCGAGCAGCTCCTCGTTGAGGTATGTGCCGTTGGTCGAGCCGAGATCCTCGACGACCACGATGTTGCCCTGCTCGAAGATGCGCGCATGGCGAGCGGAGGCGAACGGGTCCTCGAGCCTGATCTCGACGTTCTCACCGCGGCCGAGCACCACCTCGCCGTCGAGGTCGTAGATCATCCCGGAGTCGTGCGCGGGGGCGCGCTCGACGACTAGCCTGGGCGCGCGCGCACGCTCTGCGCCCGCGATTGCGGAGGCCGAGTACATGCCCGTGGCATCGGGCGCGAACGAGGCCTGCGGCACCTGCTCGCGGGAGCCGGCGCGCGCGCCGAGGTCGCGGCGTGCGCTGCGCGCAACCCACAGCAAGAACAGGTAGAGCACGGCCAGGAACGCGAACTTCAGCGCGACCGATGAGGGCTCGAGCGTGCTCATCCGAGCTCGAAGACGATCGCCGTCGTGCCGAGCTCCACCCGGTCACCCGCGTGCAGCGCGTGCGCGCCCTGGACCTCCTGGCCGTTGACGATGACGCCGTTGGTGGAGCCGAGATCCTCGATCGTCCAGCCGCCGTCGAGCGGGCGCAGGCGCGCGTGGCGGCGCGAGATGCCCGTGTCCTCGAGCACGATCTCGCAGTCGCGGCTGCGGCCGATCGTCGCGCCGGTGTCGGGTACGAGCAAGCGACGACCGCCGACCGCAAGCAGTGCGCGCGGCGAGCCGCGCCGTGCGTGGGCGTCCACGACCGGGCCGCCGACGCGCGCGGAGGTGCTGTAGATCATCGTGTTGCCGTGCTCCTCGGCCTCGAGCTCGGGGCGCGGCGGGTGCTGCTCCTCGCCGCGCTCGGGAGGACGCGTCAGGCGCACCTGGATGCCGAACTCCCCGAGCGCCAGCCGCTCGTCGGTGTGGAAGGAGATGCTCGGATGCGAGGCCATGATCAGCTCCTCGCGGCGCGCGTGCTCGAGCAGATGCGCAGACAGTTCGTCGATCACCTCCTCCTCGACGCCCTCGTAGCGCTCGCGGTCCGCGCGCGAGAGCCACACCGAGTATTCGTTGGGTACATACACGCGCGCGAGCGAGACAGTGCGGTGGGCGTCCATCTCGCGCGTGAGCCTGCGCGCGAGTTCGATCGGGCGCACCTCCGAGCGGAACACGCGCCCGAAGGTGCCCTCGACGAGGTTCGCGATAGTGGTCTCGACGCTCTTGAGTAGGTTCATCTTCGGTCGGCGGCGCGGCCCGCGGGCGTGTGCCGGCAGTCGGGAGCCATGCTACGCACCCTACGTCAGACGGGGCCGCGCAGAGCCCGTGCGGCAACGGCGAAAAGCGCCGCGAGGACCGCTCCGAGCACCGCGCCGCGCGGACTCGGATGGGTGGCGTGCGCCGCCAGGCCCGCATCCACGGCCGGCGCGGCGACGGCGATGATCACCGTCCAGATGACCGCGCAGAGCGCGTCGAGCAGGGCGTGCCGGCCGCGAACCAGCCACGGCAGGCAGACGGCGGCGGCACCCCACAGCGCCGCGCCCATGAGCACGCCGAGCGTGAGCGTCGGGGCGATCACGTGCGTCGCGGTGAGTCCGAGCGATCCCTCCCAGGCCGCGTGCGCGGGAACCCCCGACGGCGGCCCCAGCCACAGGCGCCGCCCGACGAGCGGCTCGGCGAGCGCGAGCCACCAGTAGCCGAGCGCCCCGGCCGCGGCGCGCTCGCGCCAGCGCGCGGCCTGTCCGGCGATCGCCGGAAACACACCCGCGAGGCCAACGACGCCGAGCATCGGCGCGAGTGCGCACGCGAGCCACGCGGGCGTGGCAGAGCGAGCGCGCGGCCCGATCGGCAGCGCGAGCAGCGGAAGGGCGGCGGCGATGGCGAGCAACGCCACCCCGGGGCGCCCGCTCGCGGCCAGCCAGATGACGGTGGCGCAGACGAGCGCGATCCACACCGGGCGAGGCAGCGCGCCGCGCGCAGGGCGGGCGGAGGGCTGGCCCTCGTCGCCCTGCCGGGCCTCGGCGGGCTGCTCCTCGGCCTCGGGCTCGATCGGCGGCGGTGCGCTGCGCGTCGCAGGTGCGTGTGCGGGCGCCCTCGCGGTGCTCTGCAGGCGGTGGCGCGGGCGCGGCGTTCGCGGCGGGCTGCCGTGCAGCTGCTCGTGCGCCACCTGCAACGCGAGCGTGAGCTCGCCAAGCGTTCCGCGCTCGACGGGCGCGGGCTCGAGCGCCGTGTCGAGCGCGCGGGTGAGCCCGCGCGGGAGTTCGGTGCGTCGGCGCTCGAGCGGCTCGAGCCTGCGCCCGATCCGCCGGGCGGTCGCCGCAGGTGAGGGCCCGCGCACGGGGTTCACTCCGCAAAGCGCCTCATACAGCACGAGCGCGAGCGAGTAGAGGTCGGCCTCCTCGCCGACCTCCAGCCCTTCGCTCTGCTCGGGCGCCATGTACGCGAGCGTGC
>JAXDGS010000036.1:0-8663 GCA_034664905.1 Solirubrobacteraceae bacterium | reverse complement strand
ATGCCGACGGACGAGTAGCAGCGGCGCGTCGGCCTCATGGAAATCGCGCCGCCCACGGCTCGCGCTCGATTCCCACCGCGTTGATCACGTACGCGAGCAGCCGATACCAGCCGGCTATCACGAGCAGCTCGAGCAGCTGCTGCTCGCTGAAGCGCAACGCCAGCTTCGCCCACAGTCCCTCCGAGACGCTAGCGGTGTCGTGAAGCTCATCCGCCAGCGCGACCAGCTCCGCGTCCGCCTCGCTCCATGCCGGGTCCTGTGAGTCGCCGATTGCGCTCGCCGCGAGCTGCTCGTCGCTGAAGCCCAGCGGCTTGGCGAAGGCCGGTACATGGACGCCCCACTCGTACTCCGCCCCCGCGCGCGCACACGTGCGCAGGATCAGCAGCTCGCGCTCGTGCGGCTCGATCAGGCCGTGGCCGAGGATGCCCGCGCCGAGCGCTCGCATCCGCGAGGCGAGATCCGCGTGCACGTTGAGCGTGCGAAACAGCTTCAGCGGCTCGACTTCCGCGCCCGCAGGCATCCACTTTCGCAGCGAAGCCTCCGTCTGCGGGTCATACGGCGGCAGCAGTGGCGAGATCCGCGGGCTCGAAGCTTGCTCCGGCATGGTTATCCTCTCTTCTTCGATAGTCGAAGCAAGGAGTGTAGCTTCTGATTTCAAAGCAGCCACCCAGCCCGGGCAGACGGGTGCGGGGCTCGCGCACAGGGCGCCCCGTCATGGCGCTGCTCGACCTGCTCGGCAGGCGTTGGGCGCTGCGCCTGCTGTGGGAGCTGCGCGACGGCGCCGTTCCGAGCTTCCGTGAGCTGCAGGAGCGCTGCGGGCATGTCTCCTCGAGCGTCCTCAGCGAACGCCTGCGCGAGCTGCGCGAGGCCGGCATCGTCGAGCAGCCGGGCCGGCGCGGTTACAGGCTCACCGCCGAGGGACGCCGCCTGCTGCGCTCGCTCGCTCCGCTCGACGCATGGTCACGCGAGTGGGCGCAGCGGCAAGCGACCGCAGGGGAAGAGCGCGGGCGCTGAGCTGCGCAGCATCGTCATTCGCGGGGCGTTTCCGTCGCCGCGACCGCGAAGACGATGTGCCTGCGCGCGAGCGTCAGATACGCGTGCAGCTCCGGCGGACCCCCCTCGATCGGCACGACCGTCACGTCGGTGAGCGTGATGAAGTCCCGCTCGGACGCGTTGAGCACGTCTGAGACGCGGCTGCGATAGCCATCGCGCGCAAGCGTCAGCACTCCCTCGATCCTGAGCCTCTCGGTCTCGATCAGGATGCGCTCCTGGCGATGGTCCATGCCGGGGAACTCGCTTCCCGCGGAGATCTCCTCTGCGTCCATGCGCTCATTATCGGCGCTCGCGCCGATCTCCTCCCTCCCGCCTAGAGGATGCTCTCGGGCGTGCGTGCCGGCAGGCCCGCGCGCGTGGCCGGGCCGACGGCCGCACGGTTCGGCGCGGTCGGGCGGTTTCGCTCCTCGCGCACGATGTAAAGCGGCCGGTGCTTGACCTCGTCGTAGATGCGCCCGACGTACTCCCCGATCACGCCGATCGCGATCAGCTGGATGCCTCCGAGCAGCAGGATCGCGATCGTGAGCGAGCCGAAGCCCGGCAGGTAGGAGTCGGTGATCCGCAGCGCGATCACGACCGGGATCGCGACGAACGCGACGCCCGCGCTGAGAATGCCCGCATAGGTGGCGAGCTGCAGCGGCAGGTGCGAGAAGGAGGCGATCGCGTCCAGCGAGAAGCGCAGCATCTTGCGCAGCGTGTACTTCGTCTCGCCCGCGTGGCGCGCGTCGCGCTGGTAGGAGACGGCGGTCTGCGTGAACCCGACCCATACGGTCATCCCGCGCAGAAAGCGCGAACGCTCGGTCATCGACAGCAGCGCGTCCATCGCGCGGCGGTCGAGCAGGCGGAAGTCGCCCGAGTTGGGCTCGAGGTCGACCTGGGCGAGTTTGTCGAAGAGCCTGTAGAACCACGACGCGGTCGCGAGCTTGAACGCGGTCTCGCCCTCGCGCTGCTTACGCACCGCGTAGACCACATCCGCTCCCTGGCTCCACTGGGCGATCATCTCGGGTATCAGCTCGGGCGGGTCCTGGAGATCGGCGTCGATCATCGCGACGACATCGCCGACCGCGTGCTCGAGGCCCGCGGTCAGCGCGGCCTGATGGCCGAAGTTGCGCGACAGGTGGATCACGCGCACGCGCGGGTCGGCCGATGCGATGCGGTCGAGCAGCTCGGGTGTGCGGTCGCAGCTGCCGTCGTTGACGAGCACGAGCTCGAACTCGTAGTCGGCGACCGCGCTGACCGCGCGCGCGACGAACTCCTCGATCAGCTGCTCCTCGTCGTAGACCGGGGCGACGACGCTCAGCAGACGAGGGGTGCGCAGTGGTGTATCGGTGATCGTCATAGCCGTCCGAGGGACCGCTTCGAGGCTAGCGCTCCGTGGATATTCCAACAGGCGCCTAAGCGCATTATGAATTTAATCGTTCATCCTGTCAGTGATGCCCTCGCCGCGCACCGACCCTCCACGATCGCCAGTGAGCCTAGCGGCGGCGATCGGGCGACTGCACAGGCCGATGCTGATCCAGTTCTTGAAGTTCGGGATCGTGGGCGTGTCAAACACGCTGCTCACGTTCGCGATCTACGGGCTGCTGCTGAAGGTCCTCGGCGTCTGGTATCTGGCCGCCTCCGCGATCGGCTTCACCGCTGGTGCCACGAACGGCTTTCTGCTCAACCGCCGCTGGACGTTTCGCGAACACGTCGGCGATGCGCTGACGCCGGTTCGCTGGGCGATCGTGCAGGGCTGCGGGCTCGGCGTCAACGAGGGCCTGCTGTACGTGTTCGTGCACGACGCCCGCCTGGACAAGCTGCTCGCCCAGGCATTCGCCACCGCGGTGGTAACGGTGAGCACGTTCTTCGCCAACCGCGCGTGGACGTTCCGCACGCATCCGCAGATCGCCGTGATCGACGGCGACGCGTAAACGGCTAGCGCAGGACCGCCAGCAGCGAGAGACCCGCCGGGATGCGCCCGCCGCGCGCGATCAGCGCCGCCTCGAGCGCCAGCGGACGCTCGAGCAGCCAGTTCAGCGGCGTGGGCGGCACCCACAGGTCGAGGCTCGACTCGGTCGTCTTGCTGCTGAAGCGGTCCACGACGCGCAGGATGATCGCGACCGGCAGCAGCAGCGAGTTGAAATGGGTCGTGCGCGCCTGCACCCAACCGGCGCTTTCGGCGGCCGTCTGCAGCGAGCGCCGCGTGTAGCGGCGCCGATGATGATTGATCACGTCGTGCCCGCTCCACAGCCACGGGTAGGCGGGAACCGTCACCAGCAGCGAGCCGCCCGGAGCGACCACGCGGCGCAGCTCGCGCAGCGCATCGACGTCCTCGTCGAGATGCTCGATCACATCCAGGCAGACCGCCATGTCGAATGCATCGCTCGCGAACGGCATCTCGAGCACCGAGCCCGCGATCACCTCACCCACGCCGCGCTCGCGCGCCAGGCGCACGCTCGTCTCCGAGAGCTCGACGCCCGTCACGGTCCCGTGGCGTGCGAGCTCGACCATGTTGCGACCGCTTCCGCAGCCCGCATCGAGGATGCGCGCCCGCGCCGGCAGACGCAAGCTCTCGATCACGCCCTCGAGCACCGTCCGTCGTCCGCGATACCACCAGTGGCGGTCCTCGGCCTGGTGGGTCTGCAGCTCGTAATCGCGATCCATCCGCGCTGCATCTTTTCCTAAAGCGGCCGTCCGGCGCGTTGCGCCCGCCCCGCGCGGCGCTCGGGTCCGGCCGCGTCCCGGCCCCGTGAGGCTCGCTGCGCCCGCAGCTCAGGTGGCGAGCTGCCCGCCCGCGGCGGCCTGTATCCTCGCCCGCGTGACCGGGCGGCACGGCAGCGTCCATGTCCGCCCGCGGCGCTCCTTCGCGCTCGCGCAGGCAGCCGTGGCAGCCTTGCTGTGCGCGCCCGCCGGCGCGCTTGCGGGCGAAGCACAAACGGCCCGCGCGCAAGCCTCAGCGACGCCGTGGTGGTCCCCTGCAAGGGACCTTGCAAGCGGCTGTGCGATCGCCGGCGAGCCGCAGATCGCGTTCCCAAGCGAAGCCCCGAGCCGGCCTACCGGGCCGGGAGCGATCGTGTGGAGCGCCGATCCAGCGCGCTGCAGCGCGGGTGACGGGGCGGCGGCCGATCGGCCGCCGTCGATCGCGCTCGCCCCGCTGGGAGCCCGCGATCGGCCGGGCGCCGCGCGCTCGCTCACGCTCGTGCCGGGCGGGCTCTCGGGCCGGCTCGAGGCCGAGGGCCTCGGCGGCGGGCAGATCGCCGTCCTCGCCGCCCTGCGCACCAGCGCACGCGCGCGCGCCACCGCAACGCTGCTGCAGGCTCGCCACGGACGAGCCCTCGAGCTCGCCGAGCTCGCCGCCGGCGCCCCACCGCTATCGCTCGCGCGCGCCTACCTCGGCGATGGCGCGATCGCCGCGGTGCGAGCGGGAGCGATCGCCGTGCGCGTCGAGCGCCACTACCAGTCGCGCTTCGGGCCGGCGCGCCTGATCCCGTTGGCGCGCGGTGAGGTCACAGCGCTCACGGCCGCGATGGACTATCGCTCGGACGTGCTTGTTGCGTGGCAGCAGAACGGATCGATCTTCGCGCACATGCTGCGCGCCTCCGGCCGCGCCGAGCGCACCCAGCGCGTGGGTCCCGGCGCCCCCTACGCGCAACTGCACGCGCTCGTCAGCGACAACGACCACGGCATGATCGCGTGGGCGAGTACCGATGAATGCGCAGGAGGGGCGCACACGCGCATCTTCCTCGCCCTCTCCTCGGCGGGCGTGACGTTCGCGCACGCGCGCGAGCTCGCCGCCTTCGGCGACGTGGAGCGCGTCGGGCGGCTCCCCGGGTCGATCGAGCTTGAGCGGCTCTCGACCGAGAACGTGCTGCTCGCGTGGACAGACCTCGAGAGCGGCCATTACGTCGTGCGCGCCGCGCCCGCGGTGCTCGCCCTCGCGCGGCCGGCAACGCGCCTCTCGGACCCGCGCCGCCAGACCGTGCTCGCCGATCTCGCCCCCGGCCCGGCCGGCGAGGCGCTCGCGCTGTGGAGGAGCTCGCCGCGCGCAGCAAGATCCTCGCGCGCGCTGCTCACGCAGCTATGGGTCGCGCGCGCGTCGATCATGCGCCACGACCGTCTCGCGATGCGCGCGGCGGAACTCATCGGCGTCCCCGGCGCCGGCACGCTCGCGACGATAGCGGTCGATCCCGCCGACGATCGCGCCCTGGCCGCGTGGTTCGAGCCGGGCCGCGGCGCAAGGATCCAGTACGCGGCGAGCCGCGGCCGCGCCGGATACGCTCCGCCCGGGCCCGCGTCCCGCGCGCTCGCCGCTGCCCCGGCGGCCGCTGCTGCCGGGCGGCCGGGAGCCGCGCTGCTCGCAGCGGCCGCGCTGGTCGTTGCGGCGAGCGTGCTGCTTGCACTCAGGCGTCGCGCGCGCCGGCGCGCGCGGACCAGGCGCTGAACCGAACGGCGTCGGCGCGCGGTCGCCGCTCAGCCGGAGGGCGCGAGCGCCGAGCGCAGGAACTCGACGGTCCGCTCCCACGACGTTTGCGCGGCGCTCTCGTCGTAGGTGCCGAGACGGTCGGTCTCGTTGAAGAACGCGTGACCCGCGCCGTCGTAGTAGTAGAAGCGCACGTCCACGCCCGCGTCGCGGAGCTCTCCCTCGAGCGACTTCGCTGTGTCCAGCGGGATGAACTCGTCGGCGGTTCCGAAGTGGCCGATCACCGGACCCGTGATCGTCTTGAAGTCCGGCTTGCCGTGTGGCATCACGTAGTAGTAGGTGACGGTCGCGGTGATCTGCGGGCAGTAGCTTGCAGCCCACACCGACAGGCCGCCGCCAAGGCAGAAGCCGACCGAGCCGACCCCCGGCCCCTCGACTCCGGGTTGGGTGCTCAGGTGCTCGGCCGCGCCGCACATGTCCTGCTCGACGCTCTCGATCGAGAGCGCCATCATCCGCTGTTCGGCCTCGCTGGGCTGCGTCGTGGTAGCTCCGCGGTACAGGTCCGGTGCCAGCGCGTAGAACCCCGCGGCCGCGAGGCGGTCGCAGACCGAGCGGATGTGATCTTCCACGCCCCACCACTCCTGCAGCACGATCGTCGCGGGTCCGCGCTCGGAGGCCGGCACCGCCAGGTAGCCGGGCGTGCTGCCGTTGCTTGTAGGGAACTCGATGTCGGGCATCTGCTGGCTCCTTGCGTCTGGGGCTTTCCACGGCGCGTCCGGCGGCGCCGGCGGCGCGCACATACTCTCATGCGATCGTCGCGCGGATGCTCGCGCGGAGAAACGCCGTTGCTGAGCGCCTTCGCGTCCCCTTCGCGAAGGCGCTCAGACCGACGGATCCCCCACCCTCGGCCCTTCGGGCCAGAGGGCTAGGTCGTCGGAAGTGAGACGGTGAGGCTGCTCACTTCGACGCTGAAGACGCCGTTGCTCGCCCGGTAGTAGGGAGTGTCGCGTCCCAGCAGCTGCAGCTTGACGGTGTCTTTCGCCGGGAACTGGTAGCCGTTGCCGTGCAGCTGGAACGTGATCGTTCCCTGCTGGTTTTCCGCCAAGCGGTAGACGCCACGGCTGATCAGCCGTTGTTCGCCGCTGCCCGTCACGTCCCACAGCCGCGCCGCGATCTCGCCGAACGGACCAAGGGTTTTGATCGTCGCGGTCACCGTCGGCAGGCCGAGCAACGTGAAGCCGTGGCTTTCCGCGGTGTAGTTGGCGGTGTTCGGCTCGACTTCCGCTTTCACGCTCTTGCACGCGTCGCTCGTGCCCCCGATCGGGTCGAATTCGGCCGCGATCGTCGGGTTGCCGCCGGCCGAGGTGAACGTCTGCGCTGTGGATGAGCCGAACGTGACCGCCCCCGGGTGAAGTTTCGCCCAGCTGCGCGCGCTGAACGGACCGCCGCCCGGTTCTGCCTGCGGACACGTCTGCGTGTACGCGATCGTGCTGCCGTTCGCGGGCGGCGTACCCGTGTGTTTGAGTTTCGCTTCGAAGAAGCGCGCCGCCGCTTCGTTGAACGCTTCGTCGGTGTTCACCTTGTTCGATCCACGGCTGTGGCCGAGGTCGCCGACCATCAGCGACGCGTAGCCTTTCAGCGCGCGCGCAGCGTTGTACACGCGCAGCGACTGCGAGGGCGGGAACAGATCGTCGGTCCAGCCGCTCTCGAGCAGCATCGGCGCGGGCCGCCCCGACAGGCCGTAACCCTGGTGATAGGTGTAGAGCTGTTTTGCGATCGCTTCATCTTCCGCGTTCGCCGGCTCGCCGGCGTTGGTGGCGGCGAACCATTTCGTGAGGTCCGCTTCGGGGTCCTGGCCCGTCGGTGCGATGTAGCCGCTCGCCTGTCCGAGCGCGTAGAGCCCGCTCACGTAGCTCTGGATCTCCACGCCGAACGGTTCGAAGCTCTGATTCGGCGGAGCGATCTGGGTCTCGAGGAAGCGGCCGTTCGGGGTTAGCGCGTCGACCAGATCCGACCATGGCCACCGCGGGTAGGCCGCCTTGACTTCAAGCGTTTTTCCTTTGGGACTCAGCCACGGCGTGAATTCGCCGCCTGGGAGGCGAACGCGGTTCTTGAGGTACGCGAGCTCGATGCTCTGCCCGCCACCGTAGGAGATGCCGGTCACGCCGATGCCGCGCGGCATGGTGATTTTCTGATCCGCGAGCAGGCCGAGCAGGTACTGCGTGTCACGCGCCTCATAGCGCTGGTCGGCGAGGCGAATCCAACCTTTTTCACAGCCCGGCGTTTCCGCGCGCGATTCCGCCGAGCCGCACGAGCGACCCCACCCGCGCGCGCTGTAGGTGACCACCGCGTAGCCGTGTTGGGCGTAGTAGACGTTGTTGTAGTCGAACGTTTCGTTGCCGTTGCCTGCGGGCGAGCTCGACTCGAACTCCCCCTTGTTGCCGCCCCAGCCGTGCATCATCACGATCGTCGGGAATGGGCCTTCGCCTGCCGGCGGAAGCGTCACGTCTGCGTCGAGGGGTACCCCGTCAAAGCTGGGCACGCGCTGTTCGAGCGTCGAGGTGGGGCAGAAGCGCACGCCGTTCTGCGCGGTGCATGCGTGCCCGAACGGCGCCGGTTGCGCCGAGGCGAGGGTCGGCGCGGCAAGCGCAGTCCCACCGAGCAGCAGCATGCTGAAGACGACCTGCTTGAAACGATTCACCCTCATCCCCCTTGATTGACCGACGCTGACCGTTGGAGCGCTCAATACCCATTTCCGGCCGATCGCAAACAGACATAGAAGTCTGCGGCCCGCGGGCTGGGCGCGCGGCGTCGGCTAACGGGGAAGCGAGAGAACGTGCGCGCCGGCGGGATCGATACGCCCGTCGAGCAGATCCATATACGCGCGCTCGAGCGCCTCCGGGCCGCTGCCGTGGATTACCTGCAGCCAACTGTCGGTCCAGCGAACGTAGTCGTGCCACGCCTGCGCGAGGCGCTGCTCGAGGTCCTCGCGTCCCCAGTCGACGGTGCGCTTGGCGACGCGATCCGGTGCGAAGAAGAACGTCGGAGCGGGCCCCGGCAGCGATCCCGCCTGCGCCTGCATGCTGTCGTGGTGGGTGGCGCCGACGACCGCCGAATGCAGCAGCTGATCGCCGAAGTGGCGGTGCACCGCAGCGCGCAGCTCGGGGTCGCCGGCGATGTCCACATACACCGCAGTGCCGGCCGGCAG
>JAXDGS010000035.1:0-15321 GCA_034664905.1 Solirubrobacteraceae bacterium | reverse complement strand
AGACGACGATGAACCCGACCGAGTTCGCGGCCTCGGGCGAGGACACGAGCATGCCGACGAACGCGAAGACCCACGAGAACGCGTAGCCCAACAACAGCAGCAGCCCGAAGCCCGCGAGCACTTCAAGCGCGCTCGTGTGGAATGAGAAGCCGATCGCGAGACCGGTCGCGACCAGGATGATGGCGGACAATGCATTCGTCACCACGTCGGCGAGCGTGCGACCCGCGAGCACCGCTGCACGCGCCATCGGAAGCGAGCGAAAGCGATCTATCAGCCCCTTGTGAAGGTCCTCGTTGAGGCCGAGTGCGGTGACGAAACCGCCGAACGCGATGTTCTGGACGATGATCCCGGGGATCAGGAAATTTGCATAGCTGAAGCCGGGTGTCTTGATCGCGCCGCCGAAAACGTAGCGGAACAGCAGCACGAACATGATCGGCTGCACCGTGAACGCGAGCAGCAGCTCCGGAGCGCGTGGCAGGCGCACGAGATTGCGTTCGGCGATCACGAGCGTGTCTGTGACGAGCCGCCTCACGCAGCCGCCTCGTGCTCGTCGGCGGTGTCTTCGGCGGCGTGGCCGGTGAGCGCGAGGAACACGTCGTCGAGCGTGGGCCGGCGCAGGGCGATGTCCTCGACGGCGACGCCGGCGCGGTCGAGCGCACGCACCGCCTCGACGATCGCACCATCGCGGCGGCGCACCCCGACGGTCACGATCTCACCCGCGATCTCAGCGCGCTCATCGGCTATCGACGCGAGCGCGCTCGCGGCCTGCCCGGCGCTGGCTGCGTCGGCAACCCGTATCTCGAGCCGCTCGCCGCCGACGCGATCCTTCAGCTCATCCGGTGTCCCGCGCGCGATCACGCGGCCCTGATCTATCACCGCTATCTCACTCGCCAGGCGGTCTGCCTCGTCGAGGTTCTGGGTGGTCAAGAGCAGCGTGGTGCCCTCGGCTACGAGTCGCTCGATCGTCTCCCACAGCTGCAATCGGCTGCGCGGATCCAGACCGGTGGTCGGCTCATCGAGGAACAACACCGGCGGGCTCGCGACGAGCGCAGCCGCGAGGTCCAGCCGCCGGCGCATGCCGCCTGAGTAGGTCTTGGTGGGCCTGTGCGCCGCGTCGAGCAGTTCGAAGCGCTCGAGTAGGTCGTGTCCGCGCTGCTTCGCTGCGGCGCGTGGCTCGCCGTAGAGGCGTCCGACCATCGTCAGGTTCTCGAGGCCGGTGAGGTTTTCGTCCACTGCGGCGTACTGCCCGGCGAGCCCGATCCGTTCGCGCAGCCTGGCCGCGTCGGCGACGACGTCGAGCCCGGCGACCCGCGCGCTGCCGCCGTCCGGTCGCAGCAGCGTCGTGAGAATGCGGATGATCGTGGTCTTGCCCGCGCCGTTCGGCCCCAGCAGCCCCAGCACCGTCCCCGAGGCCGCCTCGAGGTCGACACCGGCGAGCGCTTGCACCGCGCCGTAGGACTTTCTCAGGCCGCTGGTGCTGATCGCGGCTTCGCCGGGCCGGTCGGTGAGGCGCCCCGCGGTCGCCGAGCCGATGCTCGCAGCGGGACGGTCGGCGTCGATCGGCACGCGTTCAATCTAGCGACGACATGCGAGCGAGCAGGCGGTCGGCGCGGCCGACCTACGGCTGCAGCCGCTCGATCAGCCAGCAGCCGCGCTCGCGGCGGTAGCGCAGCCGGTCGTGCAGGCGATCATGGCGCTGCTGCCAGAACTCGTACGTCTGCGCGTACATGCGAAAGCCGCCCCAATCGTCCGGCAGCGGGAGCTCGCCGTCCCCGTGGCGCTGCTGCAGCTCGGCGACACGCTGCTCGAGCGCCTCGCGGTCGCCGACCGGCTCGCTCTGCTTGGAAGCGAGCGCGCTGAGCTGGCTGCCGCGCGCGCGGCTGCGCACGTACGCCGCCGACTCGCCGGCGCTCACGCGCTCGACCGGCCCCTCGATCCTCACCTGCCGGCCGAGCGGATCCCAGTAGAAGAGCAGCGCGGCGTGTGGGTTGGCGCCGAGCTCGCGGCCCTTGCGGCTGGCGTAGTTCGTGTAGAACACGAAACCGCGCTCGTCGAAGCCCTTGACCAGGACCATTCGCAGCGAAGGCAGCGCGTCGGCTGAGGCCGTCGCGAGGGCCGCCGCCTCGGCAAGCCGCAGGCCCGCCGCGGCGGCCTCGGCGAACCACCGCGCAAACTGGCGCAGCGGATCCGGTTCGACATCCTGCTCGCGCAGGGGCGCTCCATAGTCGTTCACGACGTCCATTCTGCCCGGAGCGCGTGCCGGGGTGCGTGTTGCAAGTTGACCGTCGCGCTGCGGCCGCGTACGGTGCGTGGATGGAGAGGAGGCAGCTTGGGCTCGGATGCCGGCGTGTGCTTGGGACGCTCTGTGCCGTCGCGGCGGTCGCTGCGGGACTCGCATGGATGGCGTCTGCGGCGAGCACTGGCGCCGCGGCCGCGATTGTAATCCGCATCAAACCGCGGATCAGCAACTTCACGATCAGACCCGCGACGCTCGTCGCCGCAACACGAGGGCCCTCGCTACTCGCGGCGACGGCGGGCGGAGCCGGGGCCCTCGTCAGCTACGTGGCGTTTGACGTAACCAGCACGACGTTCACCGTGCAGCGGCCGCTGGCCGGGCGCCGCCGCGGGCGCAACTGCGTGAAGCCCACGAGCCATAACCGAACGGCGAAGCGCTGCACGCGCTATGTGAACCTCGGCAGCTTCACGCGCGCGGAGAGCATCGCTCTCGGCAAGAGCCGCTTTCGCTTCACAGGCCGTGTTGCTGGCCGCAGGCTCAAGCCTGGCCACTACAGGTTGCAGGCGATCGCACGCAACAGCGGCGGCACCGGCCCCCCCGCGTTCGCGCAGTTCAGCGTCAAGCGCTAGTCGCCCGCGACCGACTCGGTCGGCTAGCGCCCGTTCATGGCGCGCTCGCGCTGAAGGAGAGCGTGGCGGGGCCGCAGGAGGAGCTGAAGGCGCCGGCGACCTTTTGCGAGAAGGTGATCGAGCCCGTCGCCCGGTTTGGCTTCGTGAACCTTCCGGTCACCGACGTCGTGGTCGTGGTCGTGCTGCCAGAGCTCGTGAACGCCGAGACCGAGTGGCTCGCGGACAGGCGACCGTCGGCCGAGACCCTCACGGAGCCAACCTTGTGGATCGCGCTTGGCTTGGTGTAGTAGTCGATGCCCGGCTGAAAGCCTCCGGCACCGAAGCAGCCGAACGACGAGTACTGGAAGTTGGCTAGCGAGCGACCGTTGAGCGAGACGGTGAAGGTCACCGGCGCGGGAAACCCGTTCACGGGCGACGCGGAGGTTCGGCCGCGAAAGTGTGCTCCGTGCTTCGGCTTCGCGGCAAGCGCCGCCACGCTCAACGCGAGCCCAGCGACCAGCGCCGCGAGCATCAGCACGGTGCAGCGCGCGCGCACCGCTCGACAGCGCGCGATCCCCTGAGCAATCCTCGACATCGTCTACCCCCTTGTGACCGGATGTTGGCCGGCTGGCGACCAGTGCCGCGCTTGCCGCTCTGCGCGGCGCCGCCGCGCGCCCGCAAGAGCCTAGCCTGCAAGGCGCCGGCGCACCAGCCCGAGTGGCTCGGCGCTCACCGGCGGGTTCGCCGCGGACGTGACTGGGGCAGGCTGCGCGAACCGCGCTTGAGCGCCGGCGCGGAAGGGGGCGGCACGACCGGTCCGATGTCGCCGTCGGGAGCCTCGTCCAGATCGACGATCACCGGGGCGTGATCGCTCGGGCCGGTGCCCTTGCGAGCTTGCCGGTCCACCCACGCCGCGCGCACCCGCTCGGCGACCGCTGCTGTGGCGAGCACGAGATCGATCCGCATCCCGAGGTCCTGGTGGAACATCCCGGCCCGGTAGTCCCAGTAGGTGAACACGCGCTCGGCCGGCCAGCGCTCGCGTACGACGTCACGCAGGCCAAGCGCCTTCAGCGCGGCCCGCTCGGGGGGCGTGACATGCGTGTGCCCGACGTAGGCGTCGGGATCGAACACGTCGATGTCGGCTGGCGCGATGTTCATGTCTCCGCAGATCACCGCGTCCTGCGGTGCGCCGCCAAGCGTCTCCTTCAGTGCGGCGAGCCACGCAAGCTTGTATTGGTAGTGCTCGGAGTCGGGCGTCCTGCCGTTGGGGACGTACACCGATTGGACACGAATCCCGCCGCAGGTCGCGGCGACCGCGCGCGCCTCCTGATGCGGGAACCCCGGTGCCGCGGGGAGCCCGGCGACGACGTCCTCGAGACCGGCACGTGAGAGGATCGCGACGCCGTTCCACTGCGCCTCGCCATGGACGGCGAGCTCGTAGCCGCGAGCGGAGATCTCCTCTGCGAGCAGCTTCTGGAAAGCCGCGTCGGTGAGCTTGGTCTCCTGCAGGCATACGACGTCGGGCCGGCGCTCATCGAGCCAGGGCAGCAGCCGCGGCAGGCGCTGCTTGACCGAGTTCACGTTCCAGGTCGCGATTCGCACCCGACAACGGTAGCTGCGCGCGCCAGTTGCCTGCCGGCGCGCGCAGCCCCGGCGCGCCGCTCAGGATTTGTCGATCTTGTCCCCCGACGGCGAGAGCACATACCACGCCGCGCCGTAGCTCGTTATCCCCTGGCCGTTCGCGTCGCTGGCGTTGCCGTCCCCGGCGAAGAAATAGAGCGGGTGACCCTTGTAGGTCACCTGCTGGTGCCCGTCGGGACGGGTAATCGTGGTCAGATCAGAAGCGAGTGCTTGGCCACCCGCCTGCGGCCGGGCCCTAGTAGTCACCGGCGCCCAGACCGACGCGCAATTGGGGCCGCAGACCGACATCGTCGGAACCGTGTCAGCTGCGAACATATACACGGTCAGCTTCCTGGGACCGGCCGCGAGGATCGGGCCGAGCGTGGTCTGCTTGGTCGTCACGGTGATCGCGCCGGCGGCGCTCGCCGTCGAGCTGCTCTGCGCAGGCGCGGTCGTGGTGGCCGGCGCGGTCGCGGTCTGCGCCGGCGTGCTCGTGCTCTGCGCCGGGGTGCTCGCCGCCGCGGACCCCGTCGAGCTGCTCGTCGTTTTGCTGCTGCTCCCGCAGCCCGCCAGCAAGGCGAGGACGATCGGTGCTACGGCGACGCTGGCTCTCTTCATTGATCCTCCTGGACCTAGTGGACTCGCGTCATGGAGCAAAGACCCGACGCGCTGCTGATTCCTTCCCGCCAGGATAAGGAATGGGTGGGGACGCCGGCGCGCATCAGACGCGCGAGTGCTCGGCCTTGGCTAACCGTCGCGCAGCAGAATCAGCCCGCCGAGCGCGCCCACATAGGCCGTATCGTCGGGCCCCAAGCTGACAGGCGCGTAGTTGCTGTTGTATCCGAGGCCGGTGCCGGCGAGCCGTTCGTAGACGGTTCTGCCGGTACGGAACGAGAGGGCTGTCAGGTACCACGCATCGATCCCGTCTGAGCGCGGCGGCTTCGTATAGGCGTAGACGAGCGCCGCGGCCAGCGAAAGCTTCGGCACGGCCGAGGGCGCCCGCTGGTCGCTGTGCCAGACAGGCGTGCAGCCGGTGCCTGTGCTGTTGATGTCGATCCGCTCGATCCCCGGAGCGGTCGAGGCGCCGTTGAGCGTGGCCGCGGGACCGGTGTAGCCGTAGTTGTTCTCGACGATGATCGAGTGCCCTGTGCCAATCAAAGAGTTGTCAGTCGAGCCGGCGCCCGCGCTGAACACCGGCACGGTACAGACGACGCGGCTGCCGGTGAGGCTCTTCGCGCGCCGGAAGACGACGACGTCCATCGGGTCGGCGTTGTCGGTGATCGCCACGTACTTCGCGCCCATCAGATTTGGCGTCGTTCCGGAGCCGTCCTCGGTCTGTCCCGGCTTGACCGTTCCGATGTTCGGATAGGTTTCGTGCCAGGTGATCATCGGTGTCCCATCGGGAGCCGGATCGAAGCGGTAGAGCGCGCGGTCCGTGACGATGAAGACGCCTCCTGTCCGATCTACCGAGAACGAGTTGCCGATCGCCTCCGCGAGGTTGCGCGCGCTGACCGCGCCGCTTGCCGGATTGATCGTGCCGACGACACCCTTGGTAGTGGCAAACCAGAGCCTGCCGCTCCAGTCCGGAAGCACGGAGATGATCTGATCACCCGAGGACAGGGAGGCGCTGACGTCATATGCGCGGACCAGCGAGAACCCGGGGCCGGTCGTGCCATTCGTCTCACCGACGATCCAGATCTGGCCGTTGGCGGTCGGGATCACCGCGCGGTCGCTCTCGTCCAGGTAGAAGTAGCCCCCGCCGGAGAAATCGGTAAACGGGTTGTTGGTGCCGACGCTGCGCGGCGGCAGCGCCATCACCGCGAGCAGATCGAGGGTCTTGGCATCGAACATCACCAGCCGCGGCCCTTCGAGCCCGATGCAGATCGCCACGATCCGCCCCGCGCTGTCGAAGGTGAGCGATGCGCACTCCGCGCCCTGGAAGGTCGAGAGGGTCTGCATGCTCTGTCCAAGCGGCCCGGACCACAGATACGTGTTGGTCATGTACGCGTCGTCGTGCAGGTTGCTCCTGCCGTTGGGAGCCATGAACGCGTTCTGAGGCACCGTTGGCGCGGGCACCGCGACCGGACGCGCGGCCCCACCGACGAATGCCGGCACCGCGGCTGTGTCGGACGGATTCTGGGGAATCGGCGTCGGCGCCACGCCCTGCGCCGCTGCGCCCTGGACAGCAAGCAGCGCAAGGACGCCACCGAGCAGCAAGGCAAGCCCCGCCCGACGGAGCCCGCCACCGTCCCGCCCTTTGCCGTGTGCTCCCGACCGCATCGCTCCCGACCGCATCGCTCGATCAGCGCACTACCCCATCTGCGCCACCTTCAAGCGCCACTGCGTGCGTGCGTGGCTCCTACGCGCATTCGCTGCGGGCCGCGCCGATGCCCGCGTCGCGCGTTCCCGGTAGCGTCCGGCCGGCGGCGCAGCTCGTCTCGCGCACCCTGGTCCTATGGCAGACCGCACCGACATCGACTTCAGCTACTCGCTGACCGATCGCATCTTCCGGCTCAGCCTCGGCGAGCTCGCGGACTTCAGTTGCGCGAAGTACGACGGCGACTTCTCGATGAGCCTGGAGGATGCGCAGCGCCGCAAGCACGCCTATGTCGCGGAGCAGATCGGGATCGGCCCCGGTCGGCGCGTGCTCGACCTCGGATGCGGTTGGGGCGCGCTGCTCAACGACATCCGCGCCCGGCGCGCCACCGGGGTCGGCGTAACGCTTTCGCGCGCCCAGGAGTCCGCCTGCCGCCGGCACGGTCTCGACGTTCACCTCTACGACGCCCGCCGCCTCACTCCCGAGAGCTTTGGCAGCTTCGACGCCGTCGCGAGCCTCGGGGCCTTCGAGCACTTCTGCTCGGTCGAGGAGTATCGCGCCGGCCGCCAGGATGCGATCTACCGCGACTTCTTCACGCGCGTCGCGAGCGTGCTTCCCGACGGCGGGCGTCTCTACCTGCAGACGATGGTCTTCGGGAAGAACATGATCCCGCTCGATCAGGTGGACATCAACGCCCCCCGTGATTCCGACGCGTGGTACCTGGCGCTTCTCGCACGGCAGTTTCCCGGCTCCTGGCTTCCGCTCGGCGAAGAGCAGCTCCTGCGCTGCGCCGAACCAAGCTTGCGCTTCATCTCCACGAGCAACGGGCGTCTCGACTACATCGAGACGATCCGCCAATGGGGCAAGCGGACGGGCGGGCGCAGCGTCAGAAAGACGCTGCTGAAGGCTCAGCTCGTGCCGCGCTGGCTGCTCAGCGCCGACTTCCGTCTGGCCTTCACCTCTGGCGTGAGCGCCAACAAGGTCTGCTTCGAGCGCGAGCTGCTCGATCACCACAGGCTCGTGTTCGAGAAGCCGCCACCCCCGTCCGCGGGCCGGGATAGCCTTTGATTTATCCATGCTCCCCGTAATTCCATTCACCACTTCGCACGCGGAATGGATCGGGCTCGTCCTCGCCGTGGTGGGCGTCCTTGGCATCGGCGGCGTCCTATCGATGCTCATCTGCCACCAGTCGGGCTGCTACCGCCGTGGCCGCTTCCGCCATGGTCACTACAAGCTCTGCCACGTTCACCATCCACATGTCCCATCGGACGGCAGGATCGGCGCCGAGCACATCGCCGCGGTGAAACCGCCACCCTGATCGGCTCGCCAGGGCGCTCAGCGGCGAGGATCGCCTCCCGCGTTGATCTGCTCGAGAACGAGATCGACGACCGCAGCCCAGTAGCGCTCCCCGTGCTCGACGCTTGCGCGGCTTGGGTCGCCGATCGTCCCGTTCTCAGAGATCGAGGCAACGCCACCCGCGAACATCGAGGCGACAGCCTCCTGGAGATCCCCTGTGAAGCCGGCCTCGGCCAGATCCATCCGCACGAGCTCCGGATGGATCGCGAGCATCAGCGAGGTCTCCCACTCGCCCGCGTGAAGCCCTCCCTCCGCGAGCGGCACCCCGTACTCTCGCTCGCCCATCTGCGCGATCTCGAACAGGACGCCGAGGTCGGTGAGCGCGGTGACGTGCTCGCGCTCGCCGTCATCGAGCTTCGCGATCGCCGCGGCGAGCGGGCCGAAGTTGCCGCCATGGGTGGCCAGCAGCACGATCTGGCGCAAGCCGCCGCGCAGCAGCGAGCGAACGAGGTCAGCGAGAATCCCGTGATAGGTCTCCTGGCTCAGCGACATCGTGCCGGCGAAGCCGACGTGATGCTCCGAGCAGCCGACGCGCAGGGTGGGAGCCAGGAACGCGTCGAGGCGATCTGCGACCGCGCGCGCCAGATGGTCGCCGATCAGCGCGTCGGTCGCGAGCGGCATGTGGCGGCCGTGCTGCTCGGTCGCTCCGAGAGCCATCACGACCGTGTCGCGCCCTGCGTCGATCTCCTCCCGCACCCGCGGCCAGGTGAGGGTGTCGAGCACGACTGCGGTCATTGCCGAAGGAGCCTATACCCGCCGCGGAGGGAGCCCGTCGAGCGCGCTCACTGCTCTGGTCGCGCGCAGCACGTGTAGTAGCCTGGCGCCCTCGTGCCGGCGCTGTCCCTCCCCCGCACGCTGGACGGCCCCGAGCAGGACGGCCGCTTCTCGGTTGAGGCGATGCGCCGCCGCATCAAGGTGTTGTTCGTCGTCTCGCACCCGACGATCACTCCCTCGATCGCGGTGCATGCCAATCTGATGCGATACCTCAACCGCGAGCGGGTCGAGGTCCATGCGGTCTATCCGAGGATCGCCGGCGGGCCCCCGTACGACGCCTCGGGGCGCTCATCGCTCGCGGCGCTCCCGCAGACCCCGGAGGTGCGATTGCGCGCGCTCGAGTTCGGCCCGGTGGGCGGTGCTCCCAAACCGCAGCTGCTCGCCCGGACCGCGCGCGCCGCGGCTCCCGCGTTTCGGGACACGTCGAGCCTGATCCGGTTCATCGCTCGCGAGCGGATCGACATCATCCACTGCGAGGAGGGCACCCGCAACGCGTTCTACGCGTATCTGCTCTCGCGGGTGACGCAGGCCCGGTGCGTCGTGCACTTCCACCTCGGCTACGGAGACTGGATGTCGCGCCCGTCGCGGCTCGCGATCCACCGCGCCGAGGCGATCATCGCGGTCTCGAGCTGGACCGGACGCCAGATCCACGAGGACGGCGTGCCGGCGCAGCGGATCTTCCCGGTGCTCAACGGGATCGAGCTCTCCAGCTGGGATCCCGCGGGCGTCGACGGGGCGGCGATCCGGCGCGAGTTCGGCCTCGGGGCGCAGGACCCGCTGATCGTGCAGGTCGCACAGCTGGTCGCCTGGAAGCGCCAGCATCTGGTGCTCGAGGCGCTGCCGCGCGTGCTCGAGCGTTATCCCGCGGCCCGTGTGATGCTGGTCGGCACCGAGACCGCGCGCCACGCCGGCGGTGAGACCTATACCGAGGCGCTAAAACGCCAGGTGGCCGCCGCCGGCCTCGAGCGGCAGGTGATCTTCACCGGGCAGCGCCGCGACGTGCGCGAGATTCTCGCCGCCGCTGATGTCTTCACCCTGCCATCGGTGGGCGAGCCGTTCGGGTTGGCGTTCGTGGAGGCGATGGCGATGGGCAAGCCCGTGGTCTCCGTCCGCGCCGGCGGTACGCCGGAGGTCGTCGAGGACGGCAAGTCCGGGCTGCTCGGTGCACCCGACGACGCCGAGCAGCTCGCGGCGAACCTGCTCGCGCTGATCGACGAGCCCGAGCGACGCAGCCGGCTCGGCGAGTACGGGCGCCGGCGCGTCCTCGAGCACTTCACCGTCCAGCGGATGGCCGACGAGGTCGAGTCGGTCTACCGCTTCGTCGCCGGCGCGCGCGCCGCTTAGCGCTCGCCGATATGCAGCACCAGCTTGCCGGTGTTCTCACCGGCGAACAGCTTCAGCAGCGCCTCGGGAAAGCTCTCGACCCCGCCCTCGTGGATCTGCTCGCGCGAGATCAGGAGGCCTTCGGCCATCCACCGCGCGAGCTCTCCGGCCGCCTCGCCATAGCGGGATGCGTAGTCGAAGACGACCATGCCGGTCATCGAGGCGCGAGCGACCAGCAGCGCGAGGTAGTTGCTGGGCCCGCGCACTCCGTCGGTCGCGTTGTACTGGGAGACGGCCCCACAGATGACGACCCGCGCCCGCCGTGCAAGGTTCGTCAGGACGGCGTCGAGGATCTCGCCGCCGACGTTGTCGAAATAGACGTCGACCCCCTGCGGTGCGCTGCCGCGGAGCTCGCGGCGCACGTCCTGCGCCTTGTAGTCGATCGCCGCGTCGAAGCCGAGGTCATCGACCAGCCAGCGGCACTTGGCCTCTCCTCCGGCGATGCCGATCACGCGCGCGCCCTTCAGCTTCGCGATCTGTCCGGCGACGCTGCCGACCGCGCCCGCCGCGCCCGACACCACGACCGTGTCTGTGTCCTTCAGCTTCGCGACGTCGAGCAGGCCGAAGTACGCGGTCATGCCGGACAGCCCGAGCGTGCCGAGGTAGGTGGCGGGCGGCGCGAGCGAAGGGTCGATCTTGATCACGCCCTTGCCGTTGCAGAGCGCGAACTCCTGGACGCCGAGGGTTCCGCACACGTGATCGCCGGGCTCGAAGCCCGGATGCTCGGAGGTCAGCACGCGCCCGACCGCCGCGGCGCGCATCACCTCGCCGATCTCGACCGGTGCGATGTAGGACGCGCCGGCGTTCATCCAGCCGCGCATCGCGGGGTCCAAAGAGATGTGCGAGATCGCCGTGACGAACTCGCCGGGCCCGGGCGCGGGCGTCGCCTCCTCGGTGAGCTCCCAGTCGGAGGGCTTGGGCAGTCCGGACGGGCGAGCGGCGAGGCGCACCTGGCGGTTGGTCGAGTTCATCTGAGGCTCCTCCGCTGTTTCGTGGTCGATGTCGACGCGGGGCCGGCGGCGAAGCCGGGCCCGCGCTCGGGCGTGACGTTGCGCGTGTCGATCTCCTCGCCGCACACGTCGCAGGTCAGGTGGGGACGGGTGTGCTTCCCGCAGGTCTCGTGGCGCAGCACGACGGGAGGCCCCTCGGGCCCGGCGAGATACGTGTCGCCCCAGCGCATCAGCGCGATCACCGCAGGGAAGAGATCGCGCCCGGCCTGCGTCAGGCGGTACTCGTGGCGTTCCGGGTCGGTCGAGTACGGGACGCGATCGAGCAGGCCGCAATCCACGAGCTTGCGAAGCCGCAGCGAGAGCGTAGGTCGCGGGATGTTGAGGTTGCGCGCGAGCTGTCCGTAGCGGCGCACGCCGAAGAACGCTTCGCGCAGGATCATAATCGTCCAGCGCTCGCCGACCAGGTTCAGGGTTCGGCCCACCGAGTCGGCCTGCAGGCGGTGGCTGAGATCAGCTGCACCATCGAGGTGCTCCGGCTGCTCGATCATGCCGCACGAGCCTCTGCGTCGCGCGGAGCAAGTGTCGCGAGCACACGGCGGCCGGCCGGGTCTTCCGCGGTGGCGGGGACGATGCCGATCGTGCTTGCGCCCGCCGCGTGGTAGCTCGCGAGGCGCGCGCGGATCTCGCTGTCAGAGCCGACCGCGCAGACCTGGTGAAGCAGCTCGATCGTGATCTCCCGGGAGAGCTCGCTCCTGCGCGCGCCCGCGCGAGCGCGCGCGACCAGCGCGCCGTAGCCCAGCTCGGTGAACATCTCGCCATACCCGGGGGGCCGCAGGTAGACGGCAGCCTGGGCGGCGATCTGCGTGAGCGCGGCCGGACCCGGGTCCTGCGCGACGGTTACCCAGACGGCGATCGGCGGCGGCGGCCGCTCGTGTGCGCGCGCCTCGGAGTCGACGATCGCGCGAACCTGCGCGACGCGTTCGGGCGTCACGAGGTTGAGCACGATCTCATCGGCGCTCGCCGCGGCGACGCGGGTCATGCTCGGGCCAAAAGCGGCGAGCGAGATCTTCGCGTCGCGTTGCGGGCGGCTGAGACGGAACCCGCGTGCGCGGACGTGCTCGCCCGCGTACGCCGCCCGCTCCCCGGCGAGAATCGAGCGGACCGCCTCGACGGTCTCCCGCGCGCGGGGCGCGACCGCGGCCCACGGGCGATCGTGCCAGCCGCTGACGATCTCGGGGCTCGATGCGCCGAGCGCGAGGTCGGCGTGCGCACCGGTCAGGGTCGTGACCGACGCCAGCCCGAGCGCGAGCGCGACCGGACTGCGAACGCCCACCGCGAGCGGGCCGATCTTCAGAGCCAGCCCCGGCGCGCGCAGGCCGACTGCGGTCGCCAACGCGAAGGCGTCGAAGGTCGCCATCTCGCCGAGCCACATCGTCGAAAACCCGTTGCGCTGGGCCTCGATCGCGATCTCGAGCGCTTCCTGCTCGGGTCGGTCAAGCCAGAACGGCGCCACGACGTGCAGGGCACTCGGCTGCTCGGATGCGGGTGCGCTCACAGCTGCGCGGTCCGTGTCGGCAGACCGAGGAGCAGTCGCCCGGCGAGCTCCCATGTCGCCGGATTGACCTGGAAGTGGGCGGTCGCAGCGTGCGCGTCGCGGAAGCGTCGCTGCAGCGGCGAGTCCTCGTATATCGCGCTGCCGCCTCCCAGGTCATACATCGAGCGCGCGACCTCGGCGGAGGCCCTGACCGCGTGGGTCGCCGCGAGGCGCAAACCGAGGCGCAGCGACTCCGCTACGGGACCGGGCTGCTGCGCCGCGGCCCATGCCTGCTCGATGGCCTCGTAGTAGAGCGCGCGCGCAGCGCGCAGCGCCGCCTCGGCCTCGCCGATCGCGGCCTGGGTCGCGGGACGCTCGGCGAGAACGCGGCTCGACCCCTGCGCGGTCTTCCCCACTGCCAGCTCGCTCAAGTCCTCGATCGCCCCGCGCGCGTTGCCCAGCGCTGCTGCTGCGATCGACAACGCGAAGAAGCCGAAGATCGGGAAGCGGTACAGCGGCGTGTCGATGCGCGGGCCCGCGTCGAGAAGCGACAGGACACGATGCGAGGGCACGAACAGATCGTCGGCGAGGGCGTCGTGACTGCCGGTGCCGCGCAGGCCGCTCGTGTGCCAGGTATCGAGGATCTCAAGCTCGGCGGTTGGCAGCGCGACCACGCGCAGAATGGGGGCCTCGGCTTTCGCGTCGGGGTCGTCGAGCACGCACCCCGCGAACAGCCACTCGGAGTGAGAGATCCCGCTGCAGAACGACCAGCGACCGGAGACCCGCACTCCGCCCTCGACGATCGCGGCTCTGCCGCGAGGCGCCCACACGCCCGCGGCCACAGCGCTCGGATCGCCGAAGACCTCTGAGGCGCCCAGCTCGGGGAGATAGGCCGCGAGCAGGCTGCTCGTCGCCGCGATCGAAACGCACCAGCCCGCCGAAGCGTCGCCGCGCGCGATCCGCTCGGCGCCGCGCAAGGTGATCGCCGGCGAGGCTTCGAGCGCGCCGAGCTGCGTCGGTGCGCCGGCGCGCATGAGCCCTGTCGCGCGCAGCGCCTCGACCAGCTCCGGCGGCAGGGCACGCTCGCGCTCGGATCGGCTCGCGGCCTCGCGGGCGAGCGCTGAGGCACGATCGACCATCGCATCGAGATCAGCAGGGGTGGGCGAGGCGGAAGCGGCAGCGGAAGGAGCGGTGGTCGGCATGAAGGCCTCTCAATATGGTTCAGAATCTTTACCGGTTAGAACTACTACCAGAGACGGCCCGATGCCGTCAAGCTGCGCTTGCGTATCGCCGGAGTGGTGGTGGCGCGGCCGCGGTGCCGTCACGGTCCGGGAGCGATCCCGGCGGATGTAACAACCGCCCTCGAGATCTTTGGCCGCCGGCCCATATGGCCGCGCGCCCGCGCGAGAGACGATGGCGCCCATGGCGCTCAAACCGTTATCGGCGCATGAACTGGCGCACACGCCGACGCTGTTCGCGAGCTTTATGGGCTACGTGGACAGGAGCTACAAGACGTTCGGCCAGCTGCTGGCGATCTATCGCGAGCGCAGCAAGACGCTCGCCGCAGCGGAGGACCAAGCCAACGACCTGCGGGTTGAGCGCTTCATCGATGACATGGCATGCAGCAGGTGGGAGGCGGACGTGGTCATCCGGATTGGCGTCTTCGACGAGACCGTGCTCGTGATCGACGGCATCCACCGCGGCATTGCGTACCTCGCATGCATCGAGGAAGGGATCGCCGCGGATCGCCTGCCAGCGCTTCACCTCAGCTGCTGATCGCGCGAGCGCGCCAACGGGCGTAGGCTGGGAGCGGTCAAGCGAGGCAAAGGAGAAGGGGATGGCGACCATCGAGAACCGCACGGCGACCATGGGCGATGATCAGGCTGCGATCGGCGAGCTGAATGAGATGGTCGAGCGCCAGCGCGCTGCGTTCTTGGCCGATCCCTTCCCATCGCTGCAGGAGCGCCAGGAACTGCTCGGCGCGCTCGCCGGGATGCTGATGAGCCATCGCACCCAGATCCAGGAGGCGATGAGCAGTGACTTCGCCGTGCACCCGACCTTGGCCGCCGATCTGATCGAGGTGCTGGGGCCCGCAGGACGCGCCGCGTATGCGGTCGAGCAGCTCGCCGGCTGGATGGCGAGCGAGCCGCGCGCGACGGATCCCACCCTGTACGGGTCCGGGCGCGCGTTCGTGCAGCCGCAGCCGAAGGGCGTGATCGGCAACATCGTTCCCTGGAACTTCCCGTTTGACCTCTCGGTCGGCCCGCTGATCGAGATGCTCGCCGCGGGAAACCGCGTCGTGATCAAGCCGTCGGAGTACACGCCCGCGTGCGCCGAGCTCCTGCGCGAGATGGTTCACGCGACCTTTGACCGCGACCGGGTGGACGTGGCCGTCGGCGGCCTCGAGCTCGCGCGGGCGTTTACACGCGTTCGCTGGGATCACCTCCTCTACACGGGCAGCCCGGCGATCGGCCGCGAGATCGCGAAGGCCGCGGCCGAGCAGCTGGTGCCGGTGACGCTCGAGCTCGGCGGCAAGTGCCCGG
>JAXDGS010000034.1:0-22052 GCA_034664905.1 Solirubrobacteraceae bacterium | reverse complement strand
AGGGTCCGCGGCGAGAGGCGGTGGCGAACGATCGCCCGTGCTGCCAGGTGAAACGGCCGGCCCTCCACGCGAATCGCTCCGAGCACGGTGGCAAGCGCGGCCGGCACAAGCAGATCACGCACGTACCAGGGCACCGCGGCGGCGAGCGAGCTCAGCAGCGGAAGCCGCCCGACGAGGACGCTCGTCGCGATGATCGCGAGGAAGTAGACGATGCCGCGAACCGGGATCCCTCCCGGGTTCAGCCGCAGCTGATCCACCCGGTAGATGCGCCGCTCGAGATCGAACACCCGCCTGTAGGAGCGGATCTCCATCAATGCGAGCCGAACACGGTCGCGACCGTGTCGCGCAGCACGTTCACGCCGGCGGGGGTCGCGAGCAGCACCGCGACGATTCCAACGGCGAACACCCCTGCCGCCTCCTTGAAGTCGCGGCGAAACGCGAGCACCGTGGCCGCGACAGCGAAGGCGAGCCCTATGAGGCTCATCGCCACCGCCCGCCCGACGCTGCCGGCCTTCGCCGCGGCCGATTCGAGCGACCCCCCGGCCGGTTCGGAGCTCGACACGTGAGCGGCGCCGCTCTGACCCGCGCCGCTCACCGCCGCGCACGCCGCCGACGCCGGCAGCGCGATGTAGGCGCATGCCAGCGCCACGGCAAGCAGGCGGCCGAGTCCTCGAGTTCTCATCGCGCCCCTTTCGTTGCATGTCTATGCATTCGGATCCATTTGCACCGCGGATATCTCCCAGCGACCCTGCACGCGGGTGACATCGAGTTCGTAGGCGAGCGCGTAACGGACTCCGCGCGCGTCCTGCGCCTGCAGGACGGCCAGAACCGAGCGCCCATCGCGCGACCAGCACAGGCGCTGAACCGCGACGAGGCTCAGCGCGAGCGTGGGGAGCGACACGCGCGCCGTGCTCGTGAGATCAGCCGCGAGCTCACCGGCGGAAGTGCCCAGGTAGTTGCGAAGGGCTCGCGTGACGACGGTTGCGAGCTCGCGGTCTGCGACTTCCCGCAGCCGTTCCGGCGCCGGCGCGGGCGCGGCCGCGGGCGCGCCGACAAATGCCGGATAGCCGCCAAGGGCGAGCGAGCCGGCGCGCGTTCGCACGACGCTCACCGACAGGTAGAGCAGACTGTCATTCCCGGTCTGTGCCGCGACCGTGTACACGTGCTCGCCCGCCGCCGGCTCGCGCTGCTGGACGACCTGAGCCCAGGACACCCGCTCGGAGCCGCTCACCGGAAGCTGAAGCCCTGCACCGGCTTCGATGCCGGGACCCGAGAACGACGCGAGCGCACGCGTGCTCGCTTCCGGATCGGCCGCATCCCAGGTCAGATAGCGCCGTGCGAACAGCACCGCATACCCTTCGGCCGCGAGATCGCGCTCGGGCGCGCGCGCGACCGCAGCGGGCGCGGAAGGCCGCGGCGGCGCGATCGCATAGCGCGCGCTCGCAGCAAGGCCCGCCGCGGACACGACGCTCAGCAGGTAGCGCGGCCATTCGCGCGCGAGCCGGATCCGCCACAGCGGGTGTCTGACGAGCTCGACAGACGGGCGCGGAGCGCGGCGAGCGATCGTCATCGATCAGCGCTCGAACCCGAACTCGGCGGATCCGCTGAGCGCCGGAGCGACCGGCGTGCTCGGCGCTGCGGACCCCTCACCTGGAAGCTCTGCGGCCCGCGACCGCGAAGCCGCGACCGCGGCGAGCACCTCGGAAGCCGATGCCCCGCGGCCGGCCGCGTTGGCAAACCGACGCGGATGCAGCTGGTGGCCATGGCGCGAGCTGACCGGGGATCGCGGCGGCAGCTGGATCGTCCGCTCGGGTGCTCGCGCGCCACTGCGCACGCCGAACCCCGCGATCGCGCTAACGATCAGCGCGACGATCAGCGCAGCTGCGATCAGCGTCGCCGGTCGTGGTCCGCGCAGGCCCGGGCGCAGATGCAGGCGCGGGTCCTCGCGGCCGTGCGCGCGCTGCGCCTCCGCAGCTGCAGGTGCTTCGAGGAGCTCGCTATCGGCGGCGCCGGCGAAGAAGTCCTGCTCGTCATAGAAGCGATAGAGCTCGCGTGCCTCGCGACGCGCGCGCGTCACCACGACCGGCCCCGCAGTCGCACGCGGGCGGCCGGAAGCTCAGAGAGGGAGATCACGAGCCCCCGGCCGCGTGCGCGCGGATCGGTATCGCCGAGCTGTCGTGCGCGAGACCGACGGCCGGCTACCGGCGGGACGTGCCCATGAGTGGGGGGAGAGATGGTCATGAGCAGGTCCCTGCCTCTCCCTCCGACACCCCCGACGCGGGCGGGACAGGAGGCTCCTCCAACGCCATCAGCCGCCGAAGCCGCGCACGCGCACGCTGCGCCACCTTGCGGTACTTCTCAGCCGACCAGCCGAAGCGACTGCAGAACTCGCTGCCGCTGAGCTGCTGTGCCTGCCACGCGAGCACGAGGCGCTGATCGGAGCTGAGCTGCTCGGCGAGCGCAGCGAGGCGGCGCAGCTCCTCGCGCAGGATCACGAGCCGCTCGACCTCGGCCCGCGTGTCGGCGATCTCATCATGCTCGTCGGCGGGACCAAGCGGCACCGACGTCTCAAACGCAGCCTGGATCGCGCTCCTTCCTCCGAGCGCGCGCCGGCGGTCGTGGATCCGCGAGAGGTACCGCAGCTCGAGCGCGTTCTCGACGTGACGGCGGCTGTGGAAGACCCGCCCCTCCCGGGCTGCGACGAGGAGCTCGAGCGTCGCCTGGCTGAAGCAGTCCTCGAGGTCCTCCCTGCGCAGCCTGTGGCGATGGGCGTGCAGCAGCAGCGCGCGCCGCGCCGACGCGACCAGCGCGACGTCCTGCGCCGGGTCGTCGCTCAGCGGCCCCGGCGCCGTGCGCCACGCTGCTCTCCCCTGCACGAATCGGTCCGACACACAGGCGTGTCGAGCAAGCGCACGCCCGGACCCCCCTCCCAGATCGCGCGACGCCGGCGCCGATCGTGCGGTGGCGCCCGCAACGCTCGTGTTCAGCGGCCCGATCGGGTACACACACACTCGTGGCGGTCACGCGAGCGAGCCCCTCCTCCTTCGATTCGGCCGCACGCGCGCGTCGATGAGCGTCAAGGACGCCCTCCGCAGGCTCGACCTGGCCCAGCAGCGCAGCCCGCGCGTGAGCTTCATCGCGGCGGTTCTCAAGAAGTTCTCAGACGATCAAGGGGGCCAGCTCGCTGCGCTGATCGCGTACTACGGGTTCGTCTCGCTGTTCCCGCTTCTGCTCGTGCTCGTGACAGTGCTCGGCTTCATCCTCCAGGGCGACCCCGCAGAGCAGCAGAAGCTCCTCAACGGAGCGCTCGGCCAGTTCCCGATCATCCGCGACCAGCTCAAGCTGCACTCGCTGAAAGGCAGCGGCGTCGCTCTCGCGCTGGGGACAGCCGGCTCGCTGCTCGCCGGAATGGGCATCACCAACGCCGCGCAGAGCGCGTTCAACAGGATCTGGGACGTCCCGGTCTCCCAGCGCCCCAACTACCTCGCGACCAGGCTGCGGGGGCTCGGCCTGCTCGCGATCCTCGGCACGCTCACGATCGTCTCGACCGTCGCCGCCGGCTTCGTCGGATCGGCCGGCCACGGCGCCGGCGTGGTCCTCGGCGGCGTCGTGCTCGCGTTCGTCGTGAACCTCGCGACCTTCATGACCGCGTTCAAGCTGCTCACCGCGATCGAGATCCACTGGCGCCGGCTGCTTCCCGGCGTCCTCGTCGCAGCCGTCTCCTGGCAGCTGCTCGAGCACCTCGGAGGCTTCTACATCGACCACGAGCTGAAGCGCACCAGTCCCCTCTATGGCGTCTTCGCGCTCGTGCTCGGCCTGCTCGCATGGCTCTACCTGGGCGCCCAGCTGATGATCTTCTCGGCTGAGATCAACGTCGTTCGCGAGCGCAGGCTGTGGCCGCGCAGCTTCTTCGCCGGCGATCCGCTCGAAGCCGACAGGCGCGCCCTGAGCGCCTCCGCGGAGGTCGAGGAGCGCGTGCCGCAGGAGGACGTCGAGGTCAGATTCGAGCCGCGCGAGCGCTGAATATTCAGGCGATCGCATGCCCCGAAGGGAGGTACTTGCGAACGCAACGATCCTCGCTATACTAACTACACTTTCGTAACCTCATATGGAGTGATACCTATGCCGACTCCGAAAACCCCCGAGATCGCGGCCCCCACCCAGAGTCCCCGTCTACGCCTGATTCCCCTCGACGACACCGTCGTGTTCCCCAGCATGGGCATCACGCTGACCGTCGACGTCGGCGAGGACGAGCGCGTGGTGCTCGTGCCGCGCCATGACAACGAGTTTCTCGACGTCGGCACGATCGCCGAGGTCTCCGAGCAGATCCGCCTCCCCGGCGGCGGCCGCGCGGTCTCGCTCTCCGGCGAGCACCGCGCGCTGATCGGCGCCGCGCAGACTGGACCCGGCGGCGAGCTGCGCGTCGAGGTCGACGAGCGTCGCGATGGCGTGCCGGTCGACAAGCGCACGCGCGAGCTCGAGCGCGAGTACCGCGCGACCGTCGAGGAGGTCCTCGAGCTGCGCGGCGACGACGGGCGCATCGCAGCGTTCCTGCGTGCGATCGCCGAGCCCGGCGCGCTCGCTGACTCCGCCGGCTACTCCCCGTCGATCTCCTACGAGCACAAGGTCGAGCTGCTGCGCACGCTCGACGTGACCGACCGGCTCGAGCTCGCCGTCAAGCTGCAGCGCGAGAGCCTCGCCGAGATGCAGGTGCGCAAGCGCATCCGTGAGGACGTCCAGGAGGGCGCGGAGAAGCAGCAGCGCGACTACTTCCTGCGCAAGCAGATGGAGTCGATCCGCAAGGAGCTCGGCGAGGACGACGCGTCCGTGGTCGAGGAGTACCGCGCCAAGATCGAGGAGGCTCAGATGCCTGAGCCCGTCGAGGTGCAAGCGCTCAAGGAGCTCGGACGCCTCGAGCGGATGGGCGAGCAGACCGGCGAGTCGAGCATGATCCGCACCTACCTCGACTGGCTGATCGCCGTGCCGTGGTCAAAGCGCTCCGATGAGCACCTCGACCCGGTCTCCGCGCGGGCGGTGCTCGACGCCGACCACGCCGGCCTCGAGGACGTCAAGGACCGCGTGACCGAGTACCTGGCGGTGCGCAAGCTGCGCCAGGACCGCGGCATCGAGGCCGACCCCAAGTCCGGCGCGATCCTCACGCTGATCGGCCCTCCGGGCACCGGCAAGACGTCGATCGGCGAGTCGATCGCACGCGCGACCGGCCGTGAGTTCGTGCGCATGTCGCTCGGCGGCGTGCGCGACGAGGCCGAGATCCGCGGGCACCGGCGCACATACATCGGCGCCATGCCTGGACGCCTGGTCCGGGCCCTTCGCGACGCCGGGACGATCAACCCGGTGATCCTGCTCGACGAGGTCGACAAGGTCGGCGCGGACTGGCGCGGAGACCCTTCAGCAGCACTGCTGGAGGTGCTCGACCCCGCGCAGAACCACTCGTTCCGCGACCACTATCTGGACGTCGAGCTCGACCTCAGCCAGGTGATGTTCATCGCCACCGCAAACGTCGCCGACACGATCCCGGGACCGCTGCTCGACCGCATGGAGGTGATCCGCTTCGACGGCTACACATCCGAGGAGAAGCTCGCGATCGCCAAGGGCTACCTGTGGCCGCGCCAGCGCGACCGCAACGGCCTGCGCGAGGACGAGGTCGCGATCTCCGATGAGATCCTGCGCACCGTCATCGCCGAGTACACCCGCGAGGCGGGCGTGCGCAACCTCGAGCGCGAGCTGGGGACGGTGCTGCGCAAGACCGCGACGCGAATCGCCTCAAGCCAGTCGGGCGAGCACGCCGCCGAGAAAGCCCCACCCGCCGGTAAGAGCACTGGCGCGAAGGCGAAGAAGGTAGCCGTCAAGGCCCCGGTGAAGATCGACCTCGAGACCGTGCGCGACGCACTCGGACGCCAGAAGTTCTTCCAGGAGTCAGCCGCGCGCACCGCCACACCGGGCGTCGCGACCGGGCTCGCGGTCACGGGTGCGGGCGGAGACGTGCTGTTCGTCGAGGCGACCGCGATGAATAGCGCATCCTCGGCCAGCGGGCTGGTGCTGACCGGACAGCTCGGCGACGTGATGAAGGAGTCGGCGAAGATCGCCCTCTCCTACGTCCGCGGACACGCGGAGGAGCTCAGCGTCGAGGAGGGCGCGTTCGAGAACCGCGAGTTCCACGTGCACGTGCCTGCCGGCGCGATCCCCAAGGACGGCCCGAGCGCGGGTGTCACGATGGTCACCGCGCTGGCGTCGCTCCTGTCGGGACGGCCGGTGAAGCACACGGTCGGGATGACCGGCGAGGTCACCCTCCAGGGACGCGTGCTGCCGATCGGTGGGCTCAAGCAGAAGGTGCTCGCGGCTCACGCCGCCGGGCTGACCGACGTGATCCTGCCGGAGCGCAACCGCGGCGATCTCGACGACATCCCGGAGGACGTGCGCGCGCAGATCACCTTCCATCCGGTGATGACCGTGCAAGAGGTGCTCGATCGCGCATTGGAGCCCGCTCGCGATGTCGCGCACCTCTCGTAGATGTGAGCCGGTGCCCATGGAGGTCCGCGCGATGGCGGACCTCCTCGAGCGGCGCTGGCAGCTGTCGATCATCTACGCCGCGCTCACCGGCGCACTGCGCTTCAACGAATTCGCGGGCGCCGTCGCCGGGATCTCACCGCGGATGCTCGCCGAGCGCCTGCGCGACCTCGAGGCCGCGGGCCTCGTCAACCGCACCGTGATCCCCTCGAGCCCTCCCACGGTCGAGTATCGCCTCACCGAGCGCGGACGCAAGCTCGGCCCGATCATCGAAGCGATGCGCGACTACGTGCGCGAGCCCGCGTAGGGCACGCGCGCGAGCTCCCTGCTCGCGCCCACGAGCGATCCCCCCGGGCAATCCGCAGCGGAGACGCTGCGGCGCGGGTTGCGGATCCCCGCGAACCCCACCACGCCGCCCAGCCCAACGAGTGCGGCCGCCACCGCCACGCTCAGGCGGAAGCTGTGCAGCGACGCTGCTTCAGCGGCTGCGCGCAGCGCTCGCGCCTGTGCGCCCGGGAGCGCATGCACGTCGGGCAGCCCCAGCGGCAGGCGCTTGGCCTGCCCCACGGCCGCTCGCGCCGCCGGCCCGAGATTCACCGATGCGAGCTTGCGATCGAGCGTCGAGGTGAACGCGCTCGCGACCACAGCGCCGAGCGCCGCCGTGCCGATCAGGCCTGCGACACGCGCGATCGCGTTGTTCACACCCGAGGCGATCCCCGCCTGCGACGGCGAAGCGTCGCTCAGCACCGCCGCGGTCAGCGGCGCCACGGTCATCGACAGGCCGACCGCGAACAGCAGCTGCCCGGGCAGGACGTCCTGGACGTAGCGCACCGGCAACCCGACGCGCTCGAAGCCGAGCAGCCCCACGGCTGCGACCAGCGGGCCGGCCCCCATGAACAGCCGCGGCCCGTAGCGGTCCGCGAGCGCGCCGAAGCGCCGCGAGAGCCCAAACAGCACGACCGTCACCGGAAGCACCGCGAGTCCGCTCTCAAGGGGCGTGTAGCCGCCGACCTGCTGCAGGAACAGCACGAGGAAGAAGAACAGCACCGCGAGGCCCGCGTACATCGCGAACGTCTCGATGTTGCCCGCGGAGAAGTTGCGCCGCCGAAAGAGCCCGAGCGGAAGCATCGGGTCCGCCGCGCGCGCCTCGTATGCGAGGAACGCCACCATCAGCATGCCTCCCGCGACGAGCGGGCCGATCACCGCCGCGCTCGACCAGCCCAGACGCGGCTGCTCGATCAACGCGAACACCGGTCCCCCGAGTGCCGCCGCTGCCAGCAGTCCACCGACCACGTCCACGCGGCGGCGCATGCCGCCGCGCCCCTCATCGATACCGCGATCGCTCGCAGGCATCGCCACGAGTATCAACGCAGCGCACAGGAGCGCGAGCGGAATGTTGATGACGAACACCCAGCGCCAGGACGCGACCGCCAGCAGCTCACCCCCCGCGAGCGGCCCAAGCACGCCGGCGATCGCCCCCCACGCCGTCCAGCTGCCGATCGCCGGCCCGCGCTCGGCGCCCTGAAAGGTGTTGACGATCACCGCCAGCGAACCCGGCACCAGCAGCGCGCCCGCGACCCCCTGAAGCGCCCGCGCGGCCACCAGCACGCCGATCGTCGGCGCGAGCGCGCACGCGAGCGACGCGACGCCGAACGCGAGCACGCCCAGCGCGAACACGCGCCGCTCGCCGAACACGTCTCCGAGCGATCCGCCGACCAGGATCAGCGACCCGAGCGTCAGCAGGTAGCCGTTGGCCACCCACTGCTGCGCCGCGAGGCCGCCGCCGAGCGCTCGCTGAATGCTCGGCAGCGCGACGTTCACGACCGTGCCGTCGAGCAGCGCGATCCCCGATCCGAGGATGCACGCGAGCAGCGTAAGCCGCTTGCGCGACTCCTCGCTCAGTGCCCGCACCGCGCGCTCTACCGGTCCATGCCCGCAATCGCCGCCGCACCGACCTCCGCGATCGAGGCGCAGCCGCTGAGCGCGAGCGTCAGGTCGAACTCCGCGAGCATGCAGCGCAGCACGTGCTCGACGCCCACCTGTCCCGCGAGCGCAAGGCCCCAGATGTAGGGGCGCCCGAGGCACACCGCGTCCGCGCCGAGCGCAAGCGCCTTGAAGATGTCCGCGCCGGTGCGAACGCCGCTGTCGAACAGCACCGGGAAGCTCTCGCCAACGGCCTCGCGCACCGCCGCGAGTGCGTCGAGCGCGCCGATCGCGCCGTCCACCTGGCGTCCGCCGTGATTGGAGACGATCAGCCCCTGCACGCCCGCCTCCAGCGCAAGCCGCGCGTCCTCGGGGTGCACGATCCCCTTCAGCACGATCGGCAGATCGGTCTGCTCGCGCAGCCAAGCGAGGTCGCGCCAGGTCACCTTCGGGTTCGCGAACTGGTAGGCCCAGTGGCCGATCGCCGCCGGCGGATCCTCCTCCGGCGTTCGCTCGAGCGCAGCCCTGAAGACCGGGTCGCTGAAGTAGTTCGCGACACCCTCGCCTTTCAGGAACGGCAGGTAGCCGTTGCGAAGGTCGCGCGGGCGCCAGCCGAGCAGCCACGTGTCGAGCGTCACCACGATCGCCGCGTAGCCCGCGTCCGCCGCGCGCGCGACGAAGCTCTGCGCGAGATCCCTGTCCGCCGGCCAATACAGCTGAAACCAGCGCGCCGCGTCTCCCATCTGGAGCGCCACCTGCTCGATCGTGTGCGACGCCGCCGTGCTCAGGATCATCGGCACACCCAGCGCCGCCGCCGCGCGTGCCACCGCGAGCTCTCCGTCGGGGCGCACGATCGACTGCACGCCGACCGGCGCGAGCAGCAGCGGCGCCGGCATCGCCGTCCCGAGCACAGTCGTGCTCAGGTCCCGCACCGACACGTCGCGCAACATCCGCGGCAGGATCTGCACGCGCTCGAACGCCGCCAGGTTCGCGCGCATCGTGCTCTCAGCCCCCGCGCCGCCCGCCACATAGCCGTACGCCTCCGCGCTCATGCGCCCACGCGCGCGGTGCTGCAGCTCCTCGTGCCCGAGCGCCTGCAGCGGGCGCTCGCCGATCAGGCCACGCCCGTAGATCTCAAATTGGAAGTTCGCGAACAGCTCGGCCTCTGCGAGCGCGCGATCGTCCTGCGCCATGGCCTAGACCCTACAACCGCGTAAGCGCCGCCAACCGCGCGTCAGCCGAGCACCAGCTCCGCCGCCGCGCGCAGCGTCGCCGCGTCGCCGGAGATGAGAAGGGTTGTGACGATCGACTCGCGCCAGCGCTCGAGATCCTCGCGGATCTTCTCGCGCGTGCCGATCAGCGACATCTCCTCGATCAGCTTGCGCGGCACCTTCGCCCCCGCCTCGTCCTTGCGCCCGCTCAGATACAGCTCCGCGATCTGCTCGACCTCTGCCTCGTAGCCCATGCGGATCGCGACGTTCGCGTGGAAGTTGCGCCCTTTCGCGCCCATGCCGCCGAAGTACAGCGCGTAGTAGGGGCGCAGCGCATCGGCCGCCGCCTCGAGGTCCTCGGAGACGATCAACGGCACCGTCGCCGCCACCTCGAAGTCCTCAGCGCTGCGGCGCGCCCCCTCGCGCGCGAAGCCCTCCGCCAGCGCGCTCGCATAGATGTCCTGGTGCTCCGGCGAGAACAGCATCGCCAGCCATCCGTCGCACAACTCCGCGCACAGCGCGATGTTCTTCGGCCCCTCCGCGCCCAGGTAGATCGGGATCTCCTCGCGCAGCGGATGGATCGAGGACTTCAGCGGCTTGCCCAGGCCCGTCCCGTCGGGCAGCGGCAGCGGATAGTGCGGCCCCGGCGCCGACACCGGGCCCTTGCGCGCCCAGATCTCGCGCAGGATCGCGATGTACTCGCGCGTGCGTGCGAGCGGCTTCGCGAACGGCATGCCGTACCAGCCCTCGACGACCTGCGGCCCCGACACGCCGAGGCCGAGGATGAAGCGCCCGCCCGAGAGGTGGTCCATCGTCATCGCCGCCATCGCCGTCGCCGCCGGCTGGCGCGCCGACATCTGCACGATCGCCGTGCCCAGCTTCAGGCGCTCGGTCGACGCGCCCCACCACGCGAGCGGCGTCAAGCAGTCCGAGCCGTACGCCTCAGCGGTCCAGATCGAGTCGAACCCGAGCCGCTCCGCCTCCGCGATCGCCTCACGCGCCCCCGGGGGCGGGCCGGCGGCCCAGTAACCGGTGTTCAAGCCGAGCTTGAGCTCTCTCCCCACGAGCCGCAGCCTACAAGCTGTGCTTCAGGCGGTGACGAGTGCCAGCGTGAAGCCGTCGTAGCCCTTGCTGCCGACGGTCTGGATCGTCGTCGCCGTGAAGCCGCTGAGCGTCGGCAGGAGCTCATGGAAGCGGCGCATGCCCTGCGCCCGCGGGTCATCGCTCGAGGCGTCGATGATCGCCCCCGCGCGCACCACGTTGTCGGTCAGGATCACGCTCCCCGGACGCGAGAGCTCCAGCGACCGTTGGAAGTACTCGGGAGTGTTGGGCTTGTCCGCGTCGATGAAGATGAAGTCGAACGGCCCCGCGCCCTCGGCGATCAGCTCGCTGAGCGAGTCGAGCGCCGGCCCGACGCGCTGCTCCACGCGCTCGGACAGGCCCGCGCGCTCGATGTTCGCGCGTGCGAGCTCCGCGTAGCGCGCGTCGAGCTCGAGCGTCACGAGACGGCCGCCTGCCGGCAGCGCGCGCGCGAGCCAGATCGTGCTGTAGCCCCCGAGCGTGCCGAGCTCGAGGACGCTGCGCGCGCCCTGTATGCGGACCAGCAGCGCAAGCAGCTTGCCCTGGGCCGGGGACACGGCGATCGGCGGCAGCTCCGCCGCCGCGTTCGCGTCGGCCGCCGCCCTGAGCGCGTCATCCTCCTCGACCAGCAGGCCCGCGGTGTACGCGTCGACCTCGCTCCACAGCGCCGCGCTCACCGCGCCGCACCGTCGCCGAGCGCAGCGCTCATCAGCGCGACCGGAACCGCGAGGCCCGCCGAGCGTCGCAGCGTCGCGATTCGCCTCCCCGGCTGCACCGCCGCGCGGATCTCCCCCGCATCCGTGCCCACGCGCTGGACCGCGGTGTCGAGGTCTGAGACCGTGAGCGCGAGCCCCCAGAAGCGCGCCGGGCCCTCGCGGCCGCCGGCGCGCTCGAGCATGTCCTCGGGGACCTCGATCAGCTCGAGGATCTCCTCCCCGAGCCGGAAGAACGCCTGCCGCGGAGCGCCCGCCGGCGTGGGCTCCTCGCGCACCCGCCGAAGCTCGAGCCCCGCCGCCGAGAGCACCCGCACGCTGCGTTCGAAGTCCGGCGAGAACGCCACGACGTGATCGATCGCGAGCACGCCGTTGGGGTGCGCCTCCGCCGCCTCCCGGGGCGGGCTCTCGGAGGCGCTCGTCGCGAGCCCGTCGAGCTGCGTGCCCGAGACGCCGCGCAGCGACCAGCCGAGGATGCCGCTGCCCGCCTGAGTGCCCGCAAGGCGGATGCGAACGCGCCCGAGCGCCACACAGCGATCGCTGACATCGAAGCCGAGGTGCTCCCACGTCGCCGGCTCATCGGCGAGCGTCAGCTCATCGATCGTGACCATCGTCAAGCGTCCTCCTCGGCGGCTCGCGCTCGCGCCGCGGCGCCGCCGCGCGCCAGCGCGCTCGTGTCGGCTCAAACATGCCAGCGTCGAACCGTACACCGCGTACCTCCCAGCGCGCAGGCACGCCGCGCACCACGCGCCCGATCGCTCCAGCGCGCCGTGTTTTGCGACACGTGCTCATCGCCGCAGCGCCCGGTTTGTGCAGTGGTCCAAGGTGAAGATGGCCCGCCCCTGTACATCGGCGACAGCGGCTCGAAGCTGAGCTTCAGGGTGACGATGACGCGGCTCGATCCGCAGACGAGCGCCAGGGCCTAACTAGCCTGCGTACATCGCCGCGATCTGCTCGGCGTAGAGGTTTGCGATCGGCTTGCGCTTGAGCTTCATCGTCGGCGTCAGCTCCTCGCCGCCCGGGAGCCAGTCGTGGTCGATGATCGTGAACTTCTTGATCTGCTCGACTTTCGCGAGCTTCGCGTTGGCCACATCCACCGCTTCCTGAACCGTGTCGATCACGCGCTGCTCGCGCGCCAGCGACGCGAGCGCGGTGTCCTCGATCCCGTGCTGTGCGGCCCACAGCGGCGCGAAGTCCGGGTCGAGCACGATCAGCGCGGTGTTGTAGGGACGAGCGTCGCCGATGCAGCACGCCTGCCCGATCAGCGGAGAGGCGCTCTTGAGCGTCGCCTCGATGTTCGCCGGCGACATGTTCTTGCCGGCTGCGTTGATGATGATCTCCTTCTTGCGGTCGACGATCGTCAGATAGCCGTCCTCGTCGAAGGAGCCGATGTCGCCGGTGCGCAGCCAGCCGTCCTCGGTGAACGCCTCCGCGGTCTTCTCCGGCAGGTTGCGATAGCCGGCCATCACGACGTCGGACTTCACCAGCACCTCGCCGTCGCTGTCGAGCTTGATCTGCACGCCGGGGGCCGGCGGCCCGACGGTGCCGATCTTGATCTTCGCGACCGGGTTCACGCTGCCGGCTCCGCACGTCTCGCTCATTCCCCACAGCTCCGCAAGCGGCAGGCCGATCGCGTGGAAGAACTCGAGCACCTCCACCGGCGTCGGCGCGGCGCCGACATTGATCGCAAGCACCTGGTCGAGCCCCAGCGTCTCGCGCACGCCCGCGAAGATCTCCTCGTCGGCGCTCGCAACCTGCTCGACCAGCTCTGCCGGCACCGGCTCACCGGCCTGCTCGAGGCGCACCTTGCGCAGGCCCGCCGCGATCGCCTCGTTGAAGGAGCTCTGCTGCTCGGGCGGCTGAGAGGCGATCATCGTCTCGAGCCCAGCCTTCAGCTTCTCCCAGATGCGCGGCACCGCGAAGAACCAGCTCGGGCGCACTTCCGGCAGATAGGAGAGGACCTGGCGCGGGTCATCGCAGCAGGTGATTTGCAGGCCGAAGACGATCGGCAGATAGTGGTGCGCGTTTCGCTCCGCCACGTGCGCCGCGGGCAGCCATGAGATGACGCGCCCGTCGCGCGGGAACTCGATCAGCACCTCGAGCCCCTCGACCGCAGCGAGCAGGTTTCGGTGGATCAGCTGCACGCCCTTGGGCGGCCCCGTCGTCCCGGATGTGTAGATCAGGGTCAGGATGTCACTCGGCTTGATCTGCGCAACCGATGCGTCGACGTCGAAGCCGGGGTCCGGCGCGGCTTCGAGCGCCGACAGCGCGAGCGTTCCCGGCGCGGGCTCGCCGTCGACAAGGATCACGTGCTCGAGGCCCGGAAGGGCCGCGCGCGCCTCGAGCACCTGCGGGAGGTACTGCTGCTCGGTGATCAGGATCCGCGCTTCGGCGTCACCGACGACGTACTCGATCTGGTTGGGCGCGTAGGTGTTGTAGATCGAGAACGGCGCCGCGCCGATCATCATCGCGGCGAGATCGCAGATGTGGAACTCCGGGCGATTTCCCAGCAGCAGCGCGAGTGTCTCGCCGCGACGCAGGCCCAGCCCCGCGAGCCCCGCCGCGAGAGCGTCCACGCGCGTGCGCAGCTCACCCCAGGTGATCGTGAACTCGTCGCCCCTGGTGCGGATCGCGACCTGCTCGGGGCGCTCGGCGGCCGTGATGCGGAACGCCTCCGCGAGGGTCGCCGCGCCCAGCGCTGCGCGCTCGCCTGCTGACGTCTCCGTGACCACGCCGTCGGTCATCCGCTCCCCTTTCCCAAACTCACTGAAAACCGCCCGCACACCGCTGCGCGAGCGCGCCGACTCTCGCCGCAGATCATAGCCGCGGCGGACTGCACGCATGCTTGCGCGCGCGCCGCCGCCCGCTTGAGAACCTGCACGAGTTCTGCATACGATGATCGTGGGAGCCTGGAGGGACATCGGCGCGGGGAGGAGCGCTTGCACGCAAGCCATGGCAGAGCCTTGACCGCACATCGCGTGCGGCGTCCGATGCAGCGCGCGGCGAGAACCCTCGCTAGTTTGCCCTCGCGCCTCGGCATCGCGTCACCCGGTCCAGGCGCGAGCGCGCGTGAAGCACGCGCTGCGCTTGCAAGCTGCGCCGCCCTATACGTAGCCGGAGGGACGCTGATCGCGACCGCCGCGTTGCTCCCCCACGTGAGCTCGCCCGCGGGCGCGATCGCGGTCGCGCTCACCGCCTACGCGACGGCTGCCGCGCTGAGCGTCGCCTACGTGCGCGAGCATCGCGGCTTCACCGTCGTGTGGCTCGCGGATCTCTGGGGCGTCGTGCTGGTCGCGGCGCTGTGCGCGAGTACCGGCGGCGCGATGAGCCCGTTCGCGCTCATCTACTTCTTCGCGATCGGCCACGCCGCCGCGTTTCAGACGCGCCGGCGCACGCTCGCCGTGTGGGTGGCGTCGCTGATCGCGTTCCTCGCACCGATCGTATACGGCGATGTCCCGAGCACCTACTGGACGATCCTCGCCGTCTCCGTCGTGCTCGCGCTGATCGCAGCGACGGTCATTCATCTCGCGCTCGATCGCCTTCGCGATCAACGCTGGCGCCTCGAATTCCTGATCAACGCGACGGCCAACCTGGATACGTCGCTTGACCCGCAGCAGACGCTGCAGCGGATCGCGCACACCGCGGTGCCGGAGCTGGCGGACTTCTGCGTGATCGACCTGTTCGACTCGGAAGGCGCGGTCAGCAGCACCGTCGCCGCGTCTGTCGACCCGACGCTCGCAGCGAGCATCGAGCGCATGCGCTCCGAGCACCCGCTCGCGATCCGCGGCCCGCACCCGGTCGCCCAGGCGTTGCGCGCGCGCAGGCCGTTCGTGATCCACGACCTGCACGAGTCCGCCGCGCTGGCACGTGCCGCCGACAGCGGGCACGACGAGCAGGCCCGCTTTCTGCGCGATGCGCGCTGCCGCTCCGCGGCGATCTTCCCGATGATCGCGCGCGGGCGGATGCTCGGCGCCGTCTCGTTTCTGCGGGTCGAGAACGAGGCGCATTTCGAGCCCGGGCAGGTCGAGGTGCTCGAGGATCTCACCGGGCGCGCTGCGCTCGCATACGACAACGCGCGCCTTTACGCCGAGCGCGCGCATGTCGCGCACACGCTGCGGCGTAGCCTGATGCCCGCCAAGCTGCCGGCGGTCCCGGGCCTCGAGCTCGCGAGCTTCTTCCAGATGGGCGCCGGCAACGAAGTCGGCGGTGACTTCTATGACGTGTTCATCGACCGCAGCACCTGCTGGCTGGTCGTCGGCGACGTCTGCGGCAAGGGCGCCGAGGCGGCCGTGATGACCGGCTTTCTGCGGCACACGACCGTCGCATACGCCCGCGAGAGCGCGACGCCCGCGGAGGTGCTCACGCGCGTCAACGAAGCGATGCTCGAGCAGGACTTCGACGGGCGCTTCGCGACCGCGATCCTCGCCCGTATGCGCTTCGAGAGCACACAGGTGCAGCTCATCCTGGCCACGGCGGGACATCCTCCGGCGTTGATCGTGCGCGGCGGGGGGAGCGCGGAGGAGTTCGGCCACGCCGGCACGCTGCTCGGGATATTCGATGACCCGACGATCAACGAAACTACGACGGTCCTGCATCCCGGGGACGCGCTCGCGCTCTACACCGACGGCCTCTCGGAGGCTCACGCCCCCGAGCGAATCCTCACCGCTTCAGAGATGCTGAGCGCGCTCAGCGGCAGCCCCCCGCGCTTCGCCCAGGAGGCGATCGACGCCCTGATCGGCCTCGTGGACCTCGGCAACGTCTCTCCGCGCGACGACGTAGCCGTGCTCGCAGCGCGTGTCGACGGTCCTAAGGCGAGCTGGCCTGGGTGAGCGCGTGCGCGAGCGCCGCGCGCCCGTCGCGCACGACCGGATCGCCGTGTGAGACCAGCACGCGTTCGATCGGCAGCTCGAGCAGCGGGCGCATCAGCGTGGCGAGGCCCGCCCTGTCGACCTGTACCTGCGAGAGCCAGCTCTGCGGGCAGAGCATGAGCTCACCGCCGGGTGTGCGGACCAGGCGGTCCCCGGCGATCAGCGTGGCGACGGCCGGAAGCCAGTAGAGCGTCTCTCCCGCGCCCCGAAGCGGCCGTGGCGCCACGCCGGGAGGGACCGCGTTCCACGCGCGCGTGCTGCTCGAGCGGTAGCGCTGCGCGAGCTGATCGCGGTCTCGCCGGTGCCAGCGAATCGTCGTGAGGATGCTCACCGCTCGCCCCGCGATGCGCTCGTCGAGGCGGTGAAGGAAGTCCGCGCGCCCCTCGCGCGGCAGCAGCGGGTCGATCAGGGCAACCGCGTCCGGCAGCTGATAGAGCACCGATCCGACCATCTGACCCCAGTCACCGGAGCTTCCCGGCTCGGCCTGCGGATCCCATTCGGGATGGGCCGCCGTCCAGCGCAGCAGGCCGGGCACGATCTCCGCGCAGGGCACCTCGACACCATAGCCGCGAGGAGCCCGACGCCCGCCCGAGCTTCGCGGCCCGGCGCGGACCGCTTCGCGGCCACCGTGCGGCGCAGCTCCTAAGCTGTTCGCATGACGGTGATCGACGTTTCAGTGGAGGACTTCGAGCGCGAGGTGATCGAGCGCTCGGCGACGGTGCCGGTGGTCGTCGACTTCTGGGCGGAGTGGTGCGGCCCGTGCCGTGCGCTCGGACCACTGCTCGAGCGCGCCGCCGCGGGCCGTGAGGGCAAGGTCGTGCTCGCCAAGCTCGACACCGATGCCAACCAGAACCTGGCGCAGGCGTTCCAGATTCGCGGCATCCCGGCGGTCAAGGCCTTCCGCGACGGACGTCTGGTATCCGAGTTCGTCGGCGCGCAGGGCGAGGAGGCGGTCGAGAAGTTCTTCGACGAGCTGCTTCCCTCCGAGGCCGACACGCTCGTGGAGGCCGGATCCGAGGAGGACCTGCGCCGCGCGCTCGAGCTGCAGCCGGGACGAGCGGACGCCGCGGTGGCGCTCGCGCGCATGCTGATCGCGCGCGACGCTCGCGAGGAGGCGCGCAACTTGCTCGAGCACGTGAGCGCAAGCTTTCAAGCCGACGGGCTCGCTGCGCGCCTACGCCTTGAAGACGACGAGCGCCTGCGAGAGGCGTTCGACGCGCTCGACCGCGGAGAGCTCGAGCAGGCGGTCGAGCAGCTGCTGACGGCGCTCGCCGCGGCGAACGGCGATCGCGAGGACATCCGCCGCGTGATCGTCGGCGAGCTCGATGCGCTCGGGCCGGAGCACCCGCTTGCACGCGAGACGCGCCGGCGGCTCGCGGCGACGCTCTACTGACGTTCGCGCAGCTCGATCCTGCGGATCTTTCCCGTCAGCGTCTTCGGCAGCTCGGGGACGAACTCGACCAGGCGCGGGTACGCGTACGCGGACAGGCGCTCGCGCACGAACAGCTTGATCTCCTGCGCGAGCTCCTCCGAGCCGTCGTGGCCGTGCGCGAGCACGATGAACGCCTTCACGACGGTGCCGCGGCGCTCATCCGGAGAGGACACCGCGGCGGCCTCTGCGACGGCAGGATGCTCGAGGCAGACCGACTCGACCTCGAAGGGGCCGATCCGGTAGCCGGCGGAGATGATCACGTCGTCGGCGCGCCCCTCGTACCACACGTAGCCGTCCTCGTCCATGCGCGCGGCGTCCTTGGTGTGAAACCAGTCGCCGCCGAAGACCTCATGCGAGGCGTCCGGCAATCGCCAGTATCCGAGCGGGTAGTGCGGGTTCGAGCGTGCGCGCAGGCAGATCTCGCCGCGCTCACCGGCCGCCAGCGGGCGCTCGTCCTCGTCGAGGATCGCGACGTCCCAGCCCGGCATTGGGCGGCCCATCGAGCCCTCGCGCACCTCCATCCAGGGAAAGTTCCCGCACAACGGATATGACTCCGTGAGCCCGTAGTAGTCGAGCACGGTGAGGCCGTACTGACTGCGGAACCAGCGGATCGCCTCGGGGTTCAGCGGCTCGCCCGCGGAGCACACGACGCGAAACTGCTGCGGATAGCGCTCGCGCGCATCCTCGATCGCCATCATCGAGCGGATCGCGGTTGGCGTCGCGAACACGTTGGAGGCCCTGTGGCGGGAGAGGAAATCGAGCTGCTTGTGCGGGTCAAAGCCGCCCTCGCGCTCGTACACCAGCTGCACCGCATCGCAGCGCCACGGACCGAGCAGCGGGCAGATGCCGGCGGCCCACGCCCACTCGCCCATGCCGTGAAAGCGCTCGCCGGCCTGGACGTCGTGGCAGTGCTCGAACTCGTTGTGGGCGAGCAGGTAGCGGTGGGCGTGCACGATCCCCTTCGCAAGGCCGGTTGTCCCCGAGGTGTAGTAGAGCTGCGCGGGATCCTCCGCGGCCGTGTCGAGCGTCTCGGCGCGCTCGCTCTCGGCTGCGAGCACCACGGGATCGAGGACGAGCACACGTGGGACCCACGGACCGCTGAAGCGGGGCGCGTTCGCGGCATCGGTGACGAGCAGCTTCGGCTCGGAGTCGCGCAGGCGGTGCGCGATCCCCTCATCGCCGTAGAGCACCGACATCGACAGCAGGATCGCGCCGAGCTTCCACGCGCCGAAGAACACCGCGGCGGTCTCCGGCGCGGTTGGAAGCACCACCGCCACGCGGTCGCCACGCTCCACGCCCAGGGCGGCAAGCAGGTTGGCGGCCTGATTAGAGAGCGCCTGCAGCTCTCCCCAGTGCAGCTCGCGCACGGCGCCGTCGTATCGCTCATGCACCATCGCGAGCGCATCGGGGTCGCGCCGGTCGCAGACGTCCGCGGCGATGTTGTAGCGCTCGGGTGTCTCCCAACGGTGCTCCCGGCGCAGCCGCTCATATCGCTCGGTGTCCGCAGCTGCCATCGCTCACCCACCCCCGCTCGGTTGCTGGCGGCGCGTCGCCGCGGCGACGGGACGCTCGCGCGCGGAGAGGTGGCGCTCGAGGCCCTGGTAGCTCTGCTCGGGGGGCATCGCGCACTCGTATGCTCGAGCCTGCCCTTCGTGATCGCCGGCGGCTGAAACGCGCTCACGGATGCTCGCGGCGAAGGCGTCCGCATCGAGATCGCGGGCCATCGCCTCGGCGCGGTCGAGCTCCTCGCGCATCTCGCTGAGATGCTCTGGGACCTGCCGGTAGGCGCCGAAGTGCGTGATCGCGAGCGTGCTCGGGGCGAGCTCCTCGATCGCATCCAGGGAAGCTCGCCACGCTCGCAGATCGATGTCGGGCGGCGGCGTGGGAGCGAGCAGCGGCCCGTCGCCGATGCGCACGCCGGTGACGTCGCCGGTGAACGCGGTCGCGCTCGGCTCGTGCAGGTAGGAGACGTGATGGGAAGCGTGGCCGGGCGTGTAGAGGACGCGGAACGGCCCCAGCGACTCGCCGCCGCGCAGGATCCTCACGCGCTCGGCTGGGACAGGCAGCACCTCGCCCCAAAGACGCTGCATCTCATCGCCGTAGAGACGCGTGGCGCTCTCGAGCAGCTTGCGCGGGTCGATCATGTGAGGAGCGCCGCGCTCGTGCACCCACACCTCCACGTCGGGAAAGCGCCGCACCAGCGATCCGGTGGCGCCCGCGTGGTCGAGGTGGATGTGCGTCAGCGCGAGCACGCGCGGCGGGCGCCGCTCGAGCTGCGCGAGCAACACCTCCAGGGCGCTTGCAGGCCCGGGGTCGACCAGCAGCTCGCCGACTCGCCACGCTCCGATCACGCGCGCAGTCCCCTGGTGGAGGAGGTCGAGCAGCTCGGGCTTGTCGATCGGCGGATCGGGCATCGCGGGGCGGGCGCCTCGCGCCCGCGTGAAGCCTACCTCCGGCGCGTCCGCGCGAGGCCCGGTAGTGTTGGCGCCCCGCCAATGGCGAGAGCTCGGATCGCAAGCTCCGAGAGCGAGGGAGCAGCCATGCCCGCGATGCACGAGACCCGCAGCCAGCCGGCGTTCCTGTTCGATCTAGACGGCACGCTCATCGACAGCGTCTACCAGCATGTGGTCGCCTGGCGCGAGGCGCTCGAGGGCGTCGGCATCAACCTGTCGGTGTGGAAGATCCATCGCCGCATCGGCATGAGCGGCGGCCTGTTCGTCGCCGCGCTCGTGCGCGAGCTCGACACGCAGCTCGATCCGGAGACGATCGCGCGGCTTCCCAGCCTGCACGCCGACGCGTACATCCGCCATTTCGACAGTGTGCGCCCGCTGCCGGGCGCCACCGAGCTGCTCGACACGCTGTCCGAGAGCGGCGTCCCGTGGGCGATCGCCACGAGCGGCGCCGGGCGCTACGCGCAGCTCGCGCTCGAGCTGCTCGGGCTCGGAGAGCAGACGCCGCTGATCACGCGCGATCAGGTGCGCTACGCGAAGCCCGACCCGGACCTATTCCTCACGGCCGCGGAGCGGATCGGCGTCGATGTGCGCGAAAGCATCGTCGTCGGAGACAGCGTCTGGGACCTGCTCGCCGCCAGGCGCGCGCGCTCGCTCGGCATCGGCGTGCTGTCCGGCGGCTACGGGCGCGAGGAGCTGTTCTACGCGGGAGCGTTCCGCGTGTATGAGGATCCCGCGGATCTGCTCGCGCACCTCGACGAGGTGGGCGTCCGCAGGCCGCTCTGAGCAACGCGGCGCTCGGCGCCCGCGAGGCCGGGATCCCGGGGGGCTTGACGGCTTTGTCAATGTGGATGGGGCAAAGCGAACGAGGAGGTTTCCCGATGAAGAGTCGAGGCATGGACCACACCCAGCGGCCGGCGCGCTCATGACGGCCACGTGCACGCATCTGAGCCAGGTCGTGGTGGCGCGCCCCGAGCGGGTCGAGGGCTGCGAGGACTGCCTCGCGATCGGCGGCTCGTGGGTCCATCTGCGGGTGTGTCGAAGCTGCGGACGGGTGGGCTGCTGTGACTCCTCGCCGAACCGGCATGCTTCGGCCCACGCGCGCGCAAGCGATCATCCGATCGTCAGCTCGGCGGAGCCGGGCGAGGAGTGGTCCTACTGCTACGTCGACGATGTCGCGTTCGTGCTCGAGGAACGGGCGTGAACGAGCTCCTCGACGAGCGCTACTAGACCGGGCTGCGCTCGCCGGCGGCCCGAGCTCTCCGGCCCCCGGCGCGGAGCGCGAGGTCCACTTCACCGGGGCCGACACGGTGCTCAGCGGTGCATCGCAGCTCGACGCCGACGTGCTCGCCGCAGTCGCGGTGGCGCAGCTCGACGCCGCCGCCGGTCTCGAGCCAGCGGTCACCCCACTGCTGCAGCGCGACGAGCGCCGGGAACAGCTCGAGCCCCTTCGGCGTCAGGCGGTAGAGCTGGCGCGCGCGTTCGCCCGGCTCGCGGTAGGACTCGCGCTCGAGCAGGCCCGCCTCGACGAGCTCGCGCAGGCGCGCAGCCGTGACGGGCTCGCTGATCCCAACGCGCTCGGCGAAGTCGTCGAAGCGGGTCGTTCCCCAGAACGCCTCGCGCAGGATCAGGAAGGCCGAGCGCTTGCTGATGACCTCGAGCGCGGCCGCGATCGAGCAGCGGTCGGCCTTCCAAGCGCCGCGTGGATCGAGCTTGCCCGTCATCCGCACCGGTGGCTCCATGCGGCCATTGTAGCTGACTATCAGATAGCTAAGCCAGTGTGCTACGGTGCTGGCTGTGAAATCGCTAAGTCAGCGTCTCGCAGCGACCCGCAGGGGCGATGCCTC
>JAXDGS010000033.1:0-9704 GCA_034664905.1 Solirubrobacteraceae bacterium | reverse complement strand
TCCTCGAGGCCGACGGGCTGCGCGACCGGAGCCGCAGACCTCGGCAGGAACGAAAGAGCCAGCAGCGCGCCAGCCGCGGAGACCCCCGCGCACACGCGGAAGGAGGTACTCGACGCGAGGACGAAGTCGTGGCGGATGGCTGCAGCGAATGCGCGATCTCCTGTCCTTGCCGCGGTCTGGAACGCTGCGGTGATGGCCTCGTGGGCCGAGCCGGAAGCGGGCGCGCCGGGTGCGATCAGGCTGGAGAACCTCGACGAGAGGATGCTGCCGATGACGGCTACGCCCAGTGCGCCGCCGAGCGTGATCGCAGTCGTGTTGACGGAGGAGCCGACACCGGTGCTGTCACTCGGGAGCGCGTTGAGCGTGACCTCCATCGCGGGTGTGACGGCCAACCCCAGCCCGACGCCGCCGAGTAGCAACGTCGCGAGCACCAGGCCGTAGCCGGTACTGTCGGACACTGTGCTCAGGCCGATCAGGGCGCCTGCCAGCAGGCCTAGCCCGCATGCAACGGTCAGCTTGCTCCCGAGCCGGCGGCTGACGGCTACCGACGCAGTGGCGGCGACGGCGAACACCAGTGCCACGGGCACGATTCGCACCCCGGCCTCCAGCGGCGAGTAGCCGAGTACGAGCTGGAGGTACTGGGTGAGGACGAACAGGGTGCCGGCCATCGGCAGGAACGTGAGTCCGAGCGTCGTCGCGGCCGCCAGGGTTCGACCGCCACCGAGCACGCGCGCATCAAGCATCGGATAGCGCGCTCGCGACTCCCACAGCGCGAATCCCGCGAGCGCAGCGGCGGCGAGCCCGAACGCGGCCGCGGTCCTACCGTCCGTCCAGCCGCGATTCGGCGCCTCGATCACGGCATAGAGAAGGCTCGTCAGCCCGGCGATCGCGAGGATGGCGCCGAGCGCGTCCGGCGGCCGCGGCTTTTCGGCGTGAGTCGAGCGGACGAGCGGCAGCCCTGCGAGCAGCGCGCCAGCGAGGATCGGAACGTTGACCCAGAAGATCGCGCTCCAGCTGAACTGCTGCACCAACCACCCCCCAAGCGTCGGGCCGAGCGCGAAGCTCAGGCCGGCGACGGCCGACCATATGCTGAAAGCCCGTGCGCGTTCGGCTGGCGGGAACGTGTCGGAGAGAACGAACAGCGTGGCCGGAAACAGCATCGCTCCTCCTAGGCCCATGATCGCCCGCGTTGCGATCAACTCATCTACGTCCGAGGCCGTCGCGGCGACCGCCGAAGCCAGCGCGAAGATGAGGGCGCCGGCGACGAGCATGCGCCGACCGCCGAGCCGGTCGACGATCGTGCCGGTGAACAGCAGCAGCGATGCAAGCACGAGGACGTAGGCGTCGACCACCCATTGCAGCTGGCTGGTGCTCGCGTGCAGCTGGCGCCCGAGCGTCGGCAGCGCGATGTTGACGATCGACGTGTCAAGCTCGATCACGAACTCAAACGCGATGATCGTGGCCAGGATTGCCCAGCGGCGGTCGCGTCGCTGCTCGGTTTGGGTGTCCGCGGCGTCGATCACTTCGCGGCTGGTAGATCGAGCCAGCGCGGCTTCTCGAGCCATGTCATTGCCGTCAGACGCGCGAAGTCGTGATACTCAGCCTCTTCGGGGGTGGCCGTCGGCAACGATGCCCTGACCTGGATCTTGAGCTCGCCATCGTGCATCGCGAGCCAGCCCGTACGGCGCAGCCACTCCTCACGCCCCCAGCGGTCAAGGCGAGCAAGCGCCGCCTTGGTTCCAGGTGGATCGACGAGCTCAAAGCCGCCGTCTGCCCTCTCCACGGCGTAATCGCCTGTCGGAAACGGCTCAGACCAAGCTCCGCCGTCCTGCTGGCGCGCCAGCAGTATCTGCCCCTCGTCCAAGGCGACCGACACGTCCTCGCCGCGGGGGTAGTAGACGAGGTGCCCATCGAGTCGCCGCGCGAGCATGCAGCCGGCATCGACCTCGGCCGCACCGTAGAAGTGGATCACCGTGAGGTGGCTGCCTGCGTCCGCGAGCTCACTCGTGAGTGCGTCCTCGAGCGTCGCCGGCATGGGGTATCCGCCCGTCGCAAGTATGAGCTCAGTTGGCCACGGCGAACCGGAGCGGCGGTGACCGAAGAGCAGCTCGGCCGCGAACAATGGCTGGGCCAAGAGCACGACCGTCAGACCTTCCTGTTGAGCAAGCCAAAGCGCGCGTGAAGCCGTCCGCGGGCTCAGGTACGTGTCGATCGCTATCCCGAACGAGAACTCGCCGATCGTTGCCGGGTACGCGTTGACGATGAGCGGGGGCCTGTCCCGCAAGCGGCTGAGCACGTCGGGCCATCGGATCGCGACGGCGTGGAGCATGTTGGGCCCCGACTGCCATCCCGAACGACGTACGAATCGATAGCCATCAGGAGTTCTCCGCGTGCTTCCTGCCGAGTAGGAGAGCACGTCCCCTGGCTCCAGAGCGCCATCCACGCCTTAGTGCTCCCCATGCCACGCGAGCAGCTTGCGCGCTAGCCCGCGGCTGAAGTTGAGAAGCACCTTCGAGGCGATCGCCGGCTCCTCGACGATCAGGCGCTGGAGCACGCGGTCGCTGACGGCCACGACCTCGCCGGGGGTCACCGCACGAACTTCCGCGGTCCGGGAAGCGTCGAGCAGCAGGGCGATCTCGCCGAAGAAATCCCCGGGCACTGCGACGCCCACGATCTGCTCGCCGACCGTGATCTGGAAAGTGCCATCCAGGACGACGTACACGGTTCGAGATACGTGACTGGCTCGAATCAATGCGTCCCCTGAGCGCACGCTGAGCACGTTGCTGCGCGTGAACAGTCGCTCGCGCTCCTCAACCGTGAGTCCGTCTAGCAGCGAGCTGGGCGTGTCTACATCACCGTTGGCCCGCGTCTCCATGTCAGCGAAAAGGCGGGTGTCCGGGCTCCGGACCACGTCGCTGCCGATGAGCTCGAGCAGCGCAGCCTCGGCGGTATGCGGGAAGTCCTCGGGGATCAGAGACAGCATCAGCGAATTCACGCGAACGAGGTGGTCGCGATCGCTGAGCAGCAGCACGAGCGGAACGAGTAGGCCCGAGGTCGGGTGGTTGTAGAGCGGCTTGAAGGGGCGGAAGCCGATCCTTCGGTACAGGTCCACGAGGTGCGGCTCGCAGTCGCAGAACACCGTGTCCATCCGGTGCGCGATCCCATACTGCGCCGCATGTGCCATTAGACCGCCAGACACCATGCCGCCCCGCAGCTGCGGCGCCACGATGAAGCGGCTGAGTACGGCGATTCGCTCGGCGTCGATGACCGCGACGAACTTGTGGAGATCGAAGATCTCGGTCAGCTCATCTGAGAACGCTCCGTTCGGGCCGACGTTCGCGCGCAGCGTCCCTACCGCCTCACCGTTCTGTTCGGCGAGCCAGATCAGCCCATCCTCGTCATCGACGTCACGCAACCATCTGCGATCGTGGTCTGCAACGTCGAGGAACAGCTGCTGCTGTACGCAGTAGGTCTGATAGCGAAAGCTGAACACCTTCGCCTTGTCCTCGCTGGTCTCTGCGAGACGGACCGTTGCACCCTGATCCGCGGGCATGTCGCTAGGGCTGAGCGCGGGTCGCGCCACGGCGGAAGGACTCGATCGGGAGCAGGATAGCCGTCATTTCCGGCAAGCCTCTATGTCGCCAGGCGGTCTAACAAGCCGGGGTCGGCGTCGATCGCTTCGCGCGCAGCACGGCGTCCGAGCTCGGCGACGCGCGGGAGCGACTTCCAGTCCATCAGCCCGACGTCTCCGACCTGTGGCGTAATCACGAGGTCGGCGTGCAGGCGCGCGGCGGCGATGGTGTCGCTGCTGCCGACCGTCACAGTGCGGAGCATCGTCTCCGCGAGGTGCGGAATCTCCGCCTCGTTTCCTGTCAGCGCTCGGCGGACCGAGGGGCCGAGCCGGGCTCGAGCCGGTCGCGCGGCGCGCTTGACGTTCCCCGTGCGGCCTGTCACGTCGACCGCGATCACCGGTCCCTCGCCCTTACGAGCCATAGTTGCCACCGGGAGGTTGTCGAGGACTCCGCCATCCACGAGCAGCTGGCCGGCCGGTGTGGCCACGGGCGGAAACACGCCCGGAATCGCGAGGCTGGCGTAAACTGCGTCGACGACGCGCCCGGCGCGGTGCGTCACGGCCTCGCGCGCCACGAGATCGCAGCTCAGGCAAAAGAAGCGCAGCGGCAGCTCCTCGATGCGCCGGTCGCCGAACGCGTCGTAGAGCATGCGGCGGGTCTTGGTGCCACGGATCAGAGAGTAGGCGGGCACGACGAAATCGTTGCTCGGGTTCGTGGCTACGAAGCCGCGCTCGAACGACGCGTACATGTTGTCGGTAGTGAAGCCTGCCGCCATCGCGGCCGCCACGAGGGCACCGAGGCTGACGCCCCCGACACGGTCGAACCGCAGGCCTGCTGCACGCAACTCCTCCAGAACCCCTAGATGCGCCAGCGCCCGCGCCCCGCCGCCGGACAGCACCACTCCCAGCGAGCGCCCAGCCAATCGCCGCGCCATCGCTTCCAAGGCCGCACCCTGGCGTGCGGGTTCAGCGATTACCTGCACCTCACGCGGCTGCAGCGTGTTGAACACGCCGTCGGCCATCGCCCGCCCAAGCACTAACAGCTCGCATCCGTGCAGTGCGGTCGCTAGCTCCCGCCACCGCGGGTCGGGAGTCCCGGTGCTGGCCACGACCACGAGGTGGGCTTCGGCGATGCACAGCTGGGTCCACTCGCTACCGGCGTCATCTTCGCAGCGCAGCACCACCCGGTCGGCGTCCTGCTCGGCTCGGTCGATCGTGGCCAGATCGCCGGCGCTCAGCCTGGCGACCGATCCGTGCAGAGCAAGCGCGTCGGCGAGCCCTTCAGCCACCTGGCCGACAGATACGCCCGGATCGAGTCCGACGACCGCGATCGTTCGCGGCGGCGTAGCGACGACGACGGGCATGCGGCTGGCGGCCAGCTGCGCGCCCATCGCCCGCGTGAGGCCCAGCGCGAAGCTCGGCGCCTGCTGGATCAGTGCCTCGAACGCGACGCGGCCCAGCTCGAGCAGATCCGCGTCGCGGCGCGCGCGTGCCGACGCCGAGCGGGTTCCTTCGCGCAACAACGCCAGCTCGCCCAGCACGGCTCCGCGGCGCAGGACGCGGACGAGCGCCTCGGGCGGGCCCTCGTCGACGACCTCGACTCGGCCGCTGCGCACTATGAACAGGCTCTCGGCAGGCTCGCCCTCCCTCATAATCCACTCGCCGGCACGAACATGGACCTCGCTTACTCGCTCCGCGAGTTGCGCGAGGAGATCCTCGGACAGGCCGGCAAGGACGGGCACGTTGCGCAGAAAAGCCGTCGTGCCAGTCCCCCCCGGAGCACCGGCGCGCCGCGATGCGCCCAGCCGAGGTGCAAGCCCCGTCCAAGCCGCGTCGAGTCGACCGAGCACGGGTTCGGTCTCCCGTGTCACGTTGCCTGGTGGGGCGCGACCGAGCGGGCCGCCGCCACACGTTGGCGCCCGAACGACCGCAGCGAACCCGTCATCGACTCCGGCTCAAAGCGCCGCGTGGGCCATGATTCGCAACACCCCTTGTTACTGCACTTCGAACGGTGAATCTCCAACCGCAAAGCGCCCCCCAAAGAGATCTAGATTTATGCTACCAGGCGCCGCGAGCGTGATCACGCGCTCGCCGACCCCGAGCTCGCGCCGGACACCAGCACCTGGCCAGCCTACTCTGAGAGGCCAGCCGCCCGCAGCGCCTCGCCGTGATCGATACAGCCCCGGATGCGTGACATCTTGCCGCCGCGAACATCGACGACAAACCCCAGCGGCGCATCGACGGGGCGCCGCTGCCTCTACCGCGACCCTCGATTCGACCGAGCACGAGCACGCGGTCGCCGAGGTCGCGAATTCCTCGCTTGGCGATCTCCACGTCCTGTGACATCGCCTAGTCCGCCAGTCCAACGGCCCCGAGGGCCTCATGCCAGGTTTGGAAGAATCGCACCTCGCCGCACATGCCGTCGCGGAAGTCTGAGCAGACGACCGCATACTGCTCGCGGATCGGCGCTGCGGAACCCTTGACGCGCCCAGTCATATCCGTGCGGACGAGAACCCGACCACCGGCTTCGCGAATCTCACGGACATCCCAGGCAAAGTCCTCGAAGGCGTTGGTGAATATCGCGTTCAGTGCGCGAACGCCGTCGTGTCCGCGATATTCGGCGTCCTCGGTCCAAGCAGCAATCGGGTAGAAGACGACATCCGGTGCATAGAACGCCAGCGCCGCCTCGATCCCGCCAGCGTTAGCCGCCGCAAACGCCCTGCGCACCAGTTCTGTGTTCTCCTGTGACATCGCCTTTCGCTGTTTCGAGCAGGCACTTCAGCGGGCGTCGGCGAGATCAAGGTTGACCCCGGCATCACTGACCGGGGTCAACCACCGTGTCTCTATGCTTTTTTTTCGCGCGGGTTCTCTGGGTTGCTAAAGCCTTTGCATGCTTGGCCAGGAACGCCGGCAGGGGTGAAACCCAACCTGTGTTCAGTTCCAGGCGACTGAACGTGGACTTCGATCTGACCGTTTTCGAAGCGGAAGTCATTCAGCCCTGAGAATGCGCAAATCGAGTTGGCGTGCGAGGGTGCCCCTGTATTTTCTTCCGACCCAGAACCGATGACACCGGGAGTGCCCGGAGGTCCCTTTACCTCGCCTGCAAAAGCTGCGCCTGCGCCGGCTCCCACGAATGCGAGCGTGCATACGGCGGTCGTGAGCCTGCTTGTCGTCCTTAGCATCATTCCTCCTTGAAGATGGCATCATTGCCGCGCGGGAGGCTACTACGGCGACCACCCGCGTGGTCTCGGGAGGAGTTCTCGGCCTACGCGCGCCTAGCACTCCGCAGCAGGGTGGCGGTTGGCGTCGTGCACCACGCGCGCGCCGACGCGGTGAGCAGATCGATATCTGCAGGCGCTCGCCGATCGTGTTCTGGGACTCGCCCTCCGCAGCACCGACCGCGCGCAGCAGCGCGAACTCGCGCAGCTCGAGGCCGTTATAAATCTTTCAATGCCAGAAGAGTCTTCACCCAGCCACCGGACATCGGACGGCGCCAACGGTATCGAGGTCGAAGGCCTCGTTCGCGACTTCAAGGGCGGCGTGCGCGCCGTCGATGGGATCGACCTGCAGGTCGCGCCCGGCGAGATCTATGGCTTCCTCGGCCCCAACGGCGCAGGCAAGTCAACGACGGTGCTCGTCCTCACGACGCTGCTTCCGCCGACCGCCGGACGCGCGCGCGTCGCGGGCCTCGACGTGGTCGCGCAGGGCGCTGCGGTCAGACGCGCGATTGGAGCGTCGCTTCAGGAGTCCGCGCTCGACCCGTTCCTGACGGGCCGCGAGCACATGCGGCTGCAGAGCGCGCTGCACGGGCTCGCCAAGGCCGAGCGCGAGCGGCGTGGCGCCGAGCTGCTCGAGCGCGTCGGGCTGACCGACGCAGCGGACCGCAAGGTCGGCGGCTACTCGGGCGGGATGAAGCGCAGGCTCGATCTCGGGCTTGCGCTCGTGCACGGCCCGCGACTGCTGTTCCTCGATGAGCCCACCACCGGCCTTGACCCCCAGAGCCGCGCCGCACTGTGGGATGAGGTGCGGCGACTCGCCGATGATGGGGTCACGGTCTTCCTGACGACCCAGTACCTCGAGGAGGCCGATGTGCTCGCCGACCGCGTAGGCATCATCGACCGCGGCAAGCTCGTCGCCGAGGGCACGCCCGCGGAGCTGAAGGCCGCAATCGGACGCCCGAGCGTCGAGGCGATCCCGGAGGACCCGGGCGACGGCGAGCGGCTGCTCGCCGTGCTCTCGCGCTTCGGCGAACTGGCCGCCGCGTCGGCCAACGGCGTGGCCGTGCGCCTGCCGCAGGGCGTCAGCGACCTCGCCGAGATCGTGCGCACGCTCGACGCCGAGGGCCTGCGCATCGGCGACCTGCGGCTGCATGCGCCGACCCTCGATGACGTGTTCCTGGCAAAGACCGGCCGCTCGCTTGAGGGCGCCGGCGACGGAGACGGCGGGCAGACGGGACCGCCTGAGGACGGCGCACGCGCAGCGAACACGCAGGAGCCGCTCGCCCAGGAGCCGCGATGAGCGGCGCGCTCTCGACGCAGGTGGGGGTGCTCGCGCGGCGCTCGATGCTCAAGACGCTGCGCCAGCCGTTCCAGCTGTTTCCGATCGTGTTCTTTCCGGTGATCCTGCTCGCGGTCAACGCGAGCGGACTGCGCGCAGCGACCCGCCTGCCGGGCTTCCCGACGCACTCCTACGTGTCCTTCGCGATCGCGGTCGCGTTCATCCAGGGTGGAATGTTCTCGCTCGTAAACACCGGCACGAACCTCGCCGAGGACGTGGAGAGCGGCTTCTTCAATCGCCTCGCGCTGACGCCGCTGCGGCGCGTGTCGCTGATCGGCGGCCTGCTCGTCGGCGTCGCGGGGCTCGGCGCGCTGCAGTCTGGCGTGTACATCGTGGTGGGTCTGATCGCAGGCGCGCACCTGCAGGCGGGCTTCGCGGGGGCGCTCGTGATCCTCGCACTCGGCGCGCTGACCGCGATGGCGTTCGGCGCGCTCGGCTGCGCAGCGGCACTGCGAACCGGCTCAGGCGAGGCGGTGCAGGGCCTGTTCCCGCTGTTCTTCGTGTTCATCTTCCTGTCCTCGAGCAACCTTCCGCGCCAGCTGCTGCGAACAGGGTGGTTTCACACGGTCGCCACCTGGAACCCGATCTCCTACCTGATCGAGGCCTTCCGCAGCCTGTTCATCTTCGGCTGGGACGCCACCGCGCTCGCGCGCGGCTTTGCGGTCGCGGTCGGCCTCGGAGCAATCGCGCTGCTCGCGGTAGCGGGCGCGCTGCGCACGAGGCTGCAGCGGACATGAGCGCAGCGCGTGCGAGCCACGGCGGCATCTGGCGAGTCGCGTGGACGATCGCGTGGAGAAGCCTTCACACATATGTGCGCAGGCCCGACCTGTTCGTGCCGTCGCTGATCTTCCCGCTGATCTTCCTCGCGAGCTTCGCCGGCGGACTCTCCGCGCTCGGCTCGGTGCCCGGCTTTCACTTCCCGGCCGGCTACACCGCGTTCCAGTTCGTCTTCGTGCTGTGCCAGTCCGCGATGTTCAGCGGCCTGTTCACCGGCTTCACGCTCGCATTCGACTTCGAGAGCGGCTTCGCGCGGAGGCTGATGCTCGCCGCGGAGGACCGCCGCGGGATCGCGCTCGGATACGCGCTCGTTGCGCTGACGCGCGCAGCGATCACGCTCACGGTCGTCACCGGGGTCGCGCTCGCCGGTGGCATGCGGATCACCGGCAACGGGGTCGACCTGTTCGGCCTGTACACGCTCGCCGCGCTGCTGGTGCTCGTCGGCTACGGCTGGGCTGCGGGCGTCGCTTTCCGCTTCCGCTCGATCCAAGCCGGCCCGCTGATGCAGACGCCGGTCTTTCTGATCCTCTTTCTCGCGCCCGTGTATGTACCGCTCGGCCTGCTCAAGGGCTGGATCCACGACGTCGCGAGCGTCAACCCCGCGACCGCCTTCCTCGAGGCGGGCCGCGGCCTGATCGCGGGCCTGCACGACCACACCGCGCTCGCGTTCGTGTGCGCACTCGGGCTCCTCGTCCTGTTCGGGATCTGGATGCTCGCCGGCCTGCGCAACGCGGAACGCTCGCCGTAGCAGCCAGCGCGGCGAGCGTTCCGCGATTGCGGTAGAAGAGGGCATGCGCGC
>JAXDGS010000032.1:0-5591 GCA_034664905.1 Solirubrobacteraceae bacterium | reverse complement strand
GGATCGAGTACGGCGGCTGCTCGCAGACGTAGCGCTGCAGGCGCCGCTCGCGCGCGATGAACTGGGCCTTCACGATCTCCTTCGCGGGATAGGTCGAGGAGCCGATGTAGCGCACCTTGCCCTGCGCGACGAGGTCCGAGAGCGCGCCGAGCGTCTCCTCGTGGTCGGTCCAGGGATCCCAGCGATGGACCTGGTAGAGGTCGATCCAGTCGGTCTGCAGGCGCTTCAGCGAGGCCTCGACCTCGCGCATGATCCAGCGCCGCGAGTTGCCCGCCTGGTTGGGGTCCTCGCCCATCGAGCCGTGGAGCTTGGTCGCGAGCACGACGTGCTCGCGACGCCCACCGCTCAGTGCCTTGCCGACGATCTCCTCGGACTCGCCGCGCGAGTAGACGTCGGCGGTGTCGATGAAGTTGATACCCGCATCGAGCGCGCGGTGGATGATGCGGACCGCGACCTCGTGGTCGGGCTCGCCCCAGGCGCCGAACATCATCGCGCCAAGGCACAGCGAGCTCACATGCGTACCGGTGCGCCCGAGCGTTCGCTGCTCCATCTCGCGCACCTTAGCGCCGCTGCTCGCCCGGCCGGCGGACGAGGCCGAAGCTGCTCAGCTGACGGTCTCGCCCGCGGCGAGCCGCGCAGCGGACCCTGGGTCGTGTGATGGCAGATACACCGTCGGGTGCTCAGAGCAGTGCGCGAGGATCGTCTCGAGCGTCGCCACGTGCACGCTCGGGTCCGGCGCGACCGCGTCGGCGCGCCGGGCGTGCAGCTGCTCGAGGGTGTCCGTGGCGTCGCCCGCGAGCATCACGTGCCGAGCGGAGTCATCGACGCAAATCACCGAGACGTGCCCCGGTGTGTGCCCGGGCGTCTCGACGGCGACGATGCGCCCGTCGTCGCTGAGCGCGCGGCTTCGCGCGAACGCGCCGAACGGCCGGTCCTCGAGCGCGAACGGCTCCGGAGCGAACCCCGGCGGCAGCGGCTGGCGCAGCACGCGGCGCATCACGCGCGGGAAGGCGCCGGCGGCGAAGCGCAGCTCGGCGTCGTTGATCAGCGCCGGCGCGCGCACGTGGATGAGCCCGTCCACGTGATCGCCGTGATGGTGGGTGAGCACGACCTGTGAGACATCGTCGAGCGAGAGGCCGGCCGCCGCCAGCGCGCCTGGAAGCTCCTGCTCGCGGGTCACCTCGAAGCGCGCGAACGGGACGTCGCGCACGGTCGCGCTCTCGCCGGTGTCCACCAGCAGCAGGCGCCCCTCGTGCTCGACCGCCCAGCAGTGGATCGGCACCGGCTCAGACCACGGGCCGGGCAGGAACAGGTCGAGCTGTCGCCGCGGGCCGCGGCTGGGGAACAGGAACGCCCGCTTGAGACGCACGCTGCCGGTGCTCATGGCGTGGATCCTCATGCGTGGCGCAGACCCTACCCTGCGCTCGGCGCCGGTGGAGGCGGAGGCGTAGCATCGACGCTCGTGTCGGCGCCGGTTCTGTGGCAGTACAACTTCTCGAACTTCAACGAGAAGGCTCGCTGGGCGCTCGACTTCAAGCACGTGGGCCACGTGCGACATTCGCTGCTGCCGGGCGGCCCGCGCGCGATGGCCTTCTCCTTGCGCGGCACGCTTCCGGTGCTCGACCTCGACGGCGAGCGCATCGTCGACTCGAGCAGCATCGTCGAGGCGCTCGAGCGCCGCTTCCCCGATCCTCCCCTGTATCCGGATGATGAGCTCGAGCGGCGTGCGGCGCTGGAGCTCGAGGAGTTCTTCGACGAGCAGGCCGGACACGAGCTGCGCCGCGCGGGCTTCTTCGAGTGGGGCGCGAACCCGCGCTTCGTGAGCGCGCTGCTTGCAACCGGGCGCGGCGGAGCAACTCGCGCGCTCATGCGGATGATGCTGCCTGGCGCGATGGTCTACGCGCGCCGGCGCTACCGGATCTACCCCGCCGACGCCGAGCGGGCACGGACCAAGCTCGCGACGGCGCTCGAGCGCATCACGGCAGAGCTCACGCCGAGCGGCTATCTCGTCGGCTCGCGCTTCAGCATCGCCGACCTCACCGCCGCGGCGCTGCTGTTCCCGCTGGCCTGGCCCGCGGAGCTGCAGTACCAGCCCCCGAAGCCGCCAGCGTGGGGCGCGCTCGCGCCGCTCGCAGAGCACCCCGCGGTGGACTGGATTCGCGACATTTACCACCGCCACCGCGGCGCATCCGCGGAGCTGCGCTGTTAGAACTTGCTCGCTTGAGTTCCTCCGCGCCATCTGCCGTGCGTCTCGTGGCCGTCGATGAGATCGGCGAGTCGCAGGTGACTGTGGTGGAGCAGACGCCGCACGGCACGCTCGCGGTCGGCATCAGCGCCGGCAGGCCGTTCGCGGTGTCCAATCGCTGCCGCCATCTGTTCGCCGAGCTCGGCAAGGGACGGGTGACCGAGGAGGGATGCCTCGAGTGCCCGTGGCACGCGTCGCTGTACGACGTCGCCAGCGGCAGGATGACCCGCGGTCCGCAGGGGGCCTTCAAGCCGCTAGCCGGCGTGCTCAAGGCGACCGCCGGCGCCCGCCCGCTGAAGACGTTTCCCGTGGAGATCCGCGATGGCGCGATCTGGCTGACCGGCTGAGCAGTCGGCACAGCGGACCACAACTGCCGCCGCGCGAGCACCGGCGGGGTGCGCTCGAAACGCGCTGCTGTCCGCTGGTGGCGACGCCTAGGGAGGAGTAGTGTGCGTTGCGATAAAGCGTCCACCTACCATCGGGGGGACCAAACGCAGGCGACGGGGACAGCAATGAGGGACGTGACGGGCGGCTCGGAAATCGCACTTCCGCGAGCGGAAGCGAGGAGTCTTCGCGGGAGCTCCCGGCGCATGCTCGCGCTGGTTGGCGCAGCTCTCCTGTCGGTGCTCCTGGCGCTCGCGCTCGGGGCGCTCCCGTCCCTCGCACCTTCTCGCGAGTCCGTGGCTCCGCGCGCGCACCCTCTCCAGCAGGCCGCGCTGAGCCTCTCGCCGGCGCTGCTCGCGAGCGCCTCGTCGAGCATTGGCGCCTCGGAGCGCAGCTTCTGGCCTGTGCGGCGCGCCGGCGCGCTGGTCATCGCACGCGGGGGCGTTCACGGCGCGTTCACCTCCTCGGGGGTCTCGCTTCGCGTCCCCACGGGCGCGCTCGAGCTCTCGCTCACAGGCACAGGGCGCGGCCGAAGCCTTCGCGCGGTGCCCGCAGCGACGCCCGCCGCCGCGGCGAACCAGATCCTCTACCGGCGAGGCGCGATCACCGAGCAATATACAAACGGCCCCTTCGGCCTCGAGCAGGGCTTCACGCTCGCTCGGCGCCCGCAGCTGGGCGTCGGACCGGTGGCGCTCGCGCTGCACCTCGGCGGATCGTTGAGCCCGCAGCAGCTGGGATCGCAGATCCTCTTCAAGAGCGGCGCGGGCGCGACGGCGCTTCGCTACGGAGGGTTGAGCGTGCTAGACGCCGCCGGCAGGGAGCTGCCCGCCCGCATGCAGCTTCGCGGACGGACGCTTCAGCTGCTCGTCGATGACCGCCTCGCGCGCTATCCGCTTCGCATCGACCCGTTCTTTCAGCAGGGCTCGAAGCTCGTCGGCAGCGACGAGACCGGGCAGGGGCAGCTCGGCTTCAGCGCGGCACTGGCGGCCGACGGCAACACCGCGCTGATCGGCGGCCCGGTCGACAACAGCGAAGTCGGCGCGGCGTGGGTTTTCACCCGTAGCGGAACGAGCTGGACCCAGCAGGGCGCGAAGCTGACCGGCACGGGCGAGAGCGGCAAAGCGCTGTTCGGATCAAGCGTCTCGCTGTCGGCCGACGGGAACACCGCGCTGATCGGCGCTCGCCGTGATGGGGTCGAAATCGGCGCGGCGTGGGTGTTCACGCGCTCGGGGTCGAGCTGGACCCAGCAGGGCTCCAAGCTGACCGCCGGCACCGAAGAGAAAGGCGCGGGGCAGTTCGGCATCCGCGTGGCGCTCTCGGGTGACGGGAACACCGCGCTGATCGGCGCACCGCGCGACAACAGCCAGGTGGGGGCGGCCTGGGTGTTCGTGCGCTCGGGTTCGACCTGGGAACACCAGGGCAAAAAGCTTCTCGGCACAGGCGAGGAACCCCCCGGCGAAGTGGGCGAGAGCGTGGCGCTGTCCTTCACGGGGGACGCAGCGGTGCTCGGCGCGGGCGCGGACAACCTCGGCGCGGGGGCGGCCTTCATGTTCACGCGCTCGGGATCGACGTGGACCCAGCAGGGCTCGAAGCTGACCGGCGGCGAAGAGCTCGGCACCGCCCACTTCGGCTTCAGCGTCTCGCTGTCCTCCGATGCCAGCACCGCGCTGATCGGGGGCGGCGGCGACAACGGCGAAGTGGGGGCTGCGTGGGTGTTCACGCGCACGGGATCGACATGGGCCCAGCAGGGCTCGAAGCTGACGGGCGCCGGAGAGCTCGGCACGGCGCACTTCGGCTTCAGCGTCTCGCTGTCCTCCGATGGCGCCACCGCGTTGATCGGCGGCGGCGGCGACAACGGCGAAGTGGGCGCGGCGTGGGTGTTCACGCGCACGGGATCGACGTGGAGCCAGCAGGGCTCGAAGCTGACGGGCGCCGGAGAGGTCGGAAAAGCTCACTTCGGCTACTCGGTGGCGCTCTCCGGCGACGCGAGCACCGCGATGATCGGCGGGATCGCCGACAACAACCTGGTCGGGGCGGCGTGGCCGTTCAGCACCGCAACGCCCCCGCCGACGGTGGCGAGCATCACCCCGACCTCGGGAACGACGACCGGCGGGACGGCCGTGAAAATAAAAGGGACGGGGTTCGTGACGGGGGCCACGGTAACGATCGGCAGCGAAGCGACCTCGGTGACGGTGCTCTCGGCGACTGAAATCACCGCCACCACGGCGGCGACGGCTGCGGGCTCCGATGAAGTCGTCGTCAGCGACGTGAACGGGACCTCCTCGGGCGGGCCCTCCTTCACCTACGTCACACCGGCGGCGCCCGTGGTGAGCAGCATCACGCCGAGCTCCGGACCCGAAGCCGGCGGCACGAAAGTGACGATCATGGGGAGCGGGTTCGCCGCGGGCGCGACGGTGAGCATCGGCAACGCGGCCACGTCGGTCGTGGTGGTCTCTGCGACGAAGATCACCGCAACCACGGCCGCGACGCCCGCGGGCTCCGATGAAGTCATCGTCAGCGACGTGAACGGGACCTCGACCGCCGGCCCCTCCTATACCTACCTGCCGCCGCCGGCGCCGAAAGTGACGAGCATCCTGCCGACGTCGGGCACCGTTGCGGGTGGAACCAAAGTGAACATCAAAGGCAGCGGCTTCGTCGCGGGCGCGACGGTCACGATCGGCAGTCCCGCGACCTCGGTGGTGGTCGTCTCGGCGACGACGATCACGGCCGTGACGGCCGCCAACGCGGCGGGCCCGGTCGAAGTCGTGGTCAGCGACGCGAACGGAACCTCGACGGGCGGGCCCACCTACACCTACTTGGTCCCGCCGCCGAAGGTGACGAGCATTTCGCCCACCTCAGGACCCGCTGGCGGCGGCACAAAAGTCACGATCAAAGGCAGCGGCTTCGTCGCACCCGCGACCGTGACGATCGGCAGCGCGGCGACCTCGGTGGTGGTCGTCTC
>JAXDGS010000031.1:0-4158 GCA_034664905.1 Solirubrobacteraceae bacterium | reverse complement strand
GGCGTGTTCGCGGCCGAGCACAGCGCGGACAGAAACGCGCGGCGCTCAGACTCGTCCGTGCATTCGGTGAAAACCTCCTCGAGCTGATCCACCGCGATCACGATCCGCTCGCCGTCGCCGGCTCTGGAGAGGCCGTCACCGAACGCTTCGCGAAGCGCCTGCTGCGGGTGCGCACCCGGCCGCAGCAGACGCGACACCCAGCGATCACTTCCGGGAAGGGCTCCGGCAGCCAGCGCCGGAAGTACCCCGGCTCGCAGCAGCGACGACTTTCCGCTCCCGGACGCGCCGACAAGTCCGACGAAGCTGGCCTCGGCCAGCTTCACGACCACGTCGTCGACGTCCCGCTCGCGGCCGCAGAAGAAGGCGGCGTCCGCCGCGTCGAAGTGGGCCAACCCCTTGTACGGACACGTCGTCACCGCGACGCCGGCGGCGTCGCGGGCGCCGGCCGGGGATCTGTCCAACGCTGGGTCCTGCAGCAGGATCGACCGCTCCAACTGCTGGAGCTCGGGCCCCGGCTCGAGCCCCAACTGCTCGCTCAGAATCACCCGCACGGCCCGGTACACGGCCAGCGCATCGCCCTGCCGGCCCGACCGATAGAGGGCGAGCATGAGCTGAGCTCGGTGGCGCTCATGCTGCGGATGCGCGCTCACGAGCGCCTCCAACTCGGCGATCACACTCACGTGCCGGCCAAGTGCGAGATCCGCGTCGATGCGATCGCCAACCGCCGACAGGCGCAACTGCTCCAACCGCTGGGCATCTCGCCGCTGCGGGGACGCGAACGTTACGTCGGCCAGCGCCGGGCCACGCCACAGCTCGAGCCCCTCGGCGAGGAGATCAGCCGCACGCTCAGGATCACCCGCCGCGAGCGCTTGTCGGCCGGCGCGCGCAAACGCCTCGAATCGAGCCAGGTCGAGCTCGCCGTCCCCGATCTCAACGAGGTAGCCCGGCGGCCGTGTGACGAGGATACGGCGCGCCTCATCGCCCAACGCGTTGCGCAGGCGCGAGACGTGCACCTCGATGCTATGGCGAGCCGTGGCAGGAGGCGATGACCCCCACAGGACGTCCTCAAGCGTCGGAAGTGAGACGACCCGCCCCGCCTCGAGCAGAAGGGCGGCCAGCAAAGCTCGCTGCTTGGCGCTCCCAAGCGCCACCGGCCGGCCCGCCACCTCGGCTTCGAGCGGGCCTAGAACGCGAAACACGATCCCGTTTTGGGACGCCATGGCAGCCCATCTAACCACGTTCTCACGGCCGGATCGAACCGCGTTGAGCGCCCGTTGAGCGCAGCTTGCACGAGTGTTGAGCGCCGTGGTGGAGGGTCATCCGTGCCGTAGCTCCCGTCTCTTCGGAGGAGGATCACCTTGCGTGTCTCGCCAACTTTCGATCGTTGTCATCCGGCTGGGGCGTCCGGCATGCTGCGGTGGCTCCCGATGGCCGCAGCGTTTCTGACGGTGGCGGCTCTTGGTGCCGGACCCGACCGTGCGCAGGGCGCGTCCGCGACATCGCAGCCGCTGACGATCAAGGCGAAGATCCCCCTGCCGGACTCGCCAATCCAGATGAACGCCGCTTTCGGTTCGGTGTGGATGCTCGACGGCGCGATCCAGTCGTCGCAGCTGCTCCGCCTCAACATCGCCACCGGCCGTGTCGAACACGCGATCCAGCTCGGCCCACCTGCGCCGAACGACAGCGAGAACCCGGGGCCGATGGCGATCGGCAAGAACGCGGTATGGGTTGCCAAGTACTGGCAGAACACCGTGCAGCGCGTGAGTCCGAGCACCAACCGCGTTGTGCAGACCGTCCGCGTCGGCATCTCACCGAACGGGCTGGTTGCAGGCTTCGGCTCGATCTGGGTGGCGAACTCGAACAGCGCCTCCGTTTCCCGGATCAGCCAAGCGACCGGGCGTGTGACCGCCACGATCCATGTCGGGACCGCCACCGCTTTCGCAGGCGGCCCGGCCTATCTTGCGAGGAACTCCACAGGGATCTGGGCGACCATCCCTGTGCTCCATGAGATCGTGGAGATCAATCCGTCGACCGATCGCGTCGAGCGCACGATCCCTACGGACTCGGCCGGCACGTGCGGCAGTATGACCTTCGTCCCCCACGCGGTCTGGCTCGACGCCCTGGGGTGCGGGCTCAATGAGATCGCCCGCATCGACCTTCGCACGGGCGCCACCACGGCGCGGATCGCGGTCGGACGTTGGTTCGTGAGCCTGATGGCGGTCCGCGACGGCTCGCTGTGGATCGCGCACAACTCGTGGTTCAACCCGAACACGTTCACCGGTGGCGGTGGGGTGCTCGAGCAGCGCGACCCGACCACGGGAAGGGTCGAGGCCACGTACTCCCTCGGCCACGGCGACGGGCTCGCGGGACCGCTGTTCGTCGGTGACACGCTGTGGCAGGCGAACTTCTTCACCAACACGCTGAACCTCTTCCAGGCCCCACCGGCAACGCCGCCCCTCGCTTCCACGGCGACCGCATCGCCGATGGCGCGCGCCGTGCCATCTCGACACTCCCCGCGCGTCCCCGCCGAGCAGTCGGATCCGCCCATCACAACCGCGCCCGCAGCTGGATTCACGAAGGCCGGCTTTGGCTCGCTCTGGTTGTTGGCTCCAACCGACCTCGCGACAAACACGTCGCTCCTGCGCGTGAACCCAACCACGCGGAACGTAACCCGTTTCCCGATGGGGCTCCCAGCGGCCCCTCAGGTGGCGATCGCCGGTGGCGCCGTCTGGGTCGCCAAGTACTACGAGAACACCGTCTGGCGAATCGACCCGGCCAACGGACGGCGGGTTGCGGTGATCCCCGTCGGTTTGCAGCCTGACGCCATTCTGGCTGCTGACGGGTTCGTGTGGGTGACCAACCACCACTCCCACTCGCTCTCGAAAATCGATCCGGTCTCGTCACACGTGGTGGCCACCTATCAGGTCGGCGCCAAGGAATTCCGAAGCGGCCCGCTGCAGATCGGCCCCGGCCACGGGTCACTCTGGATCGGCGTTCCGAACCAGGGAGCGTACGTGCGCCTCGACCCACGTACAGGCCGCCTCATCGCGACCGTCCCACTCGCGCTTGGGGACCCCTGCGGCGGCAGCCCGGTGGCGGTCAGCGGCGGCGAGTGGGTAAACGACAACTGCAGCCAGATCGAGCGCATCGACGCAACCAGCAACACCATCACAGCGACAGCCGTCGTGTCACCCGCCGGCTCCTCCGTCACGGACATCGCCTATGGAGACCATGTGCTGTGGACGGTCGGCGACCGGAACGTCGACCCCTACAGCGGAGAGGGCACACCAGGCGTACTCGACGCGCGCGCCCCGTCCACCGGGGCCGTCCGGCGCGAATGGATCATGAGCGGGACGAACGCAAGCGCAGATTCAGTGGTCAACGCATTCGGCGCCCTCTGGATCGGCGACTCCGTGAACGGCATGCTGAGACGCTTCCCGCTCCCCGCTGGACCCTAGGCAGCAACATCAACCAGTGCCTGGACGGTGTAACCACACCGGGCCGTTGGACGGAGGTATCGTCGGCGATTGACGTGGATGGTTCCGCGAATCCCCTGCTCGGTGCCTGGCGGCTCGTGTCGTGTGAGACACGTGCGGATGACGGGGCGATCGACCACCCACTGGGGCGCGATGCGGTCGGTCTGTTGATCTACACCGACGACGGCCACATGTCGGTCTCGATCGCGCGCGCGATCCGCCAGCCCTTCGCCGCCGGTGATCTCCTTGGCGGCACCGGTGATGAGAAGGCGAGCGCCCTCGACAGCTACATCTCCTACTGCGGCCGGTACGAGCGCCGCGGCGAATCCGTCGTCCACCACGTCGAGATGAGCCTCTTCCCGAACTGGACGGGGCGAGATCAGGAGCGGCGGTTCGAGCTGGACGGAGAGCGGCTCACGCTGGAAGCACCGCCGTTCATCATCAAGGGCGTGGAGCAGCGAGCCTTCCTGGTGTGGGAGCGATTCTGAGCCCGACCCGGCGTCACGTATCCTGCGGCCGTGGCTGATTCCGACTCGCCGCTCGAGCTGCCCACGCCCGCAGGCATCGACCCCGTAATGTCTCGGCGCTGGTAGTCGGCCGTCGGACCGCGGCCTACGCTTCATCCATGGCGATCGTCCTGGTAACGGGCATGTCAGGCACCGGGAAGTCCACCGCCCTGGCC
>JAXDGS010000030.1:0-17170 GCA_034664905.1 Solirubrobacteraceae bacterium | reverse complement strand
TCGGGCAGCGCGCGTCCGACGATCACCGACATCGCGTAGTCGAGGTACGCGGTGCGCATCTCCTCCTCGAGCGCGCGCGGTTCGATGTTGCCGCCGCTTATCACCTCAGCGCTTGCCACTGTCACTCCTCATCCATGCGCTCACACGTCGAGGTTTGCGACGGCGCGGGCATTGTCCTCGATGAATGCTCGGCGCGGCTCGACCTGGTCGCCCATCAGCATCGAGAAGATGCGGTCTGCCGCGAACGCGTCCTCGAGCGTGACCTGCGCGAGCGTCCGGCTCGCGGGCGCCATCGTGGTTTCGCCGAGCTGCTCGGCGTTCATCTCGCCGAGCCCCTTGAAGCGCTGCAGTTTGATCCCTTTCTGGGCGGCCGCGAGGACGGCTGCGTGCAGCGCCTCGAACGACGGCGCGCTCTCGTGAGCATCGCCGAGGCGCACCTCGAACGCGGGAACCCCCGTGAGCTCGATCAGCTGGGCGTGCACGCGCGCGAGCTGGCGGTACTCGTGCGAGTCGAACAGGTCGCGCTTGATCCGGTGCACGCGCGCGAACCCGGTCTTGGCTTCGACGGCCTTGACGCGCAGCTGCAGCGCGTCGGACTCGAGCAGCTCGGTCGCGTGCGTCTCGCCCTCGAGGCCGACGCGGCCGAGCAGCGTGATCGCGTCGTCGGCGCTCATCACCTGCTCGCCGAGCAGCGAGGACTCCTCGAGGAACTGCACGACGTCATGGCCGTGCGCGGCGCGCAGCGAGGAGGACCACCCCTCGTACTGCTTGAGCAGGCGACTGAAGCGCTGCCAGCGCGCCTCGGTGAGCTTGAACTGCGTGCCATGGCGGTCGAAGACCTCGAGCTTGTCCCACTTGTCGGCGAGCAGGATCTCCTCGAGTTCGGACTCCTTCTCGATGTAGCGTTCGCGCGAGCCCTGCTTGAGCTTGTAGAGCGGCGGCTTGGCGATGTACACGTAGCCTTCTTCGATCAGCTCTTTCATCTCGCGGAACAGCAGCGTCAGCACGAGCGTGCGGATGTGCGCGCCGTCGACATCCGCGTCGGTCATCAACACGACCTTGTGATAGCGCGCGTTCTCGAGGTTGAACTCGTCGCGCACGCCCGTCCCGATCGCTGTGATCAGCGCCTGGACCTCGGTGTTCTGCAGGACCTTGTCGATGCGCGACTTCTCGACGTTGAGGATCTTGCCGCGCAGCGGCAGCACCGCCTGCGTTTCGCGGTCGCGCCCCTGCTTGGCCGAGCCTCCCGCTGAATCGCCCTCGACCACGAACAGCTCCGCGAGCGAGGGGTCCTTGACCGAGCAGTCGGCGAGCTTGCCCGGCAGCGTGGAGTTCTCGAGCGCGGACTTGCGGCGCGTCAGATCGCGTGCCTTGCGCGCCGCCTCGCGGGCGCGCTGCGCCTGCACGGCCTTCGAGATCACGGCGCGCGCCTCGCTCGGATTCTCCTCGAGGAACTCGCCGAGTCCCGTGTTCACGATCGACTCGACGAAGCCGGCCATGCCGGGGTTGCCGAGCTTGGTCTTGGTCTGGCCCTCGAACTGCGGGTCGCGCAGCTTGACCGAGACGACCGCCGTGAGCCCCTCGCGCACGTCCTCGCCGGAGAGGTTGTCCTCTTTCTCCTTGAGCAGGCCGTGGTCGCGCGCGTACTTGTTGAGCGTGCGCGTCAGCGCGGAGCGGAAGCCGCTGAGGTGCGCACCGCCCTCGCGCGTGTTGATGTTGTTGGCGAACGAGTGGATCGACTCCTGGTAGGAGGAGTTCCACTGCATCGCGATCTCGACCGCGCCCTCCTCGGACTCGCCGTCGAAGAACACGACCCTGCGGTGGACGGTCTCCTTGTTCTCGTTCAGGTAGGAGACGAAGTCCTCGATGCCGCCCTCGTAGCGGAACTCCGTCGAGTGGCCCTCGCCGCGCTCGTCGATGAGCGCGATCTTCAACCCGCGGGTCAGGAACGCCGTCTCGCGCAGGCGCTCCTCGAGCGTGTAGAAGTCGAACTCGAGCGATTCGAAGATCTCGGCGTCGGCGAGGAACGTGACCGACGTGCCGCTCCCGGCGCCCTCGGGCAGGGCCTCTCCCTTGGTCAGCGGCGCCTGCGGCGCCCCGCGCGCGTACTCCTGGCTGAATACGTGCCCGTCGCGGCGGATCTCGACGAGCAGGCGCTCGGACAGCGCGTTGACGACCGACACGCCGACCCCGTGCAGTCCCCCGGAGACCTTGTAGCCCCGGCCATCGCCGAACTTGCCGCCGGAGTGCAGGACCGTGAGCACCACTTCGACCGCCGGGCGGCCCTCCTTCTCCATCGTGGCTACGGGGATGCCGCGGCCGTCGTCGACGACGGTGACGGAGTTATCGGGATGGATCGTGATCGTGACCTCGCTGCAGAACCCCGCGAGAGCCTCGTCGACGGAGTTGTCGACGACCTCGTAGACGAGGTGATGCAGACCCATGACACCGGTCGAGCCGATGTACATGCCCGGTCGCTTGCGCACCGCCTCGAGGCCCTCCAGAACGGTGATGTCCTGCGCGTCGTAGCCGGGGGAGACGGATGTGGAGGTGGCGGGCATGGCGCCATCCTCGGAGCTTTTCCTGCCTGCTGCCAATGAGCCTCCGATGACGTGAGAACGCCCCGGACTCCGGGGCGCGAGGACCACGGCAAGGGGCGGATTGAATACCTCAAGAAGGATAGCATGAGCACCCCTCAAACCCCTCCCCTAAAAGCGCCTAAATGCCTGCAAAATGCAGGGAAAAGCGGCCACATGGCGGGGCCTCGAGGGGATCGCCCCCGGCCACCGTCCGGTGCGCGCTTCAGGCGGTCCTGCAGCGCAGCTCGCGGATCGCCGGGGAGCCCAGCTCCGCGTTCAGCCGCTCGATCAGCTCGAAGGCCATCAGGTCGAGCTCCTGCGCCCACACGGCGGCGGTGCAGGTCAACGTCAGCACCCCGTCGTGCTCGGCGGTCGGGCGCGCGGCGTTGAGGATCGCGGGGCCCGCAGCGCGCTCCCAGACCGCCTGTACGCGCGCGAGGGTGCTCGCCGGCGCGAGCTGCGCGCTGAGCTCCTCGATCGCGGTCTGAAACGGCCGAAGCGTTCGGCTCCTCATGCGGCGATCGCCTCCTGCAGAACCGTTCCCGGCGAGATACGCAGCCTCGTCACCGACGCATCCATCGCGCCGGGCACGTGGTCGAGGTCGGTGGTCGCGATCACGCTCTGCCCGGCGCTGGCGAGCTCGCGTGCGAGCAGCTCGCGACGCTCGCCGTCGAGCTCGCTCATCACGTCATCGAGGAGCATCAGCGGCGTACTGAGGCGCTCGCGCGCGAGCACCGCGCGCTCGGCGAGGAGCAGCGCGAGAAGCGCGAGGCGCTGTTCACCCTGCGAGCCGTATGTCCGCAGCTCTCTGCCTTCGCGCACGATCGCCAGCTCGTCGCGGTGCGGGCCGTGGCCACAGAACCCGCGCTCGAGATCACTCGCCAGGCGCTCGCGCAGCTCGGCGACGAACGCATCCTCGTCGGGCGCGCGCGAGCGCGGGCGGTACTCGAGGCTCACGCCGTCGCCGCATCCGAGCTGAGCGCAGCGCTCTTTGAAGGGCTCGCGCAGCAGCGACACCGCCTCGCCACGATGCGCACGCAGCGCGAGCGCCCAGCGCGCGAGCTCCCGGTCCCACGTCGCGAGCGTGGACTGCGAGGCGCCGCCGGCGCGGATGCGCGCGAGCAGCGCGCTGCGCTGGGCGAGCACGCGCCCGTACTGCCCGCGGGCATCGGAGCGCGCCGGCCAGATCGCGGAGACGACCTGGTCGAGGTGCGCGCGGCGCAGCGACGGCGGTCCCTTGACGAGCTCGAGGCGCTCCGGCAGGAACACGCTTACGAGCGGCCTGCACGGGGCGTCGAGCAGCCGCTCCACCGCCGCGCCGTCGCAGCTCATCCGCTTCTCGGCGCGCTCGCCGACTACGCCGGCTTCGTAGCCGACCGCCAGCTCGTGCTCGTGCTCGCCGTCGTGCACGCGCACCGCGACACGTGCGGTGCGCGCACCGATGCGCACCAGCTCTCGCTCGTTGCGCGTGCGTGCGGAGCGCCCGGTGCAGCCGAAGTAGAGGGCCTCGAGCAGGTTCGACTTGCCGGCGCCATTGGCTCCGTGTAGGACGGTCAGACCGCTACCGAGCCACGCCTCAGCGCGCGCGTAGCTGCGGAAGTCACGCATCTCGACGCTGACGACGCGCATGTCATCGTGCCTTATACGTTGAGCCTGATCGGCATGATCAGGTAGACGAAGTCGCCGCTGTCGGGCGATTCGATGAGTCCGGGGCGCAGCGGGCTGATCAACTTCAACACCAGCTCCTCCGACTCGACGCTCTCGAGCCCGTCGCGCAGGAACTCGGGGTTGAACCCGATCTCGAACTCGGAGCCGTGAAAGGGCACGGGAATCTTCTCGCTCGCCTCGCCCACGTCGGGGGTCTGGGCTGAGACGGTCAGCTCTCCCTCGGTGAACCCGAGGCGCAGCGGCGCGTTCTTCTGCGCGAGCAGGCTTATGCGCCTCACGACCTCCGTGAGCTCGGGCGTCGACAGCCGCAGTTCCTGCTCGACCGAGTCCGGAAGCAGCTGTCGATAGTTCGGGAACTGGCCGTCGATCAGCCGCGAGGAGAGCACGACCTCCCCCAGCTCGAAGATGACCTGGTTCTGTCCCACGCTCACGGCGAGCGACTCCGCCGGCGTCTGCTGCGCGATGCGCACGAGCTCCGAGAGGGCGCGCGCGGGGACGTTGGCCTCGAGCGTGCCCTGCAGCGGCGCCTTCAGTGCGGTCTGCTTGACGCTCAACCGGTAGGAGTCGGTCGCGACCATGCGCAGCTCCTGCTCGGCGGCGGAGATGAGGATGCCGGTGAGCACCGGGCGCGTCTCATCGCGCGATGCCGAGCGCGAGACGCGCGAGACCGTGTTGACGAACGCGTCCGCCGGCAGCTCGACGCGGGTCTCGGTCGACGGGGAGGGCATCGCGGGGAAGTCTTCGGAGCGAAGCGTGCGCAGGTGAAACGTGCTCGCTCCACAGATCAGCTCGACGTCCTGCTCGGCGCTGCGAAGCTCGAGCGTCACGCGGTCGCCGGCGAGCTGGCGCGTGATCTCGAGCAACAGGCGGGCGGGCAGCACCACAGAGCCGGTGCGCTGCACCTCGGCCTGAAGCGGGACGCGCAGGCCGATCTCCATGTCGGTCGCGCGCAGCTCGGGCGTCGTATCGGGCTCGGCGGCGATCATCACGCCGGAGAGAGCCAGCACCGCGCTGCGGGTGGACGCCACGCGCGTGGCGGTCTGCAGTTGCGCGAGGAGCTCGGAGGTGGGTAGCGAAAGCTTCATGTCTATGGCTCGGTAAAGAGGGAGTCGTTAGTAGGTGCTGTGAATCTGTGTATATGGCGTGGACGGTTGCGGTCAGCGCACCGTGAGCTGTGGATGAGTTGTGCGCGGCCACGTGACAGTCTCTCAGGCTGGGCGGTCATGGGGCGGCCGGCAATCTCACCTGTGCGCTGGGTCAAGCGAGCGGCGCACGTTCTCCACAGCCTCGCGCGCCTCACGGTCGACCGCGATGCGCGCGCAGGTCCGCCGCCATGCGTGCAGGACGGTGGTGTGATCGCGCCCGCCGAAGAGACGGCCGATCGCGGGCAGCGACTCCTCGGAGAGCTCGCGCGCCAGGTACATCGCGAGCTGGCGCGGCCATGCGAGCCGCGGCGTGCGGCTGGTGGAGAGCAGATCCTCCGCCGACAGCCCGAAGTACTCGCACGTCGCAGCCTGGACGTCCGCGACCGACCGCCGCCTGGTCGAGGATGCGCCCGAGCTCGGGTAGAGGCTGTCGAGGACCTCGTTGGCGAGCGCGCGCGTTATCGGCCGGCCGGTCAGCGAGCTGAACGCGACGACGCGGATCAGCGCGCCCTCGAGCGCGCGCACGTGCGCGTCGATTCGCTCCGCGATCACGTCGAGCGCGGCCTCCTCGGCGATCGCGATCCCGTCGTGGTGGACGCGCATCCGCAGGATCGCGACGCGTGTGGCGAGCTCGGGAGGCGCGAGGTCAGCGACGAGCCCGGCGATGAAGCGCTCGCGCAGCCGGTCTTCGAGCGCCTGCAGATCGCGCGGCGGCCGGTCGGAGGTGATGACCATCTGGCGGCCCGCGTCGTGGAGGGCATTGAAGGTGTGGAAGAACTCCTCTTCGGTCCTGGCCTTGCGCTGCAGGAACTGAACGTCGTCGAGCAGCAGCACGTCGACGTCGCGGAAGCGAGCCTTGAAGCTCTCGGTGCTGCCCGCGCCGAGCGCTCCGAGGAACTCGTTGGTGAACGCCTCGCCGGTCGTGCAGCGCACCTCGAGCCCTGGGCTGTGGGAGAGCAGCAGGCTCGCGATCGAGCTGAGCAGGTGCGTCTTGCCAACGCCGGGAGGACCGCATAGGAACAGGGGGTTGTAGGCCGCGCCGGGCATCTCCGCGACGGCGAGCGCCGCGCCGTGGGCGAGCCTGTTGCAGTCGCCGATGACGAACTGGTCGAAGGTGAGCTTGGGGTTGCCGAGCGGCCCGCTCGCGGAGGGCGGCTGTGCCAGTCCCGCCGCGGTGCGACCCTGCGCGCGCGAGCCGACGACGGCCGCCGGCGATGCGCAGCGGGCGCTGCCGGCCGCGAGCAGCTCGAGCACCGCGTCGGGCCCGACGACGAGCTGGACCTTCTCGCGCAGCACCTTGCCGAAGCGCTCGCGGATCCAGCGGCAGGCGTGCGCCGGTGCTTCAACCAGAAGGCCGCTCTCGCGCAACTCGAGGGGGCGAAGGGGCTCGAGCCAGATGCGGTAGGTGGGCTCGTCCACCGCGACGGCGAGCTCGCTTTGCACCCGCGACCATATGTCCTCGAGCTCGGAGCTCACGGCAGCGTCAATCCGCTCCTGTCGCAGGGAAAGTGGCGAGAATCATTAGAGAGGGGGCCGCGTTCGGCCCGGTTCGGCGACTATAGCCAATGCTCTCGCAGGGGCTTTCGGGGTGCTCGCATTTGGCGAGAAAAATCGCCGACTCGCGCGCGCAGGTCCGCCGGCGTCGACGGCTGCGCCGGCGATCATCGAACGCCACAGCGAGGAGCGAGCGCCGTCCGCCGCCGCCTTCGGCCCCTATACTGGGCACGCGAGATGGCGCCCCGCCCGGCCCTTCGCGGCGCGGCGCTCGAGGGCCGTCGAGGCTCTCGCGGGAACGACACGATGAAGCGCACCTATCAGCCAAAGAAGCGCAAGCGAGCCCGTGCGCACGGGTTTCGCGCCCGCATGAGCTCGCGGGCGGGACGGCTCATCCTCAAGCGCCGTCGCGACAAGGGACGCAAGCGGCTCTCGACCTGAGGGTGCCTGCGTTGGCGTCGACCATCACCCGCGGCGCGTCGTGCGCGCGATGAACGTGCGCCACTCCGGGCGAGGGCGACTCTCGCGCAGCGCGGAGTTCGAGCGGGTGTATCGCAACGGCCGCTCGACGGCCAACCGGCATCTCGTCCTGTACGCATTTCCCAACCCCGGCGCGCAGGGGCCGCGGCTGGGTTTGTCGGTGTCCAGGAAGGTCGGGGGCGCGGTCGAGCGCAACAGGATCAAGCGCCTGCTGCGCGAGGCGTTCACCCGGGCCGGCGAGGGCTTGAGCGCCGATCAGGATGTGGTGCTCGTGGCACGACCGCCCGCGGGAGAGCTGATCGCGCGCGAGGGCCTTGCGGGAGTGGAGGCCTCGCTTGCGGAACTCATCTCCAAGGCCGGCCTGCGCGCTGCACCGGCTGCGCAGGGGGAGAGCGGCGGCGAATGAGACCCGCGACCCCGCCGGCCGCCGAGCCCGCGCCCGCGGCGCGGCTGGCGCGCATGATCGCCACGGCTCCGATCCTCGCCTACCAGCGCGTGATCTCTCCGGCGATCCCGCGCCGCTGCAAGTACGAGCCGAGCTGCTCGCGCTACGCGCTCGGGGCGATCAGGCGGTACGGCATACTTAGGGGCCTCGTGCTCGCGGGTTGGCGACTGCTCAGGTGCAACCCATGGAGCCACGGCGGATACGATCCGGTGGAGGCCCAGCGAGTGTTCAGAGCGCAGCACCGCATGGACGCCTGACGGCGTTTGCGCCTGCGAGCCGAGCGACGAGGCAAGCCAGCCCCCCGAAGCAGAATCGCCGTGAGCCACTAGATGCCGATCCTCGCCACCAACGTCATCGAGAGCGCGTTCTCGCCACTGATCAGCTTCTTCGAGGCGATCATGGTGTTCATCCACGCGAACGTGGTGGGTGGCAGCTGGGGACTTGCGATCATCGGCCTGACGGTGGTGATCCGCGCCGTGCTCGTTCCGCTCACCTTCCGCCAGCTGAAGGCGATGCAGGAGATGCAGCGGCTCGCTCCGGAGATCAGCGCGCTGAAAGAGAGATACAAGGACGACAAACAGCGCCAGCAGCAGGAGATCATGAAGTTCTACCAGGAGAACAAAATCAATCCCCTGGCCTCCTGCCTGCCGCTGCTGTTGCAGCTGCCGGTCTTCATCTCGCTCTTCTACATGTTGCGCACGGACCTGAAGCTCGACATCTGCGGGCGTCAGCTGCGCGAATACTTCTCGCATCAACTCGGTCATCCGGTCCTGCACAACAGCGGGATCCCCTCCAGCAAGCTGTCGAGCATCACGTGCTCGCAGGTGCCCGGCGCGCATCACGCGGCGAAGTTCCTGTTCCTCCCCGACATCACCGACAAGGCGACGGGCGCTGCGCTGATCGTGCTGATCGTGCTCTACGTCGGCTCGCAGCTCGCCTCGACGCTGGTGGCCACCGCCACCGCCGACCCCAACCAGCGCCGCCTAATGCTGCTTTTGCCGATCGTCTTTGTGGTGATTCTCTACCGCTACCCCGCCGGCTTGCTCGTGTACTGGATCACGACCAACCTCTGGACGATCGGCCAGCAGCTGTTGATCCGGCGCTATATGGGACCGCCGGCGGCTGCGGTTGCGAAGAGCTCGGCCAACGGCAAGCCCGGCCGAGCGATCAAGCCGGCGCTCGCCGGCGCTGGCGTGGTCGCCGGTGAGGGCGACGGGGCCGCCGCGCGCGCGGCTCCCCCGCGACCGCCGCGCAAGAAGAAGAAACGCTCAGGCAGAAGGCGATGAGCGACGACGACGCAGACCTCGGGAGCGAGGAGCTCGAGCCCGCGGAGGCGCTGCAGGAGCTGCTCGAGGAGATCGCAGACGCGCTCGGGCTCGACGCCGGGATCGAGGTCGAGGAGACCGAGGGCGTGCTCAGCGGCAATCTCAGCGGCGATGACGTCGGCCTGTTCATCGGCAGGCACGGTCAGACGATCGACGCGGTGCAGCACCTGGCCCAGCGCATCGTCTTCCCCGATGGCCCCGCGCCGGTGCGCGTGCTGGTAGATGCAAACGGCTACCGCGAGCGTCGCGAGGCGGCGCTGCAGGCCGACGCCGACGACGCGGCCGACGATGCGCTGCGGCTCGGGGAGCCGGTCGAGCTCGACCCGCTGCCGCCGTTCGAGCGTAGGATCGTCCACGAGTATCTGCGCGAGCGTGGGGACGTCGAGACCCACAGCGAGGGCGAGGAGCCCAATCGCTACCTCGTGATCTCGCCCCAAGGCGACGACGCCTGAGCGACCCGGTGTTTCACGTTTTTCTTGACGGTGAAACAATCTCGGCATGGCAGGCGAGCCCGGGCGCGAGCTGACGGACCTGGAGCGCGGCCTCGTCGCCGGTGTTCTCATCGGCGAGGGCCACTTCGGCGGCGACGGCAAGTATCCGCATATAACGCTGCGCATGCACGTGCGCCACGAGGCCCTGTTCCACTGGCTGCAGGCGCTCTTTCCACGCGCGCGCCTGTACGGCCCCTACAGCCACGGCGGGCGCGAGTACTACCAGTGGATGGCTCGTGGCGCAGCGCTCGCGCAGGACGTGCTGCCGGCGGTGGAGTCGGTGCTGACCGACGAGCTCGACGCGCATGTCGCAGGCCGCGTGCGCGAGATGCGCGCCAAGTACGCTGATTTCTTCAGGCGCAATGAGCTGTGATCCCCAACCGGACGCGTCCGGGGTCGCGCGCTTCGGGCTGAGCGCCGATCAGCAGGCGCAGCTGTCGGCGCTGCTCGAGCTGCTGCGCAGCGATGAGCACGCGCCGAGCGCGATTCGCGACCCGGCGCAGGCGATCGGCGCGCATGTCGCGGATTCGCTTGCGGCGCTCGACATCGACGCCGTTCGCGGCGCGAGCCGGCTTGCGGACCTGGGCAGCGGCGCGGGCTTCCCGGGGATCGCGCTGGCGGTTGCGCTGCCGGCGTCCGAGGTGATCCTGATCGAGAGCAACAGGCGCCGTTGCGAATTCCTCGCGCGGATGTGCGCAGCCGCGGCGCTCGGCAACGCGCGCGTGGTCTGCGCTCGCGTCGAGGAGTGGAGCGAGGGACTCTCGCGCAGCGATGTGGTCCTGGCTCGCGCGCTCGCGCCGCAGGCGGTGGTGCTCGAGTATGCGGCGCCGCTGCTGCGGATGGGCGGGCGGCTGGTGGACTGGCGCGGGCGGCGTCGCCCCGAGGAGGAGTCCGCCGCGGCGAAGGCCGCGGAGGCGCTCGGCCTGCGCCGCGTGGAGGTGCGCCGGGTGGGCCCATTTCAGGGTGCGGATGAGCATCACCTGCACGTGTTCGCCAAGGACGACGAGACGCCGGAGCGCTTTCCGCGCCGCGCGGGAATGGCGCGCAAGCGCCCGCTTGGGGACTGAGGACGGCCGCGCCCCGCGGCCCGAACGGTCTCGCCGCTGCGCGGGGCGCTAGCTTGCAGGCGTGGGAACCGTCTACGCGATCACCAACCAGAAGGGCGGCGTCGGAAAGACGACCACGGCGGTCAACGTCGCGGCGTGCATCGCGGAGGCGGGATACAGCACGCTGCTCGTGGACGTCGATCCACAGGCCAACGCGACCGTCGGCCTCGGCGTGGCCCGCTCCCAGCGGCCCGGTCTGTATGAGGTTCTGAGCGGCGACGCCGACGCCGAGGAGGCGCTGATCGATACGCCCGTCCCGGGGCTGCAGCTGCTGCCCGCGGGGGCGGGGCTCGCCGGCGCCAACGTCGAGCTTCCGCGCCTCGATGGCTATGAGGGCCGCCTGCGCGAGCGTCTGGCGGTCGTGCGGGAGCGCTACCAGTACGTGCTGCTGGACTGTCCGCCGTCGCTGGGGCCGCTGACCGTCAACGCGCTGGTGGCTGCCGACCGCGTGATCGTGCCGGTGCAGACCGAGTACTTCGCGCTCGAGGGTCTGGCCGGGTTGCTGGATACGCTGGCGCTCGTGCAGCGCGAGCTCAACCCGCGACTGTCGGTTGCCGGCATGCTGCTCACCATGCACGATGGCCGCACCCGTCTTGCGCAGGATGTGGAGCGCGAGGTGCGCGAGCACTTCCCCGACCTCGTCTACGACACGGTGATCCCGCGCAATGTGCGCGTGGGCGAGGCGCCGAGCTATGGGCTGCCGGTGACCCACCACGACCCCCACAGCGCGGGCGCTGAGGCGTATTTCGAGTTGGCAAAGGAGGTGGCCGCGCGTGGCTAGGCCGAGAAGCGGGATGGGCAGGGGCCTCGAGGCGATCCTCTCGGTCTCAACCGAGGGGCCCGGGCGCAGCGCTGATGAGCTGCGCGAGATCGCGCTCGAGCTGATCACGCCGAACTCCAAGCAGCCGCGCAAGCGATTCGACGACGAGTCGCTGCAGGCGCTCGCGGACTCGCTGGGGGAGCGCGGCGTGCTCCAGCCCGTTCTGGTGGCGCCGAAGGCTGGCGGCACCTACGAGCTGATAGCGGGCGAGCGCCGCTGGCGGGCCGCGCGGATTGCCGGCCTGCGGACCGTGCCGGCGATCGTTCGCGAGCGCCAGGATGCGGCGTCGCTGGAGCTCGCGTTGATCGAGAACATGGCCCGCGAGGATCTCAATCCCGCCGAGGAGGCGCGCGCGTGCGCGGCGCTCGTGGAGGAGCTCGGGCTCACGCGCGAGGACGTCGGGCGACGGGTCGGCCGAGGCCGGGTCGCGGTCAGCAACCTGATGCGCCTGCTCGACCTTCCCGATGAGGTGATCGAGCTGCTCGAACGGGGGAGCCTCAGCGAAGGCCACGGCCGCGCGCTGCTCCTGGCCCGCGACCACGACGCCCGCCGGCGCCTCGGCCGCACGGCGGCCAGCGAGGGATGGTCGGTGCGATTCACCGAAGCGCGCGCGCGCGAGAGCAACGACGCGCGAGGAGCACGCACCCCCCGCCGTGCAGCGCCCGCGCCGCATCCCGACCAGCTGCAGGCGGCACGCGAGATCTCAGAGGCGCTCGCCGGCGCGCTCGGCGCCGACGTGACGGTCAGCGCACGACGCGACGGCAGCTACCGCGCGGAGCTGTCCTTTGAGAACGCAGCCGAGGCGATCGAACTCGCACGTCGCCTGCGCCCGCGCGCGGTCGCGTAGCGGGCGCTCAACTCATCCTGCGGTAGCGCCAGACGCACAGTGGAATGAACACTGCGAGCACGCCGCCGATCCAGGCGGCGGTTTCCGCCAGCGAAGTCGGGGTACCGGGCGTGAGCGCATAGGAGCGCGCGGCGTCGGCAGTCAAGGTGACGGGGCTCGCGTGCGAGAAGCTCTGAAGCCAGCCCGGCATGCTTGCGACCGGTACGAAGATCGAGCTGGCGAACACCAACGGGAAGATCACCACGAAGCCCGCGGCCTGCGCGGCCTCGGCGCCACGGACGGTGAGCGCGACGAGCGCAAAGATCCAGCTCAACGCGAACCCGAAGGCGGCAACGACAGCGATCGAGGCGAGCGCCTGCGGCGCTCCGCCGTGGAAGCTGAAGCCGACCGCATATCCGACCCCGATCATCAGCGCGATGATCAGGACATTGCGCACGAGGTCTGCCAACGTCCTGCCGAGCAGCACCGCGGATCGCGCCATCGGCATCGAGCGAAAGCGGTCGACGACGCCACGCTCGAGATCCTCCGCCAGTCCGATCGCGGTCTGCGTTGCGCGAAAGGCGACCGACTGCACGAAGATGCCGGGCAGCAGGAAGTCGACGTACGTCACTCCTTTGGGGAGTGCGCCCTTCACCGCGCCGCCGAAGACGTAGACGAATAGCAGCACGAACATGATCGGTTGGATGGTCGAGAAGATGAGCAGCTGCGGCTGGCGGATGAAGTGGCGCAGGTTGCGCGCGGTCACAACACCCGCGTCGGTGATTGCCGAGCGCAATTCCCGCGGCGAGGGTGCACGAAGCCGCAGGAGCGGCGCGGAACGCCTGCGCGCCGTGTCGTTCTCCACGACCTCGGCAGCGGGCTCGCCCGCCGAGCGCGAACCCGCGCCGTCCTCGCTCGGTTGTGCGCCGGTGAGCTGAAGGAACACGTCATCGAGAGTCGGGCGGCGGAGTCCGAGGTTGCTCACTTCGATCCCCGCGCGGCGTAGCTCCGCGGCCGCTTCCCCGATCAGCTCGAGGCCATCGCGCGGCGCGGGGAGCGTCAGCCTGTCCGGGCGTTCGCTCGGCTCAGGCTCACCACAGCCGACGCCGGCGAGCAACGCCTGTGCGCGGTCGCGCTCGCGCGCATCGGTCAGCTCGACCTCGAGGATCTGCCCGCCGACCTGGTCCTTCAGCTCGTTGCCGGTGCCCTGCGCGATCACCCTGCCGTGGTCGATGACCGCGATCCGGTCTGCGAGCTCGTCCGCCTCCTCGAGGTACTGCGTCGTCAGCAGCAGCGTCGTCCCCTCGCGGACAAGCGCGCGCACCGTCGTCCAGATCTCGTTGCGGCTGCGCGGATCGAGCCCCGTTGTCGGCTCGTCGAGGAACAGGATGCGCGGGCGCGTCAGGAGACTCGAGGCGAGATCGAGGCGACGGCGCATCCCGCCGGAGTAGGTCCGCGCGGGGCGGTCGGCCGCATCGGCGAGCTCGAACTGCGCGAGCAGCTCATCGGCGCGCTTGCGTGTCTCGCTCCTCGAGAGGCCGAACAGACGGCCGAACATGAGGAGGTTCTCGCGGCCGCTGAGAATCTCGTCGACCGCTGCAAACTGACCGGTCAGCCCGAGCATCTCGCGCACAGCGACGGCGTCGTGTAGAACGTCGCGGCCGAACACCTCGGCCCGGCCCGCGTCCGGCTCGAGCAGGGTGGCCAGCACACGGACGAGCGTCGTCTTGCCGGCTCCGTTGGGACCGAGCAGCGCAAAGACCGTCCCCTCCGCGACCTCGAGATCGACCCCGGCGAGCGCTGTCGTCGCGCCGAAGCGCTTGACGAGACGCTCGACGCGAACAGCGGGTGTTGAGGCGGGTGCCGCGACCATGCCGAGCCGACCATACTGACGCGTCAGCTTCGCGAGGAGAAAAGACATGCAGATCACCCGAAACTCCCTTCAGACGGCGACCGGGCCCAGCGACTGGTTCACCGGCGCCGTCTACATCGACACCGTCGCCGCGCCGGCGGAGCCGTCCTTCGTGCAGGCGGCCAGCGTCCACTTCACCCCCGCCGCCCGCACCGCGTGGCACACGCACCCGTTCGGGCAGACCATTTTTGTCACCGAGGGCCTGGGCCGCTGCCAGCGACGCGGCGGGCCGATCGAGGTCATCCGCCCCGGCGACCGCGTGTACTTCGAACCGGGCGAGGATCACTGGCACGGCGCCGCGCCCGACCGGCTCATGACCCACATCGCGATGCAGGAGGTCGACGAGACCGGTAGCCCGGCCGCGTGGGGTGAGCATGTCACCGACGAGGAATACAACGCCGAGCCGGCGTCATAGCCGCCCAGGTCCGCGTCCCGCGTCCTCATGGCACGCAGTGCTAACATACAAACGTGCACGTACGTACCAGGAGGGGCGCGAGCACCAAGTCGACGATCACGCGGCGCCCGACCCAGGCTGAGCGAAGGGCGCGTTCGCGCGCCGCCCTGTTGGAGTCGGCCGCTCGCGGTTTCTCTCGCTACGGCTACGGAAACGTCGTGCTGGAGGATGTAGCACGGGAGGCCGGCTACACACGCGGCGCGCTGTACCACCAATTCAGGGACAAGGAGGACCTGGCCCTCGCTGTGCTGCACTGGGCGGACGAGACGTGGCAGCGCGAGGTTGGCCAGCTCGCCGATCAGCAGCCCGACGCGCTCTCGGCGCTGCTCGCGATGGCGCGGGGACACGCGATCTTGTGCCGCCGCGACATCGCCCGCGTCGCGATGTCGCTGAGGGTCGAGTTCAGCGGCCAGGACCATCCGATTGCGCGCGAGCTCGAGCACGTGCAAGGTGCGCTCGTCAAGCGATTGGTCCGCCTGATCAATGCGTGTCGCAGAGATGGGTCGCTTCCTCCCGGCCCGCCCGCCAGACCGCTCGCGCTGGCGCTCATCGGAGCGTTGGAAGGCGCGGTGATCGCGCTAGCCGGGCACGCCCCCCACGACGCGGTGCTGGCCGTCCGTACGGTCGCGGGCATTCTCGGGCTAGATGCTTCAGCAACGCCGGTTCTCTCATGAGGCTCCCGAGCTCCGCGCATAGGACCCGGCCCTGGCGGATCCATGAGCTGACCCAAGACTTCCGCCTCGAGGACGTCTGGGCGCTGCCGACGCCGGGTGGGGCGGACGACTTCCCTCGCCTCGTGTCGGGGATCGCGTCGGGCGATCTGTCGAAGAGCTCCTCGCGTGCCGTCAGCGTTCTTTGGGCCATCCGCTCGAGGCTCGGGGAGCTGTTGGGCTGGGACCGGCCCGATGCCGGCGTCGGCTCCAGGGTGCCGACGCTTCGCGACCGGCTGCCCGCGGACCTCCGCGACGCCCCGTCCGGGCCGGACTTCGGGGCGCTTCCCTTCAAGTCGGTGTACCTGCTCGCGGACGAGTTTGCGGCGGAGATCGCGAACAGCACGATGCACGGGATCCTCCACCTCGGCTGGGTTTCCGACCCGACGGGCGCCTACCACGGGCAGATGGCGATCCTGGTGAAGCCAAACGGACTGCTGGGGAGCGCCTATATGGCCGCGATCAAGCCGTTCCGCCATCTGATCGTGTACCCGCAGATGATCCGACAGATCGAGCGATCTTGGCCGACTCGCGCGCGCGGATAACATGGCCGTCTGGTGCGACGCGCACGGGCGATTAGCTCAGTCGGTTAGAGCGCTTCTCTGATAAGGAAGAGGTCCCTGGTTCGAGTCCAGGATCGCCCACTGAACTTGTCGGTGCGCAGGCCGAAGCGCAGCGGCTGGGATGCCGAGGTATTCGGCATCCATACTGACTAAGGAGCCATCGGTAGCAGCACGTTTGAGTCGTAGCGCCCGCCGTGCAGCAGCGTGATCGTGCCCCCGAGCTCTTGGCCAAGCGTAGGTAGCGACGGTACGTCCGAGAATGTGTTCGCCGTGCCGATCGTCAGGCGCAGCCGGTCGCCGGCTTTGAGGATCGCCGACGTGGGGTAGATCTCGATCTTGTATTCGGTCGGTTCGTTCGGCGTCACAGGCTTTTGCGCCGCTTTCGTAAACGGGTGCCACGGGCGGAGCATGAGCCGTTCGCCGTTGAATTTCGTGTACGTCGAGAGCTTCGGATCGACAGCACGCTGACTCGCCATCAAGAAGCCGGCGGTGATCTGGTTCGAGGCCCCTGACGGTTCGACGTCGCTCAGCACTGCGACGGGCGTCGCGTCCGTCGTGCTCAGCTTCGCCCACAGATCGGCGGTGATGAGGCCCGTAAGCTTCATTCCCGTCGCCAGCGGCGCCGTCGTGTACGTCAGCGAGCTCGCCTCATAGGTGGTGTTGTTGGTGTCGCACGCCGAGGTCGACGCCGCGCCCGCGGTCCACTGGGCCGTCTCGCGCGAGCACGGGCTCGATGCTGGCAGCAGCGGCGCTTCGTCGCCGCCTTCGACGCTCGGAGCGCTGCTCGTGAGCGAGCCGTCGTGCAGCGAGATCGCGCCGGAGCCCGACGGTTCGCCGCTGAGGTGCAAGCGCTGGTAGTTCGTTTCCGGCAGCGGGAAGCGTGTGAAGTGTTCCCAGTGCGTGCCGTTGATCGAGTAGAGGTTGACGTGCGGCGTTTTCTGTACTCCGTTTTTGACCCCGAGCAGCCAGTGCGCGAACCACTTTTCCTTCAGCTGCGGGTCTTCCATCGCGGGGCCCGAGGTGACGTGGTAGTGCGGCGACATGAACAGCACGCGATCGGGTGAGTGCTTCAGCGATTCCCACAGCAGCGGCTCGCCGCGCTGGAAGAGGTCCCACCAGCCGCCCTGGATCGCGACCGGCACGCGGATCTGG
>JAXDGS010000029.1:0-2718 GCA_034664905.1 Solirubrobacteraceae bacterium | reverse complement strand
GAGTGGCCAGAGGAACAGCTTCAACGCGATCGCCACACCGGTGGTGGCGGCCGCAGCCGCGACCCGATCGCGCCAACGCCAGCCGGCGGCGAGCGCGAGCAGGAGCAGCGGGGCGATCGTCCCGAGGTCGATCGCGCTGCGCGTGAACGGGAACACCGCCGCGAGCGCGTAGCAACGCCAGTCGCGCACGCCGAGCAGCCACAGCGCCAGCCCAACCGCTGCGAGTGAGAGCAGCGTCCAGATCAGCGTCGCTGCGCCCAAGCCGAGTGGATGCAGCGGCGCTGCGAGGAACGCCAGCAGCGGCGGATACGCATAGGTCTGGTCCGCCCGGAACGTGTACGGCGAATTTCCGTGGATCACGTCCGCTGCAGCGCGCAGAAACACGGCGAGATCGTGCGGCGCGCCATTGGAGTCGAGGTAACCGTCGATCGTGCCTAGGTAGTGCTTGACCGCCCACAGCCCAGCGACGATGCCCGCGGCGATACCGACGTAGCGCAGTGCAGGCGCGACCAACCTCGGCAAGCCCGCGCGCCAGGATCGCACCGCGAGCTCGCGCCGCGGCGCGAAGACCGTGCCGGCCGCGAGCAGGACGAACGCGGGAGCCACAGGGACTGAGTAGTGCGGCTCGGAGGGGAGCCCGAGCGCGCTCAACACCAGCACTGCGAGCGCTGCGACACCGGGAGTGGTCAGCGCGAGAAGACCTCTTGGGCGGCGAAACAGCAGTCCGACGAGCGCAACCGCGACCCAGAGCACAGGCGGCGGAAACCAGCGCGACAACTGGTTGAATCGATGCGCGAGCGAGGGACTGCCGCCTCGATCGGGCAGGTTCGACGCCAGCTCGTTCATGCGCGCATGGAGCGCGTTGTACCTCTGCTCTGCGCCGGGATGGACGAAGACGAGATGGTGCTCCGTCGGTGACGTCCACACCGTGTAGATGCTGCCGTCGGGAGTCGTCACGCCGCCTTCATGCGCAGCAGGGATCGGCTCGCCCTCGCTCGGCTTCGGCAACGTCCCTCCACCGATCGCCGCGTTGGCCTCTGCGGGGGCCGCGCCCGCGCCGGTGTTGCTCGCGGCAGGCGAGCGATAGACAGGCTGGGTCAGCAGGGCCCACGTCGACGACGCGACGCCGCGCGCGTAAGCGAGCGGGTGAGCCTTCACCGCCTCGAAGCCCACGTCGCGCAGCCAGCGATAGTTGGTGTACCAGCCCTTGCGCCGGTCGGAGAGCGTGAGGAGATCGACCTCCATCCGCGAGCTCGCCTTGCTGAAGAAGTCGTGCAGCGTGATGCGATAGGCGCGGTACGGCTGTTTGGGCAACAGGTCGTGCTGCACCGCCTGGGCCAGCGCGCGCGACGCCGGTCCGTTCGAGGCGGCGACGAGCTTGTCCGTGACGAACACCCGATAGAACGGAACGGTCGCGTTCGCGCCGCGGGCCAGCGTGTAGTCGTCGTAGCGAAGCCCGTTGTGGACGACCCAGCCGCCCACGAGCGCTACGGCGGGCACGACGAATGCCAGTGCGTACTGCGCGCGCGCTCTTGGGGAAACGCGCAAGGCGAGAGGCAGAAGCACCAGCAGGAACAGCACCTGGTTCCCGGGTCGAATCAGGACGAGAGCCCCCATTCCTGCACCGATGAACGCGAACCCGCGAGTGCTCGGCGCGAGCAGCACATGTGTGACAACGAGCACCCAGCCGGCAAACGCCGCAGCGAAGATGGGATCCGACGAGAGCTCGTGAAAGAGGATCCCGTAACCCGGATAGAGGAGGAGCACGAGCGCGGTCGCGACGGCCGCGGCCCCGCTGAAGCGCCGCGCAGTGAGAAACCACGCCACGATCGAGCCCGCGTAGAGCACGGACATCACGGGCTCGGCGAGAGCGCCTCCGGCGAACTGGAGCAGCCCACCTGCGATGAGCGAAGCAAGCGGCGTTCGCCCGAGGACGTAGCCGAGATCAATGGGGTGGGCCTGGAACAGCTGCACGTAATCGCCGAGATACGTGCCGAGGTCGCGGCCCGACGCCAGCGGGATCACGAGCGCTTGCAGCCACCAGACAGCGAGCGAAACGAGGAACACCACGCCGACCGCGCGACGCGTCTCGGCCGACGCCGCCGCGCGCTCGCCGAGTCGCCGGACCTGCTGCCGTGCAGCCACGCGTGCGAAGGCTAGCGGCGCCGTCATACTGACCTCCGTGCTGAGAGCAGAGGCGGCCTGGCTCGCAGCTCAGCTGCACCGACTTCCGGACCACGATCTATCTCCCTTGCTGAGCGTCGGCTCGGGGGGCGCCGAGCTCCGAACCACCCAGCCGTGGATTCAGCGCGTGGTGTACGAGCCACTCGCCCGGCGCAGCGTGCAGGTCCTTCATCACGAGCTCTCACCGGGACCGGGAGTCGATGTCGCCGGCGACTTGACGGATCCGGGGTTTCTCGCTCGACTCGGCGAGCTCGGGATCTGCTCGGTCATGTGCTGCAACGTGCTCGAGCACGTCCCGAATCCTGAACAGGTGGCGTCGGCACTCGAGCGCGCGGTCGCTCCCGGCGGCTACGCGCTCGTCAGCGTCCCGCGGCGCTACCCGTACCACCCCGGCCCGATCGACACGCTCTTCCGGCCCACCGTCGACGAGCTGAGAGATCTCTTCCCGGGGCTCGCCTACGAGAGCGGCGCCGAGATCCGCTGCGAATCGCTCGCCAGATACGTCCTCTCCTCGTCGACGAAATGGGCGTCCGT
>JAXDGS010000028.1:0-11884 GCA_034664905.1 Solirubrobacteraceae bacterium | reverse complement strand
CCCGCGGGGGCTGCCCGCCTGCATCGTGCGGCGCCACGCCCAGCGGGGAATCCACGCCTGCACGAGCTCGCCCAGCACCGGCGTGCGCCAGCGGCGCGCCATCGCGTGCCAGCGATAGCCCGGCATCACGCCGACGTTGATGAGCACCACGCTCGCCCACGAGGACGGATGCTCGATCCCCCAAAAGAGGCCGAACGGGCCGCCGAAGTCGTGCACCACCAGATGCACCCGCTCGATCGACAGCTGCGCCAGAGCGCCCTGCAGGAACTCGGCGTAGGAGGGGATCTCGTAGGCGAAATCAGCCGGCGCGTGCGAGTGGCCGAAGCCCGGCATGTCCATCGCCAGCGCCCGCGCGAACTCGCCGGTCGCTTCCACCAGCGCGCTCCAGTCGCTCGAGGAGCCAGGGTTGCCGTGCACGAACACGACCGCCTCGCGAGCGTCTCCCGGCCCGGCTTCGATCGCCGGCGAGCGCACGCCGCCGACCTCGAGCGCGACCCGGCGGATCCCGCTCATCGCGCCAGCGGGGTCGCGCCGCCGTCGCCATTCGCCGGAGCGGGCTGCTGGAGGCCCGTGCGCGCGCGGCCGCCGCGCAGCGAGCGGCGCACCGTCGCCGCGAGCGCGAGCGGCAGCGCGGTGGCGAACATCCGCGCCGGGCCGATGTTGCGTGTGCCAAATGCCTCCATCACCTGCGCGATGCGCCGATCTCCCGTGGCCGCCGAGAACAGCATGCGCTCGCCGCCGTTGAAGCGGCGACCGCTCGAGTAGTCGTCGATCATCCGCACGTGGCCGCGCAGCGCACGCGCGTGACGGCGGCGATAGCGCGCGAGACCGCGCCGCAGCGACTCCTCGCCGCGCAGCGCCGGCGCGACGCTGTCGGCGAGCCACTCCGCCGACTGGAACGCCCAGCCGCAGCCGACCCCCCACAGCGGGTCCGCCGCGAGCGCAGCGTCGCCGACGAGCGCGAGACCGGGCGCGGTGGGCGTGTGCGCGACGTTGGTCATGTCGAGCTTGCCGGTGATCTCGCCGACCATCTGCGAGGCGAGGATCGGCGGCGCGTCGGGGATATTCGAGACGAAACGTAGGAGCGCCTGTGCCGGGTCCTCGCGGAACTCCGGCAGGCGCTTCTTGCTCGGCATGCACGCGTAGAAGGTGAGTCCCGCGTCGGTCGGGAACGCAGCAGCCATGTCGGGGTCGAGGAACCACAGCGACGCGTCGGGTGAACCCTGCGGCGCCGGCCCCTCGAAGTAGCCGCCGTATGCGAAGCGCCCGTTCTCGTGGCGGCTCTCGCGCACACCGGCGAGCTTGACCACGCGCGAGCCACGGCCGTCGGCGCCCACGAGCAGCTTGCAGCGCAGCTCGAGCTCAGCGCCGTCGCGCCGCTGCGCGCGCAGGCCGCAGACCGCGCCGTCCTCGCTGATCAGCTCGTGCGCGGTGACGCCGAGCATCAGCTCGACCCCCGGTGTCTGCGCAGCGGTCTCGCGCACGAGCGGGTCGAGCAGCTCGCGGCGGAGGTTGATGCCGGCGGGCACCGGGCTCCCGGGCACTGGCTCGACCCAGCCCCACGGCAGGCGCAGCCGGGCACGAGAGCGCACCGCGCCGACCGCGAGCATCGGCTCGAGCAGGCCGAGGCGCTCGATGCTCGCGACGGCCGACGACTGGATGTAGTGCGAGCAGATCCGCTTGAACGCGCCCGCGTCGGGGCGCTGCTCGACTAGTGCCACGCGTACGCCCGCACGCGCGAGCGCGATCGCCGTGCTCGCTCCCGCGAGGCTCGCTCCGACGATCACCGCGTCGTAGTCCTTGCCAGCCGCTACGTTGCCCTTGCTTGCAGCCATTTTCGTCACCTCCGGCGTGTCGCCGATCGATCGTGGTCGCCGCATCCACCGCACCCACTCAATAGTACGTGTCGTACTATACAGATGGAACTATGAACGTCAAGACTAAGTCGAGCGCCGCGTGAGCCCGCAGAGGATACGCCTGACCGGCACCTCCTACGCGGTGCTCAGCCTGCTCGGCCTGCTCGGCCCCGCCACCCCTTATGAGCTCAAGCGCGCGCTCGAGCAGTCGGTTGAGAACTTCTGGCCGGTGCCGCACACGACCTTCTATGCCGAGCCCGCGCGCCTCGCAGCGGGCGGCTACCTGTCGGTGCGCCAGGAGAGCGGCGGGCGCCGGCGCAAGCGCTACGAGCTCACCGAGCAGGGGCGCCGCGCGCTGCGCGAGTGGGCCGACTCGCCCGAGGTCGCGCCACCGCAGCTGCGCGAGGAAGGGGTGCTGAAGATCTTCGCCGGCGGCGATCCGCTGCCGATCATGCGCGCGCGGCGCGACTGGCACCGTGCGAAGCTCGCCGAGCTCGAGGGATACCTCGAGGGCGCGAGCGCGGACCCCTCCGAGGAGGCGCGTGGAGCGCGCGCGAGCCTGCAGGTCGGCATCACCTACCACCGGCTGCTGCTCGAGTCGGTCGAGCGCTTCCTCGACTCTCAGGCGGCGACCGGCAGCTCGTAGCTGCGGCGGATCTCGTACAGCGTCGTTCGCTCTGCCGCCGGGCGCCCTGCGCGGTGGGCCGCGGCGATCAGCTGCTCGGGATCGAGCTTGGTCCCGTGATAACTGCCGGCGAGCCTTGAGATCGACTCCTCCATCAGCGTTCCGCCGAGGTCGTTCACGCCCCAGCGCAGCGCCTCGGTGGCGGCGTCGAGGCCCATCTTCACCCATGAGGCCTGCAGGCTTCCGATCGTGCGCCCGAGCGCGAGGCGGAACACCGCTGTGTGCTTGAGGTTCTCATCGCGCGAGATCTCCTCGACGCCGTGCGTGCGTCCGAGCAGCGTCTGGAACGGTATGAACGACAGCGGCACGAACTCCGTGATGCCCCCGGTGCGTTCCTGCAGCTCGCGCACCACGCGCATGTGCTCCGCGAGCTCCCACGGCTCCTCGATGTGGCCGAACATCACCGTCGCCGTCGAGCGCAGCCCCGCGTTGTGCGACGCCTCGATGATCTCCACCCAGCGCGCGACCGGGAGCTTGTTCGGCGAGATCCGCTCGCGCACGCCGTCGTGCAGCACCTCCGCGGCCGTGCCCGGCGTCGAGCCGAGCCCCGCGTCCTTCAGCCGCGCGAAGACCTCGCCCGGCGAAAGCGCCGAGATGTCGCACATGTGCGCGATCTCCATCGCGCTGTACGCGTGCAGGTGCAGCTGCGGCGCGGCCGCCTTCGCGACCCGCAACCAGTGCAGGTAGTCCTCGAGCTCCCAGTCCGGGTGGATGCCCGACTGGATGCACAGCTCGCTCGCGCCGTACTCGACCGCCGCCTCGATGCGCGCCAGGAACTCGCGCTCGTCGTGCTCGTATGCGTCCGGCGAGCGCTTGCCCTGCCCGAAGCCGCAGAAGGCGCAGCCCACGATGCACACGTTCGAGATGTTGATGTTGCGGTTCACGACGAACGTCACCCGCTCGCCCGCGAGCTCCATGCGCAGCTCGTCAGCCGCCTGGCGCATCTCCTCGATCGCCTCCTCGCGCGTCTCCGCGAACATCGCAGTCAGCTCATCCGCGCTCAGCGCGACGCCGTCGCGCGCGCGTTCGGTCGCGCCCGCGGTCAGGCTCGCGCGGATCGGACGCACGGGCTCTGTCCGGCCCGAGCCACGTCGCGGGATGAAGCTCCAGTAGCGCGCCTTGATCGTGTCGAGCACGCCCTGCGCCACCCACTCGCTGTCGATGTAGCGGGGGTACACGCACAGGCGCTCGGTGAGCGCGTAGCCCTCGCTCGCGAGCGCCTTGCGCACCTGATGGGGCGAGGGAAACGGGTGCTCGGGAGAGATGTGATCCCCGTTTGCGCTCAAGCCCCCGAGGTCGGTCGCGCCGGCCGCGACCAGCTCGACCCACCAGTCGGCGAGGTTGGGGGGAACCTGGATCCCGATGTCGGGCATCAGCCGCCGCGCCTCGGCGATCAGCCGCTTCATGTCCTGCACGCTCACCGCGCACGCCCACTCCGGAAGCGCCAGCCGCGGGCGGCCGTCCGCCACGCCCGTGCGCCAGTACTCGCGCGCCGCCTCGTCCGCGAGCTCGGCCGGCTCGCGACCGTAGTAGCGCTGATGAGGCACGAAGTTCTGCAGGATCACCTCCTGGATGTGACCGTGCTCCGCGTGCACCGCCGCCAGCGCCTCGAGCGAGAGCATGCGCTCCTGCTCGCTCTCGCCGATGCCGACGAGGATGCCGCTCGTGAACGGGATCCGAAGCTCACCCGCCGCGCGAATGCACTGCAGGCGCCGCTGCGGGTGCTTGCTCGGCGAGCCCGCGTGGACCGTCTCCATCAGCCGCTCTGAGATCGACTCGAGCATCAGCCCCTGCGACGCGGTGACCTCGCGCAGCCGCGTCAGATCCTCGCGCTCGAGCACGCCGAGGTTGGTGTGCGGCAGCAGGCCGCGCTCGAGCGCCTGCTCGCAGACCCACGTCACATATGCGGTGAAGTCGCGGTGGCCGTAGTCATTCAGGCGCTCGCGCACCTGCGGATTGACCTCCGGGCGCTCTCCCGTCAGCACCAGCAGCTCCTTGACCTGCCGGCGTGCCGCGCCGTCGAGGATCTCGAGTACCTGCTGCGGCTCATACAGATGTGCGGCGTGCGTGGCGAACGCGCAGTACTTGCAGTAGCAGCGGCACGTGCGCGAGAGCGACAGCGTCAGGTTGCGCGAGAAGGTGACCCTGCGACGCATCAGACGCAGTGTATGCGCTCCGTCCGCCCCGCCCCCTACGTTTCACGCCGTGCGCGAAGATGCCGTTCGCCGAGGGGTAGCCGAGTTCGTCGGGACCTTCACGCTGATCTTCATCGGCGCAGGCTCGATCGCCACCGCCAACGAGATCCACGACCCTTCGCTGATCGGGATCGCGATCGCGCACGGCCTTGCGATCGGCGTGATGGTCTCCGCGCTCGGGCACATCTCCGGCGGCCACTTCAACCCCGCGGTGACGTTCGGCTTTCTGATCACGCGCCGCATCAAGCCCGCGCTCGGCGCCTTCTACTGGCTCGCCCAGCTCGCCGGCGCCGCGTCCGCAGCGTTGCTGCTGCGCGAACTGCTTCCACGCGCGAGCACCGATGCGGTCTCGCTCGGGGTGCCCGCGGTCGGGCATGGCATCAGCGCCGGCTCGGCGTTCGGGCTCGAGGCGATCCTGACCTTCTTCCTGGTGTGGGTCGTGTTCGCGACCGCAGTCGATCCGCGCGGGACGTTCAAGTCGATCGCCGGTCTCGCGATCGGCCTGACGATCACGATCGACATCCTCCTCGGCGGCCCGTACACCGGCGCCGCGATGAACCCCGCGCGCGCGTTCGGGCCGCAGCTCGTCGGCAGCCACTGGGCGAACGGGTGGGTGTGGTACGCGGGGCCGGTCCTCGGCGCGATCGTCGCAGCGGGCCTTTATGAGCTGCTCTACCTGCGCCCGGCCCCGCTCGCTCCGGTCGGCACCGAGGAGAGCGGCGTGCGCGAGCCGCGCGCGAGCGAGCCCACCTAGGGCCCGGCTGCGTGGCAAGCAGCGTGTACCTGGCCCGCCATGGCCAGACCGCCTACAACCTCGAGGGTCGCTTTCAGGGCCATCTCCCGGTCCCGCTCGACGCGCTCGGGCGTGCGCAGGCGGCCGATCTCGCCGAGCGCGCCGCGGCGCACGGATTTCGCGCACTGTGGTGCAGCCCGCTGCTGCGCGCGCGCGAAACCGCCGACGTCGTCGCGCAGCGCATCGGGCTCGAGCCGGCCGAGGACGCGCGTCTTGTCGAGACCGACGCCGGCCAGTGGACCGATCGCAGCTTCGCCGAGGTGATCGCTGAGGCGCCCCAGCAGTTCGCCGCGTTCGCCGGGGGCGAGGAGAGCTTCGCGTTTCCCGGTGGCGAGTCCTTCGCCGCGCAGGAGACGCGCGTGGCCGCCGCGCTCGCCGACATCGAGCAGGGCGATCTTCCCGCGCTCGTCGTCTGCCACGGCATGGTGATCCGCGCCGCGCTCGCCTCGCGCAGCCCGCACGCGCGCGAGCGCTTTCAGCGGGTGGCGAACGCCGCGCTTGTGCCGCTCGATCCCGACGAGGCCGAAAGCGCGGACCTCGGTGGCGGCGCCGCCACCCCCTCGAGCTGAGCGCCGCCCTCGAGCTCAGCGCCGCGCCTGCCACGCGGGCCCCGCGCTATCCGCTCAGCAGAGCAGCCACGAGCTCGGGCCCTTCGCGCGCCATGCGCGAGCGCGGGACCACGCGCTCGAAGCCGGCCTGCTCGGCGCGCCGGCGCGTCGCGGTCTCGACGTGCGAGTAGAACGCGAGCGTGCGCACGCCGTCGAGCGCACCCGCCCCGCGCAGCTCCTCGACGGTCTGCGCGCCGGCGGCGTCGCCGTCGGTCAGATCGACCAGCAGGACCGCCGCCGGCGGCGCATCCGCGTCGCTCAGCCGGTCGCGTAGCAGCGCCGCGTCGGAGATCAGCTCGACGTCGTGGCCGGCCGCCTGCAGCGATCCCTGCACCCGCGACCCGAACAGGAGATCCGGGACGAGCGCGAGCACGCGAGCCATCCCTACTGAGCCCTGCGCCGGCGGAACTCCTCGCGGACCGAGTGCGGACGGCCCCACATCTGCGTCACCTCCACGCGGCCGCTGCGCTGCTCGCGCACCGCCAGCTCACCCTCGATGCGCGCGTCGTCGAGCAGTCGCAGCGCGCCATGCACCGTGGGCGCCGCCGCCGCGTGGCCGAAGCGGTGCGCGACGAGCAGGCGCCAGTGCCAGTCGTGGTGGGAGTAGGGGCGCGCGTTGCATGTCGCGAGGAACAGCGCAGCTTCGACGTAGCGCGACTCGTCGGCGAGCCGCAGGTCGAGCTCGAGGTCCGTCCAGTCGTCGGGCAGCTCGCCCACGATCTGCTCGAAGTGCTCTGCGAGGCCCATCGCCGCGAAGCCTAGCGCGGCTATTCTCGATGTCATGGCGAGCACACACGCAGAGGAGCTCAGCCTCGAGTATAAGACCGTGCTCGAAGGCTGCGGCCTGCTCGATCGCTCCGAGCGGGGCAAGCTCGCGCTGAGCGGCCCGGACGCCGCCGAGTTCCTCAACGGCCAGGTCAGCAACGAGCTGACGACGCTGAGCGCTGGAGAGGGCTGCTACGCGGCGTTCCTGACGCACAAGGGCAAGATGCTCGGCGATCTGCGCATCCTCGCCGTCGGTGCCGATGCGCAGGCGGCGCCGGAGGAACTGCTGCTCGACACCGAGCGCAGCGCCCTGCAGGCGCTGTTCGAGATGATCCGCCGCTTCAAGGTCGGCTACCGCGTCGAGCTTCACAAGCGCACGCTCGAGCGCGGGCTGCTGTCGCTGATCGGCCCCGAAGCCCCGCGCGTCGCAGGGGTCGAAGCGCTCGCGCTCCCCGAGCACTCCAGCGCGCCGCTCGAGCTCGCGGGCATGCGCGCGCTCGCCGTGCGCACCGACCTCGGCGTCGATGTCATCTGCGACGCGAGCGACACCGCCGCGATCTCGCGCGAGCTGCGCGAGCGGGGCGCCGTCGACATCGGCGAGCAGACCGCCGAGTGCCTGCGCATCGAGAGCGGGCGCCCGCGCTACGGCGTCGATCTCGACGAGAGCGTGATCCCGCAGGAGGCCGGCCTGAACGAGCGCGCGGTCAGCTTCAGCAAGGGCTGCTACGTCGGTCAGGAGACGGTCGCACGGCTTCACTACAGGGGCAGGCCGAACCGCCAGCTGCGCGGTCTGCGCCTGTCCGAGCCGGCCGCCGGCGGCGAGGAGCTGTCGCTTGGCGAGCGGCCCGTCGGGCGCATCTCGAGCGCGACCGTCTCGCCGCGCTTCGGGCCGATCGCACTCGCGCTCGTGCGCCGCGAGGCGGAGCCGGGCGCGCTGGTGAGCGTCGCCGGGCACGGCGCGCCCGCCGAGGTCCTCGCGCTGCCCTTCACGCGTTAGGCGCCGCCGAGGCCGCGGTCCGGGTCGTCGGGGTCCTTCCCCGCACGGCGCCTCTGCAGGTGCAGGCGCATCGCAGCGAGGTGCGCCCTCATCACATCCGCGCGCAGCGGCCTCTCGAAGGTGCTGCAGACATTCGGCCCCTTCAGCCGGACCCGCGTCGGTGTGAGCTCGTCGGCCCCCTTGAACGGCTCCTCTTCACGCATCGTCCTCTCCTTCCGGCGGTATCCCTGACTCTGCGGTGTACGCGCGCCACTGCTCGCCGAGCAGATCGAGGAGCTGGCTCGCGAGCAGCGGCGAGAACGACACGCGCGAGACGACCATGCCCTGCTGCCCCTGCGGGCCGATGCGCATGAAGTCGAGCGTGAACTCGTGCGGAGTGCGCGCGATCGCCGCGGCGTTGGCCCATTTGCCCGCGAACTCCTCCGGGGGCATCATGATGTTCGGGCCCTGATCGGCAGGGCCCTGCTCTGAATCCTCTGGACGCTCGCGCTCAGCCAAGTTCCGATGAGCGTACCGCGCAGCGTGCCTCCGCGCACGATCGCCGCACGCTGACAACCATTGCATCTTCGATATGATTGCGCGCGTGCAATCAACTGCCTCCGCTCTGGCCACAGACCGCGCGGCGCTGACGCGTGACATGTACGCGCTCGCGAGCTATCTGATGCGCAGCGCGAACGTGGGCACGTTCAACGCGATCGCAGAGCTCGACCTCTCCTTCACCCAGCTGAAGGCGCTGTGCGCGCTCGACTCCGAGGGCGAGGAGCGCTCGGTCAAGGCGCTCTCCGAATCGATGGGCGTGTCGCTGCCGACGATGAGCCGCGCCGTCGACGGGCTGTTCGAGCGCGGCTTCGTCAGCCGCCAGGAGGACGCCGTCGACCGGCGCATCAAGCGCGTGTGCCTCACCGACAGCGGGCGCAGGGTCCCGCAGGCGCTGAACGCGGCGCGCCTGACCGCGCTGCAGGAGCTGCTCGGCACGCTCGAGGAGCCGCAGGCGCACGCGCTCTCGCACGCGCTCGATCTGATCCTCGCGCAACGCGAGGACATCGCCGCGCACCGCCCCGCGGACCCGCGAGCGGGCTCGTGAGCGCCCTGATCTCGGCGCTGCGACCGAACGACGGCAACCGTCCCTGGTGGGCGCTCGGCGCGATGTGCTTCGCGCTGTTCATGATCATGCTCGACAACACCGTGGTCAACGTCGCGCTGCCGTCGATCCAGCGCAGCCTGCACGCATCGACCTCCTCGCTCGAGTGGACCGTCAACGCCTACACGCTGACGTTCGCCGTGCTGCTCGTCACCGGCGGACGCCTCGGCGACCTGTTCGGGCGCCGGCGCATGTTCCTGATCGGGGTCGCGATCTTCGGCTGCTCGAGCTTTCTGATCGCGCTGTCGCAGAGCGACACGTGGCTGATCGCCTTCCGTGCCGTTCAGGGCATCGGCTCGGGCTTCATGATGCCCGCGACGCTGTCGATCATCACGAACATGTTCGCCCCGCACGAGCGCGGCCGCGCGATCGGCACCTGGGCGGGGGTCTCGGCGATGGCGCTCGCGATCGGTCCGGTCGTGGGCGGCCTGCTCGTCGAGGAAGTGAGTTGGCAGTCGATCTTCCTGCTCAACGTCCCGGTCGCAGCGCTCGCGATCACGGTGACCCTGCTCGCGGTTCGCGAGTCGCGCGACGAGAGCGCGATCCGCGAGATCGACCTGCCGGGCGTCGCGAGCCTGACCGTCGCGCTCGCCGCGCTCGTGCTCGCGCTCGTCAAGAGCAACGCCTGGGGTTGGGGCTCCGCGCGCGTGCTCGGGCTGTTCGCGGTCGCGCTCGTCGGCCTCGCCGCGTTCGTGGCGATCGAGCCTCGCCGGCGCGCGCCGGTGGTCGAGTTCGCGGTGTTCCGCTCGCGCTCGTTCTTCGGCGCGAACGTGGTCGCTTTCATCGTCTCCTTCTCGATGTTCGCGACGTTCTTCTCGCTCGCGCTCTACATGCAGGACATCCTGCACTTCTCCCCGCTTCAGAGCGGCCTGCGCTTTCTGCCCACGACCATCTGCGTGATGGTCTCCGGCCCGATCGCCGGGCGCCTCGCCGACCGCATCGGCTCGCGCCCGCTGATGACCGGCGGGCTGCTCTCGGTGTCGGCCTCGATGTTCTGGATGACCGGCATCACCACCCACTCCAGCTACGGCTTCCTCGTCGTCAGCTTCATCCTGCAGGGCCTCGGCATCGGCTTCGTGATGTCGCCGATGAGCACGGTCGCGATGAACTCGGTCGACAGCGCGAAGGCCGGCGTCGCCTCGGGCATCCTCTCGATGACGCGCATGGTCGGCTCGACCTTCGGCGTCGCGACGCTCGGAGCGGTCGTCGCGACAGTCGGGCGCAGCCAGCTCGCCACCCGGCTTCCGCAGGTCGGCCCCGCACCGCGCGGACGGCTCGTGGAACTGCTCGGCTCCGGCGCCTCGACCACGCATCTGCCGGCGCACGTGCAGGGCGCGCTCAATGAGACCTATGTGTACGCGCTCTCCAAGGGCCTCTACGGGGTCGGCGGACTCGCGCTGATCGGCGCGCTGCTCGCATGGACGCTCGTGCGTCGTCCGCAACCGCCCGCATCGCCGGCGCCGGCGCCGGTCGCACTCGCGCCGGTGACCGACGCTCTCGCCGCCGAGCCCGCCGCCTCGTCTCGCGCACGCGAAGCCGAGACGATCGGCGCCTGAGCCGGCGGCGCGCGCGTGAGCGGCTACTCACAGACGCCGCTCTGGAAGAAGCTCGGCGTGCGCGCCGGCGATCAGCTCGTGCTGCTCGATCCGCCGGCCGGGTGGCGCGTGCCCGAGCTGCCCGCGCCGCTCAGCGTCCGCACCGAGACCGGCGCGCGCGGGCGGGCGCACGCGGACGTGCTGCTCGCCTTCGCCACCAAGCGCGCACAGCTGAAGCGGCTCGGAGCGCTCTCGCGGCGGATACACCCGGACGGCGCTGTCTGGGTCGCCTGGCCGCGGCGCGCCGGCGGGCATCAGAGCGACATCCGAGAGCAGGACATTCGCGACGCCGCGCTGCCGCTGGGGCTCGTCGACGTCAAGGTCGCGGCCCTCGACGAGGACTGGTCGGGCCTGCGCCTGGTGTGGCGCCGCGAGCGCCGCGGCGCCTGAGCAGGCACCCACGGGTAGGATTGGCCGGTTCCCCGACCCCTACCGACGAGGTCCAGCGCACGTGGCAATCGATCTTCAACAAGTCTCTGCTGTAGATGTCGAGCCTGGCGAGCTGCCCAAGACGATGGCCGCCTGGGTGATCCGCGAGGAGCGCCTCGGCGAGCCGAAGGACGCCTTCCAGCTCGAGGAGATCGAGGTGCCCGAGCCGGGCGCGTTCGAGGTGATCGTGCGCGTGATGGCGGCGGGCGTCAACTACAACAATGTGTGGGCCGCACTCGGCAAGCCCGTCTCGGTGATGCGCTATGGCGACCACCCGGAGTTCGGCCACCACATCGGCGGCTCCGACGCGTCGGGGGTCGTGTGGAAGGTCGGCGCCGGCGTCACCCGCTGGAAGCCGGGCGATGAGGTCGTCGTGCACTGCAACCAGGCCTCCTACGAGGACCCCGAGGTTCACGGGCTCGACCCGATGGCCGCGCCCTCGCAGAAGATCTGGGGCTATGAGACGACCTGGGGCTCCTTCGCGCAGTTCACCAAGGTGCAGGCGCAGCAGCTGCTGCACAAGCCGCCCGCGCTGACGTGGGAGGAGGCAGCATCCTACGGCCTCGTGTACTTCACCGCGTATCGCATGCTGATCACGCGCTGCAAGATCCAGGCCGGCAGCCGCGTGCTGATCTGGGGTGCGGCGGGCGGCCTTGGCGTGTTCGCCACCCAGCTGTGCGCGACCGCCGGAGCGCATTGCGTGGGCGTCGTCTCCTCGGCCGAGAAGGGCGAGCTCGTCAAGCGGCTGGGAGCGGTCGACTACATCGACCGCGCCGAGTTCGCGGGCATGATGCGCACGGGCTCCGAGAGCGCCGAGGAG
>JAXDGS010000027.1:0-8275 GCA_034664905.1 Solirubrobacteraceae bacterium | reverse complement strand
CTCCCAGGCGCGCGACCGTGTCGCGGTTGGAGCGTTCGATCGCGCTCGGCCGATCGCGCCAGGGCGTGAGCACGACCGCGCGCACCTCGAGGCCCGCCGCGCGTGCGACGCGCAGCGTCAGCAGCGTGTGGTTGATCGTCCCGAGACCCGGCCGCGCTGCTAGCAGCAGCGGAAGCGCGAGCGCCGCCGCGAGGTCGCAGACGCTGAAGTCCTTCGTGATCGGCACGAGCAGTCCGCCCACGCCCTCCACGATCAGCGCCTGCTCGCTGTCGTTTGCACGCGCGCCCGGCGCCAGATCGCCGCGCGCCGCTGCGATCACCGCCGCCGGTGAGATCTCCTCGCCGGCGAGCTCCGCAGCGAGGTGCGGCGAGACCGCTGGGTCGTAGCGCAGCGGAGCGACCTGCTCGGGGCGCATTCGCGCTGCCGCCGCGAGCAGCTCGTGGTCCGCCGGCCAGCCTCCGCTCTCGTGGTCCTCGAGGCCGGTGACGACGGGCTTGTGCGCGCGCACGCGCTCGCCATCCGCAGCCATCGCCGCCACGAGCGCCGCGCTCACGATCGACTTGCCCGCGCCGGTGTCGGTGCCGGTGACGAACAGCCCACGCAAGCGAACGCCGCCCCGCCGCTAGGCCGCGCGCGCGCTCTGGGTCTCGCGCTCGAGATCGAAGGGGCGATCGGGTGCGGGCGCCTCGCCGTCGAACGGCGCCAGCGGCACATCCTCGTTGCGCTCGGCTCCGCGCAGCGACCCCACGGCCGCGCCGGTGAGCTCATGCTCGAGCGAGATCTCCTGCGCCTCGAGCTCCTGCTCGGCGAGCGCCGGCGCCATCGCGTCGGGATCGAGCCCGACCGCTCGAGCCGCCTGTGCGAGCACGCGCGCCGCCGCGCTCAGCTCCGATGCGCTGTGCGAGGCCATCACCGTCAGACGCAGCCGCGAGGTCCCCGCGGGAACCGTCGGCGGGCGGATCGCCTGCGCAAACACGCCTCGCTCGATCGCCTCCTGGCAGAGCGCCATCGCCGCGCGCTCCTCGCCGACGATCAGCGGGATTATCTGCATCTCGCTGTCGGCCACCGGAAAGCCCTCCAGCGCGAGCGCGCGGCGCAGCGCGCGCGCGTTCGCGCGAAGTCGCTGCACCCGATGCGGGCGCTCGGTCAGCAGCTCGAGCGCCGCGAGCGCTCCTGCCGCCGCGGGCGGCGCGGGCGCGGTCGAGAAGATCAGCGAGCGCGCTGCGTTAATGAGGTAGCGCACCATCTCCGCGCTCGCGCACGCGTACGCGCCATAGGAGCCGAGCGCCTTGCCGAGCGTGCCGACGAGCACGTCGACCTCGCCCTCGAGTCCCGCCTGCGCGAGCGCGCCGCGGCCGCCGGGACCGACGTTGCCGGTGGCGTGCGCCTCGTCGACCACGACGCGCGCGTCATGGATCTGCGCGAGCTCGACGATGTCCGCGAGCGGCGCGACGTCGCCGTCCATCGAGAACACCGAGTCGGTGACGATCAGCTTGGCCTGCTCGTGCTCGCGCCGGCCCGGGTGGCGGCGCAGGCTCCACTCGAGATGCTCCGCGTCGCGATGGCGGTAGATCACGACATCCGCGCGCGAGAGCCTGCACGCGTCGACGATCGACGCATGGTTGAGCTCATCCGAGAAGACCACGTCGCCGCGACCCGCGAGCGCCGAGATCACGCCGAGGTTCGCGAGATAGCCCGATCCGAACAGCACGCACGCCTCGCTGCCCTCGAACTCCGCGAGGCGCTCCTCGAGGCGGCGGTGGATCGTCATCGTGCCCGACACCAGCCTCGAGGACCCCGCGCCGACGCCCCAGCGCATCGCCGCGTCGGCCGCCGCCTGGCGCACGCGCGGATGGTCGGCGAGGCCGAGGTAGTTGTTCGAGCACAGCAGCATCACCGGCTTGCCGTCGAGCAGCACCGTCGGCCCCTGCGGCCCGCTCACCATCCGCAAACGACGCGTGAGGCCGAGCTGCTCGAGCTCCTCCAGGCGCTCTGCGATCTCGCTCATCCGCGCCTACTGGGAGACGGGCACGCGGTTGGGAGCGCCATCCGGGCGCTGCGGTGCGGAGCGCTTGGCGTGGTATCGAAGCTGCGTCGAGGGGTCCCACAGCCTGACGTTCAGCTCGAGCGGCGCCTCGCTCTCGTGCGCCAGCAGGTCCTCCACCACGTCGGGCGTCTCGCCGTTGAGCCATCCCGAGCGGTTGTCGGGGCGCGGGTTCGACGCGTTGTCGGGCTGGCGCGCGATGTTCAGCCCGTGCTCTTCGAACATCGCGCGGTCGGTCTCCGGCTCGTTTCCGAGCGTCGTCAGGAAGTTGCCCATCATCACGCCGTTGATGCCCGCCTTGACCGCGAGCCGCTGCAGCTCGCCGAGGTTCTCCACGCGCCCGCCGCAGAGGCGGAACAGGGCGTCGGGCAGGATCAGGCGGAAGATCGCGATCCACTTGACCGCCTCCCACGGGTCCATGAACTCGCGGTCGCCGAACTTCGTCCCCGGTCGCGGATTGAGCATGTTGATCGGCACGCTCGTCGGGTCGATCGCGGCCAGCTCGAACGCCATCTCCACGCGCTGCTCGCGTGTCTCGCCGAGGTTCAGGATGCCGCCGACGCAGGTCTCGAGGCCCGCCTCGCGCACCGCCTGGATCGTGCGCAGGCGCGCCTCGTAGCGCACCGTGGTGGTGACCTCCTCGTAGTAGCTCGCCGCGCTCTCGACGTTGTGATGCACGCGCTGTATGCCCGCGTCTTTGAGCGCCTGCGCGCGCGCCGCCGAGATGTGCCCGACCGACGCACAGCGCTTGAGGTTCGTCTGCTCGGAGACCAGGCGCACCCCCTGCAGGTACTTCTCGAAGTCGCGCTTGGAGAGGCCCTGGCCCTGCGTGACCATGCAGAAGCGGTGCGCGCCGGCCGCCTCCGCCGCACGCGCGTGCTCGAGGATCTGCTCCGGCTCCATCATCGCGTGCATCGGCGTCTGCGCGTCCGCGAAGCGCGACTGCGCGCAGAAGCCGCAGTCCTCCGCGCACCCGCCCGACTTCGCGTTGACGAGCGAGCACATGTCGGTCGAGTCCGCGAAACGCTCGACGCGAGCCTCCCACGCACGCCCCACGAGCGCTTCGATCTCGGCGTGGTCCTCGATCTCGCCCAGCTGCAGCGCTTCCTCGCGTGTGATCAGCGGCGGCACGCCAGAAACGTACGTACCGCGGCGGACGGCTATTCGCCGCGCCAGCGCGCGGGGCGGCGCTCGGCGAATGCGCGCATACCCTCGCGCATGTCCTTGGACGCGAAGGACGCGCGGCGCAGCTCGATCAGCTCCTGCTCGACGTCCGCGCGCAGCTCGCCCTCGGATGCGAGCAGCGCGGCGATCACGCGCTTGTTGCCGGTCTGCGACAGCGGCGCGTTTGCCGCGAGCTCGCTCGCGAGATCGAGCGCGACCGCTTCGAGCTCCCCTGCGGCTGCGACGCGGTTGACGAGGCCCCACTCGAGCGCGGTGCGCGCGTCCACGTAGCGGCCGAGCAAGAACAGCTCGCGCGTGCGCGCCGCGCCGATCGCGTCGAGGAAGCGGCGCACGCCCGTGTGCGAGTACACGAGCCCCAGCTTCGCGGGCGGCATGCCGAGCTTGATGCCCTCGAGCGCGACGCGCAGGTCGCACGCCAGCGCCAGCTCCAGGCCGCCGCCGATCGTGTGCCCCGGGAGGACCGCGAGCGTCGGATACGCGAACGCCTCGAGCGCGTCGATCGCTTCGGTGAACGGATGCGCGACGAGCCGCTCCGCGCGCTCCTCGAACTCCTCCTCGGGTATCTCGCCGATGTCATAGCCCGCCGAGAACATCCCGTGCGCGCCCGTCAGGATCACGCAGCGGATCTGCGACTCCGGCGCTGCGAGCTCGCCGATCGTCGCGGTGATCGCGTCGAGGATCGGATGATCGAGCGCGTTGCGCTTGGCGGGGTTTGAGATCGTCAGGCGCAGCACCCCTGCTGCGGGCTCGTCGAGTGTGAGCTTGCCCTCGGCGAGCTCACGTGGGGTCGCTCCAGGCGGCACCGGCGCGGCTTACTCGAGCACCACGAGCGCGTCGCCCTCGTTGACCGCCTGGCCCTCCTCGCAGAGGATCTCGACGACCGTGCCCGCATCCTCGGCCTCGACCGGCATCTCCATCTTCATCGACTCGAGGATCGCGACCGTGTCGCCCTCCTCGATCGTGTCGCCGACCGCGCACTCGATTTTCCATACGGTGCCGGTGATATGAGCCTCTACCTGAGTCATCTGCTCCTCCGAACGCCGATCGCCAGCAGTGGCGTCGGAGGATAGAGCGAGCTGCCGATCGACCGATGGCAGCGCAGACCGTGGTGATCGTCGCAGCGCGCAACGAGGCCGAGCGCATCGGCGCGACGCTCGCCGCGCTCGCCCACGCGTTCCCGCACGCGCCGCTGTGGGTCGCCGACGACGGCTCGCGTGACCGCACCGCCGAGATCGCGCGCGCAGCGGGCGCGCGCGTGCTGAGCACCGGCCGGCCGCTCGGCAAGGGCGGCGCACTGAGCGCGGCGGCGCGCGAGGCGCTCCGCCACCTGCGCGAGGCCGCGCCGGAGCCCGGCGAGCGCACGGTGGTGCTGCTCTGCGACGGCGACCTCGGCGGCTCCGCGCGCGTGCTCACAGCGCTCACGGATGTCGTGCGCGCGGGCGAGGCCGACGTCGCGGTGGCCGCGTTCTCCAGGCGCGTCGGCGGAGGGCTCGGGATCACCGTCGGCTTCGCGCGCGCGGCGATCGCGCGCCGCTGCGGCCTGCGCACGCGCGCTCCGCTGTCGGGGCAGCGCGCGATCTCCGCGGATGCGCTCGCGCAGCTGCTGCCGTTCGCGAGCGGCTTCGGCATGGAGGTCGCGATGACGATCGACGCGGTCCGTGCGGGCCTGCGCGTGAGCGAGCTCGAGCTCGACCTGAGCCACCGCGCGAGCGGCCTGGAGCCCGCGGGCTTCGCGCATCGCGCGCGGCAGCTCGCGGACATCGTGCGCGCGTATCTCGCGCGCGGGTAGGCTGGCGGCCATGCTCACGCCGACGGCCCGCGTAACTTTGCGCTGCGAGGGTGGTAGAGCGCTCAGATGAGCGATCTCGCACCGATGCGCGAGCAGGTCTATTCGGACCCGCGGCCGAAGGAGCACTTCGACCGCTTCCACGAGAGCGCGCGCACGCGCGAACCCGACTGGGCGTATGAGCTGACGCGCATCATCACGTCGCTCTACGCGTACACCTTCCTGCGCGCGCGCGCGATCACCGTCGAGAACGTCCCCGGCCGCGGCGCGGTGATCCTCGCGCCCAACCACTTCTCGTTTATGGACCACTTCCTGATGGGCTGCTACCTGCGGCGCAAGGTGCGCTTCATGGCGAAGTCGCAGCTGTTCAAAGGGCCGATGCAGTTCATCTATACCCATGGCGGCGTCTTTCCGGTGCGCCGCGGCGCGCGCGACGAGGAGACGTTCATCACCGCCACGACGATCCTCGCGCGCGGCGGCGCGGTCACGATGTACTGCGAGGGCGGGCGCTCGCGGACCGGAAAAGTCGCGGAGCAGGCCAAGCGCGGGATCGGGCGCCTGGCGCTCGAGACCGGCGTCCCGGTCGTGCCGATCGCGATCTACGGCTCCTCGCGCGTGCGCAACTGGAAGCGGCTGCGCTTCCCGCAGGTGACGATCCAGTACGGCGAGCCGATCCGCTGGGAGAAGGTGGAGAGCCCCACGCGCGAGCAGCAGCAGTCGGTCGCAGACCAGATCCTCGTGGAGATCCGCGCGCTCTACGCGGGGCTCGAGCAGCACGGCAGGCGCGGGATCCTCAGGCGCGTGCGCGAGCAGCGGCGTGCCAAGGAGCGTGCGCCAAAGGGAGCGGCGGTCGCCTGAGCTCGAAGCTTGACGTCGGCGCGGCGATCCGCAGGGTGTTCGACATCTACGTCGAGCAGGCGCCCGTGCTGATGCCCGCGGCTGCCGTCGTGTTCGTCTTCAGCGGCGTCCTCTCGACGGTGCTCGTCAGCGGCGGCGCGGGGCTCGCGCTGATCGCGCTGATCATCCGCGTGGTGGCGACGACGCTGTTCACCGGGATGGTCGTGCAGCTCGTCGCCGACGTGCAGGACGGCCGGCGCGACGCGAGCGTCTCCGAGCTCCTGCGCGCGGTCGCGCCGGTTCTCGGCCAGCTGGTCGCGGTCGCGATCGTCGTCGGCATCGGGATCGTGCTCGGGCTGATCGCGCTGATCATCCCCGGCGTCATCCTGTTCACGGTGTGGTCGCTCGCGGCGCCGGTCGTCGTGCTCGAGCGCCCGCCCGGGCTCGGCGCGCTCAGGCGCAGCCGCGAGCTCGTCCGCGGCAACGGCTGGCAGGTGTTCGGCGTGATCTTCGTGCTCGGCATCCTGGTCGCCATCCTCACCGGCGTGCTCGGGCTCGCGGCGGGAGCGGCGAGCCTCGCCGCGGGCATCGTCGTGGGCGTCGTCCTCGGCGTGCTGACCGCGCCGCTGCCCGCGCTCGCAGCGGCGGTCCTGTATCTGGAGCTGCGCGACGCGCGCGCTCCCGAGGACCTCCCCGTAGCGCCGTGAGCTTCGCCTCGGAGTTGCTGCGAGCAGGGGTGCTCGACGGGGTGCGCGTGCTGCACGTCGCTCCCGCGAGCGCACTCGCGCGCGAGGGCTCGACCGCGTCGGCCGTGCGCGCGGCGTGCACAGAGCTGGGTGCGAGCGTGTGGAGCGTCGAAGCGCACGGCGACGGCGACGAGGCCGAGCAGGAGCAGCGCGTCGATCAGGCGGTCGCCGATGCGCTCGCGAGCGCAGGCGGCGCAGAGCTTGCGGTGATCGACGCCGGCGCGCTTCTCGCCGCCGCGGAGAGCGCCGCCGCGGAGCTCGAGCAGCACGAGCGCGCGCGGGTGGCGCTCGCGGGCACCCTGCAGAGCACCTGGGTCGCCACGCGCGCGGTCGTCACGCGCGGGTTCATCGAGCGCGAGGGCGCGGCGCGGATCATCTACATCACCCCCGCGGCCGGCGGCGGCGAGCACTCAGACGCCGCGCGCGCGGGCCTCGAGAACCTCGCGCGCACGCTGTCGATCGAGTGGGCGCGATACGCGATAACGCTCGTCGCGCTGGCTCCCGCAGCGAGCACCGCGGCGGGCGAGGTCGCGGCGCTCTGCGCCTACCTCGCCTCGCCCGCGGGCGCTTACTTCTCGGGCTGTGAGCTCGACCTCTCGGGCCCCGCCGCGAACTAGCTCAACCGCTCATCCCGCCGAACAGGCCGCCGGTGACGTGCAGCGTCTGGCCGTGGACGTAGTTGGACCACGGCGAGCACAGGAAGAAGATCCCGCCGGCTGCCTCCTCGGGCGTCGCGGGGCGTCCGAGCGCGATCAGCATCGAGGCCATCTGGCGCATCTGCTCGGGGATGCCCAGCTGAATCTTCTCGCCGTCCTTCTCCATCGTGTTCTCGTCGACCTTCGCCTGCGTCAAGCGCGTGTCGATGAAGCCGAACGCGACCGCGTTGACGTTGACCTTGAACTGGCCCCACTCCTTCGCGACGGTTTTCGTGAGGCCCACGACCGCGGCCTTGCCGGAGGAGTAGTTGGCCTGGCCGGCGTTGCCGAACGTTCCCGAGGTCGAGGACACGTTGACGATCTTGCGGAACACCTCGCGGCCTTCCTCGCGCTCCTTCTTCGCGGGCTCGCGTAGATGCGGCGCGGCGGCGCGGATGACGCGAAAGGGCACGACCGTGTGGATGTCGATCATCGCCTGGAAGTGCTCGTCGGTCATCTTGTGGATCGGCGCGTCGAGCGTGTAGCCGGCGTTGTTGACGATGATGTCGATCTTCCCGAAGGAGTCGATCGCCTTCTGCACGAGCTGATCGGGCACGCCCGGCTTGGTGAGGTCGCCGGCGAACACAGCGGTCTCGCCCGTGATCTCTCCTGCGGCCTGCTCGGCGATGTCGCCGTCGAGGTCGTTGATGAGAACCTGCGCGCCCTGAGCGACGAGCAGCTCCGCGGTCGCGCGTCCGATGCCGCGCGCGGAGCCGGTGATGATCGCCGACTTGCCGTCGAGTACTCCCATGGCTGTGCTTCTCCTTGTCGTGTTTAGGTGCGCGCGCACCTTATCCGAGCGCTGCGCCCCGGCGCGGCGGGGTCAGCCGTGGACTACGACGCCGAAGTCCTGCGTGTAGATGCCGCCCGCCTGGCCGTGGCCGAGCGAGCTGGGCACATGCGGCGAGACGCCGATCGCGGTGTCGCGGAAGTGCGCGTCGAGGATGTTCGCACGATGCCCCGGCGAGGCCATCCAGCCGGC
>JAXDGS010000026.1:0-51443 GCA_034664905.1 Solirubrobacteraceae bacterium | reverse complement strand
GGTCGAGCCGTGCGGCAGCTGCGAGTCGTGCGTGTCGATCGCGAGCGCGAGCTCGCTCGACGTGATCGAGATGGACGCGGCGTCGAACAACTCGGTCGACGACATCCGCGAGCTGCGCGAGCGCGTCGCGTATGCGCCGGTCAGCGGGCGCCGCAAGATCTACATCCTCGACGAGGCGCACATGCTCTCGACGGCGGCGTGGAACGCGTTCCTGAAGACGCTCGAGGAGCCGCCGCCGAGCACCGTGTTCGTGCTCGCGACCACGGAGGCCAACAAGGTGCCGGCGACGGTGGTGGACCGCTGCCATCGCTTCGACTTCCAGCGCCCGACCGTCGAGCAGATCGCGACGGTCGTGCAGCGCACCGCGCAGGCGGAGTCGATCGAGATCCCGCCGCGCGCGGTGGCGGCGCTCGCGCGCTCGGCGACCGGCAGCTTTCGCGATGCGCTCGGCACGCTCGAGCAGCTGGTCACCTACAGCGGCAGCGAGATCGTGCTCGAGGACGTGCTCGCGGTGCTCGGCGTCGCAGACGCGCAGCTGCTCGAGAGGACGGTCGACGCGGTCGGAGCGGGCGACCCGGCGGAGGCTCTGCGCGCGCTCGAGGAGTGCGCGCGCGAGGGGCGCGACGCGGGCTCGTTCGCGGCTGACCTCGAGGTGCGCGCGCGCGAGCTGCTCGTCCTTCAGACCCTCGGCGAGATGCCGCCCGAGCTCTCGCTGACGCCCGAGGCGGACGCTGCTCTGCAGGCCCAGGCCGAGCGCACCGACCACGCGACGGTGGTGCGGCTGCTCGAGCTGCTCGGCGAGGCGATGGAGGCTGTGCGCGCGGGCGCAGACGCGCGCACGCGCCTCGAGCTCGCGCTGGTGAAGGCCGCAAAGCCCGAGGTCGAGGGCTCGATGCGGGCGCTGCTTGCAAGGATCGAGCGGCTCGAGCGCGAGCGCGGGGATGGATCTTCAGGGGCGGCAAAGCCGCCGGGGGGGCAGCGTGGTGGCAGCCCGCCGGCGCCCTCCGCGTCCGAGCGCGACCCTGCGGCGCAAGAGCACCGCGCGGGCGAGACCGCCGGTGCCGCTCAGGCGCTCGCGTCCGCGCCTGAGCCCGATCCTGAGCTCGGCGCGGCACCCGGCGATCTGCAGTCGCTGTCTGAGATGTGGCCGGCGATCGTCGATCTGGTGCGCAGCGAGCACGCGATGCTCGGGGCGGTGATCGCTGAAGCGCGCCCGGTGGCGGTGGAGGGCGAGGCGGTCACGCTCGCGTTCGCTTCGACCGCGCAGTTCTTAAAGAAGAAGGCGGAAAGCCCACCGAACCGGATGGCGGTCGCGGAGGCGCTGCGCGCGGTGACGGGCGGGCGCTTCGACCTCTCCTTCGAGCTGCTGAGCGAGCTCGAGCAGGACGGCTCGCCCGCGCCGCAGCACAGCGAGGAGGAGTGGGTGAGGCGCTTCATGGAGGAATTCGACGCTGAGGAGATCACCGGCGAACGGGGCGAGCAGGGCGGTGCGGGAGCACGCGCGGAGCAGGCGGTCACGAGCAGCGAGAAAGGCGCATGATGCCCAAGCAGCCGCGGATGCCGAACATGCAGCAGATGCTCCAGCAGGTCCAGCAGATGCAGAAGGACATGGAGCTCGCGCAGGAGGAGCTGAAGAACGAGACGGTCGAGGCGTCGGCGGGCGGCGGCATGGTCACGGTGACCGTGAGCGGCGACCTCGAGATCCGCTCGGTTCGGATCGACCCCGCTGCGGTGGATCCGCAGGATGTGGAGATCCTCGCGGACATGGTGCTCGCGGCCGCGAACGAGGCGCTTCGCAGCGCGCAGGAGCTCGCGGCGACGAAGATGGGCGGCGCCACCTCGGGCCTTGACCTCGGCAACCTGGGCGGTCTGGGTCTGCCGGGCCTGTGAGCGGCGGCTCCTACGCGCCGCCCGTCCAGCGGCTCGTCAGCGAGCTCTCGAAGCTCCCCGGCGTCGGCAGCCGCACGGCGCAGCGGCTCGCGTTTCACATCCTGCGCGCGGCCGCCGAGGACGCGACGGCGCTGTCGGAGGCGATCCGCGAGGTCAAGGAGCGGATCGGGCTGTGCGAGGTCTGCTTCAACCTCACCGACGAGGCGCGCTGTCGCATCTGCCAGGACCCGCGGCGCGACCAGGGCCTGATCTGCGTGGTCGAGGAGCCGAGCGACGTGATCCCGATGGAGCGCACGCACGAGTATCACGGCGTCTATCACGTGCTCGGCGGCGCGCTGTCGCCGATCGATGGCATCGACGCCGAGGATTTGAAGATCGCAGAGCTGCTCGCGCGCGTCGCCTCGGGGGACGGCGTGCGGGAGGTGGTGCTCGCGACGAACCCGACGACGACAGGCGAGGCGACCGCGCTTCACATCGCCGAGGAGCTGCGCGCGAGCGCTCCCGCGGTGACCGTCACGCGCCTGGCGAGCGGCCTGCCGGTGGGCTCGGATCTCGAGTACGCCGACGAGGTGACGCTCGGCAAGGCGCTCGCCGGCCGCCGCGCTGTGTAATCCTCGCTGGCGATGCCTGCAACGACGATCGTCATGAAGTTCGGCGGGACCTCGGTCGCGAACGCCGAGCGCATCAAGCGCGCGGCGCGGCGGATCGTGGAGAAGCGCGAGGGCGGAGAGCGCGTCGTGGCGGTGCTCTCCGCGCGCGGCAAGACGACCGATGAACTCGCTGCGATGGCCGAAGAGGTCTCGCCCGCGCCGCATCCGCGCGAGATGGACATGCTGCTCTCCACAGGCGAGCGCATCTCCTGCGCGCTGTGCGCGATGGCCATCAACGACCTCGGCCACCACGCGATCTCGCTGACCGGCTCGCAGGCGGGCATCGTCACCGACAGCTCGCACACGAAGGCACTGATCGTCGACGTGCGCGCAGACCGCATTCGCGCGGCGCTCGAGGAGGACAACATCGTGCTCGTCGCGGGCTTTCAGGGGATCTCGCAGGACGCGCGCGACGTCACGACGCTCGGTCGCGGCGGCTCGGACACGAGCGCGGTCGCGGTCGCGGCGGCGCTCGGCGCGGAGGTGTGCGAGATCTATACCGACGTCTCCGGCGTGTACTCCGCGGACCCGCGGATCGTCACGAACGCGCGCAAGCTCGACACGGTCTCCTTCGAGGAGATGCTCGAGATGGCGGCGTCCGGCGCGGGCGTGCTGCAGCTGCGCTCGGTCGAGTACGCGCGCAACCACGGCGTGCGCATCCACTGCCGCTCCTCCTTCGACGATGAGCCCGGTACCTTTGTGGTCGCCGAGTCAGAGACGATGGAGCAGCCGCTGATCACAGCCGTCACGCAGTCGACGTCCGAGTCACGGATGACGCTCGTCGGCGTGCCCGACGAGCCGGGTGCGGCGGCGCGCATCTTCGGCTCGCTCGCGGACGCGAACGTGAACGTCGACATGATCGTCCAGAACGAGCCGGCGTCCGCGGGCGGACAGGCGGAGATCTCCTTCACGATCCCGCGCGCGGACCTGCGCGCGGCGCACGCTGCGCTCGAGCCGCTGCGCGGCGAGGTCTACTCCGAGCTTCACGCCCACGCGGAGATGGGCAAGGTCTCGATCGTCGGCGCGGGCATGCGCTCGCACCCCGGGGTCGCGGCGAAGGTGTTCGGCGTGCTCGCGGCGGAGGGCGTGAACATCGACATGATCTCCACCTCGCCGATCAAGATCTCGTGCGTGATCGACCTCGACCGCGTCGAGCAGGCGGTGAAGCTGCTGCACAGCGCGTTCGATCTCTCGGGTGAGGGCACCGTCGCGGTCGAAGAGCCGTTCAAGGCGCGCTAGCTGCTCTCGAGCGAGCGCTGCAGCTGCTCGAGCACGCGCACGACGCGCAGTCCGCTGCGGCCGTCCGAGCGCGGCGTCGCGCCCGTGCGCACGCACTCGATGAAGTGCTCGCACTCGACACGCAGCGGCTCGACGTTGGGGATCCGCGGCGAGAAGCTGTCGCCGGAGCGCGCGATGTACTCGCCCCAGGAGCGCGTGTCCTCATCGAAACCCTTGTCGTAGACGGTGACCTTGCCCTCGATCAGCATGTCGTCGAAGGTCGCCATGCGGCGCTGGCCGACGACGGTCATGCGCCGCTCCTTGTGCGGATCGAGCCACGAGAGGTGCAGGTGCGCGAGCACCCCCGAGGGGAAGCGCAGGTAGCAGAAGACGACGTCCTGCACGCCCTCGCGCACGTAGCTCGCGCCATGTGCGAGGCATTCGCTCGGCTCTTCGCCGATCAGGTGGAGCACGACCGACACGTCGTGTGCGCCGAGGCTCCACAGGGCGTTCTCATCCGCGCGCAGCTTGCCGAGGTTGAGGCGATTGCCATAGAGGTAATGCAGCTCGCCGAGCTCCTGCGAGTCGATCAGCGTCTTCAGCCGCGCGACCGCGGGGTGGTACTCGAGCAGATGCCCGACCATCAGGATCCGCCCGGCGCCCTCCGCGGCCGCGAGCGCGCGCTCGGCGTCGGCGCTGCTGGTCGCGAGCGGCTTCTCGACGAAGCAGTGCTTGCCCGCCTGCGCGACGGCGATCGCGAGCTCCGCGTGCGTGGGGACGGGGGTGGCGAGCACGATCGCGTCGAGCTGCTCGTCGGCGAGCAGGTCCTCGATCTGGCCGGTCGTTCTCGCGCTGGGGTGAGAGCGCGCGTGGCGCTCGCGCGCGTCCCCGGAGGCGTCGCACAGCCACGCGAGCTCGCAGCCTGTGATCGCGGCGAGGTTGCGCGCGAGGTTGGGCCCCCAGTAGCCGAGGCCGACGACGCCCACGCGTACGCTGCGCTGTGGCTCGCTCATGCGCTTGACCGTCTCGTCGATCGCGCGGGGCGCCGGCGGCCGGCGAGCGCGCTCATGCGCGTGCCCCGATGGCGTCGCCGAGTGCGCCGATCGCCTGCACGCAGCGCTCCGCTGCGTGGCCGTCGCCGTACAGCGGCGGGCGCTCCGCGGGCGGCTCGCGCGAGAGCGCGGCGAGCGCTGCGCGCGCGTCGAGGTCCACGAGCGTGTTCCAGCCGGCGTGCACCGTCTCCACCCACTCGGTCTCCTCGCGCAGCGTCACGCACGGCACCCCCGCAAGGTACGCCTCCTTCTGGACGCCTCCCGAGTCGGTGAGCACCGCGCGCGCGTTGCACAGAAGCGCGCTGAACTCCATGTAGCCGAGCGGCTCGGTGACGCGCAGGGGCTTGATTCGCTCGAGCGTCTCGAGCAGGCCCGCCGCGCGCAGGCGCTCGCGCGTGCGCGGGTGAAGCGCCAGCAGCATCGGCTCCTCGAGCGCCTCGATCAGCGCCACCAGCGCGCGCAGGCGCTCGGGATCATCGACGTTGGCGGCGCGGTGGGCGGTGAGCAGCAGATACCCGTGCGGGTCAAGGCCATGGGCGTCGAGCACGCCGGTGTCGGCGCGCGCGAGCGGCTGGCGGCGCAGCGCGACGTCGACCATCACGTCGCCGACGAGGACGATGCGCGCGCGCACCGACTCTGCGCGCAGGTTGCTCGCGGCGGTCTCGGAGGCGCACAGCAGAAGCGCGGAGAGGTGGTCGCTGAGCACGCGGTTGCGCTCCTCGGGCATGGTCGAGTCGAACGAGCGCATGCCCGCCTCGATGTGCACGACCGGGACATCCGCCTGGGCCGCGGACAGCGCGCCGGCGAGCGTCGAGTTGGTGTCGCCGTAGACGAGCGCAGCGTCGGGTGAGAGCTCGGCGATAAGCGGCTCGAGCGCGCTCAGCATGCGCGCCGTCTGAGAGGCGTTGCTGCCGCCGCCGATGCGCAGCTCGCGATCCGGGCGCGCGAGGCCGAGCTCTGAGAAGAACACCCGCGAGAGCTCCTCGTCGTAGTGCTGGCCGGTGTGAACGAGCAGCTCCTGATGATGCTCGCGCAGCTGCCCGGAGACGGCGGCGGCCTTGACGAACTGCGGCCGGTTGCCTACGACGGTGAGGATCCGCACGCGCTGCGGCGGGCGCTCAGGCTGCCGCGCCGACGACGGTGGTCGACCAGTCGATGACCGAGCTGGGTCTCACCACATGGCGGTTGAGCCCGAGCTCCTTGGTCTCGAGGCCGAGCGCGAGGCCGACGAGCTGGGGCAGATGCAGCACCGGCATGTCCAGCTCGCGCCCGACGACGCTCTCGGCGAGCGGCTGCTGCAGGTCGAGGTTCAGATGACACAGCGGGCACGGGGTCACCAGGCAGTCGGCCTGCGCGTCGACGGCATCGCCGAGGTGGCGCCCGGCCTGCTTCAGCGACGCTTCCTTGTTCATCGTGATGATCGGAAAGCCGCAGCACTTGCGCATCCCCGCGTACTCGATGACGGTGCCGCCGAGGGCGTCGATCACCATGTCCAGATACTGATCGCGCGGGCGCTGCTCGTCGATCGCGAGGCGCTCGCGCGGACGCACGATGTAACAGCCGTAGAACGGGCCGACCTTGAGGTTCGCGAGCGGACGCTTGACCAGCGAGCGCAGCTTCTCGAGGCCGATCTCCTCGACCAGCAGCCACAGGAAGTTCTTGTTGGTGAGCCCCTGCTCGTAGCTGAGGCCCTCCGCGGCGAGCGTTCCGTTGATGTGCTCGCGGTAGGAGGCGCTCGCGTCCAGGCGCTCCTGGCACTCGCTCTGCGCGCCCTGGCAGGTGGAGCAGATGTTCATCATCATCGCCGCGCCGTCGACCTGCTGCGCGAGCGCGAAGGTGCGCGCGTTGAGCGTGTCGGCGAGCTCCTGGTTGTGCTCTGCGATGACGCCCGCGCCGGTGCAGCAGGCGCGGTCGAGTTCGACGAGCTCGATGTCGAGCAGCGGCGCGACCTTGGCCATCGAGCCGTGCAGCTCGGGCGTGAATCCGCGGCTCACGCAGCCGGGCCAGTAGGCGACCTTCATTGGCTCACGCTCCCTTCGGGCGGGCTCGCGGCGCTGGCAGGCGCGGGCGCTTGCGCGCCCTCAGTGCTCGCCGCGGGCGCGTCGTCGGCTTCATCGGAGCCGGAGATGTACAGGTTCAGCTCATAGCGCTGCTCGCGGCCCTCGACCTTCTCGTAGATCGACTGGATCGCGCGCAGGTCGGCCTTCGGGATCCTGTGCGGTTTGAGCGCGCCCATCGGCGTTACCTTGCCGCGCGCGAGCGCCCTGACGATCGCGGGCAGCGAGCTCAACAGCTCCTTGCCCGCCGGCGGCGCGAATTTGCCGAACCACGAGTTGCCGCCGTAGGAGCGCGGCAGCAGCTCGGCCTCCCACAGCAGGCCGTTGTCGCGTATGAGCGAGCTGAAAGCGGCCTCGTGGCGCTCGCCGTTGTTGGCGTCGACGATGTGATGATCGGCGGTCGCGATGCGTCGCAGCCGCATGATCTGGCCCATCGGGTTGACGTCCTTGGGGCATGCGTCCACGCACTTGAAGCAGTGGGTGCAGTCGAAGATGCCGTGTGGATCCTGCGCGAGGTCGTTGAGGCGCTCGAAGGGCTCCTCGTCGCGCGGGTCGCCGACGAAGCGGTAGGCCTTCGCGAGCGCCGCGGGGCCGACGAAGTCGGGGTCGACCTCCATCGCCAGGCAGTCGGACACGCATGCGCCGCACTGGATGCAGGCCATCGTCTGGGTCACGTCGACCATCGACTCGCGCGGCACCAGGTACTCGCGCTCGGGCACCGGCTGCTTGGCGAGCAGCCACGGGGTCACGCGTTTGATCTTCTTCCAGTGGACCGCGTCCATGTCGACGATCAGATCCTTCAAGACGGGCATGTTGCCCATCGGCTCGATCTCGATCACGCCCTCCTGCGCGCCGCGCTTGGCGGCGTCGAGGTGGGTGTGGCACGCGAGCGCAGGCTCGCCGTTGACGCGCACTCCGCAGGACCCGCAGATCGCCTGGCGGCACGAGCAGCGGATGCCGATCGAGCCGTCGAAGCGGTCGCGCGCCTGCAGGATCGCCTCGAGCACCGAGCGGTGCGGCTCGAGCTCGATCGTGTGCTCGTCCCAGTAGGGGGCCTCACCCGACTCGGGGTCATAGCGGCGCAGCCTGATCGTGAACTGCTCGGGCGGGCGGTCGTGCGCTTCGGCCATCAGTATTTCCTCTCCTCGGGCTGCCACTGGGTGATCGTCACCGGCGAGTAGCTCACCTGCGGCTCACCGCCGGCGCCGAGCGAGATGTCGATGTGCTTCAGCCACTCCTCGTCGTTGCGCTCCGGGTGGTCGGTGCGGTACTGCGCGCCGCGCGACTCCTTGCGCTCGAGCGCGCCGACGACGGTCGCCTGTGCGCAGTCGACCATGTAGCCGAGCTCGAGCGCTCCCAGGACATCCTGGTTGAACACGGTCCCGCGATCGTCGATCCAGGCGTTCGCGGCCTCCTCGCGCAGTCGCACGATCGTCTCGAGTGCGGTGTTCAGACCCTGCTCGTCGCGGAACACCGCAGCATGGCGGTTCATCAGCTCGCCGAGCTCGCGCTTGACCTCCGAGACCCGCCGCCCGTCGCGCGGGCGCGCGATGATCGAGTCGATCATCTGCGCATCGGAGCTCAGCTGCGCATGGCCGTTCAGCTTGGGCATGCCGATCGAGGCGGCGCGCGCGGCCGCGTGCTCACCGGCGCGGCGGCCGAAGATGAGCGTGTCGAGCAGCGAGTTCGCGCCCAGCCGGTTGCCGCCGTGAACCGACACGCACGCGACCTCGCCGGCGGCGTACAGGCCCTCGATCGGCGTGCTCCCGTCGACGTCGGTCTTGACGCCGCCCATGATGTAGTGCTGGCCGGGACGGATGACGATCGGTTCGCGGGTGATGTCCACGCCGGCGAAGTCACGTCCCAGGTTGACGATCTCGCGCAGCGCCTCGAGCGTGCGCCGGCGCGGCACGACGGTGACGTCGAGATAGATGCCGGCGCCGTTGGGCCCGACGCCGCGGCCCTCGTCGATCTCGATCTGCTCCGCGCGCGAGACGACGTCGCGCGAGGCCAGCTCCATCTTGTTGGGGGCGGCTTTCTCCATGAAGCGCTCGCCCGCCGCGTTCAGCAGGTGCGCGCCCTCGCCGCGCGCTCCCTCGGTGATCAGGATGCCGGTCTCCACCAGGCACGTCGGGTGATACTGGACCATCTCCATGTCCATCAGCGGCGCGCCCGCACGGTAGGCCATGGCGATCCCGTCGCCGGTGACGATCAGCCCGTTGGTCGTCGGCTTGTAGGCCTGTCCCGCGCCGCCGCACGCGAGGATCACGTTCTTGGCCACGAACGACTCCATCCTGCCGCTGCGCACATCGCGCGCGATCACGCCGCAACAGTGCCCGTCGCCGTCGCTGATCAGCGACGTCGTGAACCACTCCTCGTAGCTCTCGACGGTCTCGTGATGCTTCATCAGCTGCTCGTAGAGCACGTGCAGCATCGCCTGGCCGGTGATGTCGGCGACGTATGCGGTGCGCTTCATCGAGGCCCCCCCGAACGCGCGCAGATCGAGCTCGCCCTTCTCGTTGCGATGGAAGGTCACGCCGATGTGCTCGAGGTGCATCACCTCGGCGGGCGCCTCCGAGCACATGATCTCGATCGCGTCCTGGTCGCCCAGGAAGTCCGATCCCTTGACGGTGTCGTAGGCGTGCGAGCGCCAGTCGTCATCGACGCTGATCGCGGCGTTGATCCCGCCGGCGGCGGCGACCGAATGCGAGCGCACGGGGTGCACCTTGCTCATGATCGCCACGCTCGCACCCGCCTGCGCGGCCGCGAGCGCGGCGCGCTGGCCCGCGAGGCCGGCCCCGATGATCAAGACGTCGTGCGCTGGCATGGGATTCGCTCGATGAATGGGAGAAGGGGGGAGGACTGCAGGCGAGACTCTATAACGCGGCGCCTTTGGAGCCTCGCCGTCCCCGCCCTGATCGCTACCGGGCCGGCTGCCCCGCGCTAGGTCGCCGGGCGCAGCGCCTGGCGGACCTCCGCGAGCGTGACGACCCCCTGCAGCACGCCGTCGCTGTCGACCGCGACCATCGCGCCCAGGCGGCCGAGTCCTTCGGAGCCCAGCAGCGACTCGAGCGGTGCCTCTTCGCCGATCTGCACCGGCATGTCCTCCTCGAGCACGTCCATCACGGACAGGGCGGGGCGCCCGGCGGATATCTCCTCCTCGACGCGCTGCGCGCGCACCACGCCGAGGAAGTGGCGCGCGGGGTCTACCACCGCGAACCACGGTCGCTTGTAGCGCTGGAAGAACTGCTCCTGCGCCTCGAGCAGGGTCTCCTCGCCGGGGATCGTGACGGGCTCGCGGTCCATGATGTCCGCGACTGTGATGTCCTGCATGCGCCTGCCGATCGCGCCCTGCAGCACCGCTGCGCCGGCGGCCTGGTAGAGGATCAGCGCGAGCACGATCGTGATCAGCCCGAATGAGGAGCCGCCGATCGTGAGCGCCCACAGGCCGAGCGCGCCGAGCGCGATCGCGAAGCCCTGGCCCATGCGACCGGTGATGTGCGTCGCCTTGTTGCGCTCGCCGGTGCGCCGCCAGATCACCGCGCGCGCGATGCGCCCGCCGTCGAGCGGGAAGGCGGGGACGATGTTGAACAGGAACAGCATCGCGTTGATGAACCCGAGCCAGCCGATCAGCGCAAGCGCGGGGGTGGTGATGAAGCCCTGGCGCGCGAGCGCCACGTCGGTGAAGCGCTCGCCGCTCTGCACGAGCGTGCCGACGCCGAGGCACAACGCGAACAGCAGCACCGTCACCGCGGGGCCGGCGGCGGCCACCTTCAGTTCCTCGCCGGGGCTCTGCGGTTCGCGTTGCATGTGCGAGAGGCCGCCGAAGAACCACAGATCGATGCCGACGATCGGGATGCCCAGCCGGCGCGCGACGAGCGCGTGGCCGAGCTCGTGCAGGATCAGTGAAGCGAAGTAGCCGAGCGCGCCCGCGACGGCGATTACGTATGCGGTGCTCCGCGAGCCGCCGAGCACTTCGTGGAAGTAACCGGAGAGCCAGTAGATGAGGAAGAAGAGAACGAAGAACCAGCTCGCGCTCACCCCGATGCGAATGCCGAAGATGCGCGCAAGCTGAAGATTGCCGCGGGGCATCATGCCTTCATGTTAGGCGTGCGACCTCCCGACGGCACGAAAGCGCGGCGATCGCCAACCCGCAGGAGTTGGCGCGTCTAGGCGTGGACGCGATTGCGCTCGATGATCGTCTCGAAGTCCACGCCGGCGGGCAGCGTGCCGTACTCGAGGCCCGAGTCGCCGCCCAGGCGCGAGGCGCAGAACGCGTCGGCGACGGCCGCCGGGGCGTTGCGCACGAGCAGCGATCCCTGCAGGCACAGCGCCATGCTTTCGACCACCCTGCGTGCGCGCGTCTCGAGCGTCTGCGGATCTGAGAATTGGTCCTTCAGCTGCGCGACGCGCGCATCGAGCCTCGCGTCGGCGCCGCCGGCCTGCTCGACCTCGGTGAGGAACACCTCGAGCGAGCGCGGCGAGCGGGTGAGCGCGCGCAGGACGTCGAGGCTCATGACATTGCCCGAGCCCTCCCAGATCGACGCGAGCGGCGCCTCCCGGTACAGGCGCGGCATCCCCGACTCCTCCACGTATCCAGCGCCGCCATGGCACTCGAGCGCCTCGAAAGCGTGATTTGGCGCGCGCTTGCACGTCCAGTACTTGCCGACCGCTGTCGCGAGGCGCTTGAACAACTGGGCGTCACTCGAGTCCTCGCCCGCGAGCGCGTCGGCGTCGGCTTCGTCGTATGCGCGTGCGAGTCGCATCGCCAGTGCTGTGCTCGCCTCGGACTCGATGCACAGATCGGCGAGCACGTTGCGCATCAGCGGCTGATCGATCAGCTTCTTTCCGAAAGCGCTGCGGTGCGCGGTGTGATGGGTCGCGTTCACGACCGCGACGCGCATCCCCGCGGCGGTGCCGATCACGCAGTCCAGGCGTGTGTGGCCGACCATCTCGATGATCGTCGGCACGCCGCGGCCGGGCTCTCCCACCATCCGTGCCCACGCTCCGTGCAGCTCTATCTCCGAGGAGGCGTTCGAGCGGTTGCCGAGCTTGTCCTTCAGGCGCTGGATGTGGAATGCGTTGCGCTCGCCGTCGGGCAGGATGCGCGGCAGCAAAAAGCACGACAGCGCGGGCGGGTCGAGGTCGGCCGTCTGCGCGAGCACGAGAAACAGATCCGACATCGGCGCGGAGCAGAACCACTTGTGCCCGGTCAGCTCGTACTCGGCGCCGGCGCCGCCGCCGTTCAGCGGCGTCGCGCTCGTCGTGTTGGCGCGCACGTCCGAGCCACCCTGCTTCTCGGTCATCGCCATGCCCGCGATCGCGGAGCCCTTCTCGGATGCTGGGATCAGCCGCGGGTCATAGCTCGTCGCGGTCACGAGCGGCTCCCACTCGGCGGCGAGCTCGGGCTGGTGGCGCAGCGCGGGCACGACCGCAAAGGTCATCGTGATCGGGCATGCGAAGCCGGCCTCGGCTTGCATCGCGGTCATGTATAGCGCCGCACGCGCCGTGTGCGCTGCCTCGCGCTCGCTCGTCCAGGGAAGCGAGTGAAGCTCGTTCTCGACTCCGAGCTTCATCAGGCTGTGCCACGCGGGATGGAACTCGACCTCGTCGATGCGGTTGCCGTAGCGATCGTGCGTGTGCAGGATCGGCTCGTTCTCGTTTGCGAGGCGCCCCCACTGCTGCTGGGGCTCGCCGCCGATCACCCGGCCGAGCTGCGCTGCTCTCTCGGACACCCAGCCTGCGCCCTCGCGCTGCACGGCCTCCACCAGCGGAAGGTTGCTGGAGAAGACGTCCACGTCGGTCAGCGGCGGCACCTGGTTGTGAACCGTGTGCGTCTGCCACGGAGCGGCGCTTCCAGAAACGGCCTGCGAAGCGGTGGCCATACGTCGAAGTGAAGCACAAGCCCGCCCCTGTGCGGGCGCCGCACGCTGGGAGCCGGCGCGCGAGCGATAGCATCGGCCGGCCCCCGACCCCTAGGAACCACAGATGACGAAGATCAAGGTTGCGAACCCGATCGTCGAGCTCGACGGCGATGAGATGACCAGGATCATCTGGTCGTTCATCAAGGAGCAGCTGATCCTTCCCTATCTGGACGTGGAGCTCGAGTACTACGACCTCAGCATCCAGCGGCGCGACGAGACCGATGACCGGATCACGGTGGAAGCGGCGGAGGCGATCAAGCGTCATGGGGTCGGCGTCAAGTGCGCGACGATCACCCCCGACGAGGCGCGTGTCAAGGAGTTCGGCCTGAAGGAGATGTGGCGCTCGCCCAACGGCACGATCCGCAACATCCTCGGTGGTGTGATCTTCCGAGAGCCGATCGTCGTCGCCAACATCCCGCGGCTCGTGCCGAGCTGGACCAAGCCGATCGTGATCGGCCGCCACGCCTTCGGCGACCAGTATCGCGCGACCGACCTGGTGGTGGCGGGTCCGGGCAAGCTCACGCTCACCTTCACGCCCGCCGACGGCAGCGAGCCGCTCGAGCTCGACGTCTATGACTTTCCAAGCGGCGGCGTCGCGCTTGCGATGTACAACCTCGACGACTCGATCCGCGACTTCGCGAGAGCGTCGATGCGATACGGCCTGGAGCGCGGCTATCCGGTGTACCTCTCGACCAAGAACACGATCCTCAAGCGCTACGACGGGCGCTTCAAGGACATCTTCGGAGAGGTCTACGAGCAGGAGTTCGAAGCCGAGTTCGAGCAGGCCGGAATCACCTACGAGCACCGCCTGATCGACGACATGGTCGCCGCTTCGCTGAAGTGGGAGGGAGGCTACGTGTGGGCCTGCAAGAACTACGATGGCGACGTGCAGTCGGACACCGTCGCGCAGGGCTTCGGCTCGCTCGGGCTGATGACGAGCGTGCTGATGACCGCCGACGGCGAGACCGTCGAGGCGGAGGCGGCGCACGGAACCGTGACGCGCCACTACCGGCTTCACCAGCAGGGCAAGCCGACCTCGACGAATCCGATCGCGTCGATCTTCGCGTGGACCCGCGGGATCCAGGCGCGCGGGCGGATGGACGGCACGCCCGATGTGAGCGCGTTCGCAGAGGCGCTCGAGCGCGTCTGCGTGCAGACCGTCGAAAGCGGAAAGATGACCAAGGACCTTGCGCTGCTCGCGGGTCCCGATCACCCCTGGCAGACGACGGAGGAGTTTCTCGCGTCGATCGACGAGAACCTCCGCGAGGCGATGGTCCAGGGCAGCGCAACATAAACGCAGCACCTCACGAGGAGATGAATTGGTGAGCAATCCCGTACGAGTGACGGTCACCGGCGCCGCCGGTCAGATCGGCTACAGCGTCGTCTTTCGCATCGCGAGTGGGCAGCTGCTCGGGCCCGACCAGCCGGTCGACCTGCGCCTGCTCGAGATCCCCCAGGCGATGGGTGCGCTCGAGGGTGTCGCGATGGAGCTCATCGACTGCGCCTTCCCGCTGCTCGCCGGTCTGGACCTGCATGACGATGCGGGAAACGCGTTCGACGGCGTAAACGTCGCGCTGCTGGTGGGATCGCGTCCGCGCACGAAGGACATGGAGCGGGCCGAGCTGCTCAGCGAGAACGGCAAGATCTTCACCGCACAGGGCAAAGCGCTGAACGAGAGCGCGGCCGATGACGTGAAGATCCTGGTCGTCGGCAACCCCGCGAACACCAACTGCCTGATCGCGATGAACAATGCGCCTGACATCCCCAAGCAGCGCTTCACCTCGATGATGCGCCTCGACCACAACCGCGCGATCGCCCAGCTCGCGGCCAAGCTCGCGGTGCCCGTAACGGACGTGTCGTTCATGGGGGTGTGGGGGAACCATTCACCGACGATGTACCCGGACCTTTTTCACGCGAAGGTGCGCGGCGAGCAGGCGGCGAAGGCGGTCGATGACCTCGAATGGATCGAGAGCGAGTTCCTGCCCAATGTCGGCAAGCGCGGCGCCGCGGTGATCGAGGCGCGTGGCGCCTCCTCCGCCGCCTCCGCTGCGTCGGCGGCGATCGACCATGTCAGCGACTGGGTGGGCGGCACGAACGGGGAATGGGTCTCGATGGGCGTCGTCTCAGACGGCTCATACGGCGTCCCCGAGGGCCTGATCTGCGGCTTTCCATGCACGTGCTCGGGCGGCAAGCACTCGGTCGTGCAGGGCCTCGAGCTAGAGGACTTCTCCCGTGCGAGGATCGACGCGTCCGTGGCAGAGCTCGAGAGCGAGCGCGACATGGTCGCCGGTCAGGGATTGATCTGATCGCTCGAGAGCGTGCTTGAGCGATGAAAAAGGGGCGCGGCCCCTGCGGACCGCGCCCCGGAAAGAAACCGACGAGCGAGCGCTAGCCCCTGGGGTGCCAGCCGCGACCCTGCTTTTTAACTTTGCCTTCCTGTTCAAGGCCGGGCAGGACGCGGTACAGGTAGTTCTGCTTTATCCCCATCTTCGCGGCCAGCTCGGGAATCGTGATCCCGGGCTGTCCCTTCACGAACGACAGCGCCTCAGCAGCGCGCGTACCGCTGCCTTTGCGCCGCCCCGCGCGGCGTTTGGCCGGACCACGCGCTTTGCGCGTCGCGACTTTTTTCGTGGCCGTGCGCGCTGCCGCTTTTTTGGTGGTCGAGCGCGAGCCGCGCGGACGTCCGGGCCCGCGGCGACGGGGGGTGCTTGCGGTGGCGGTGGCGGTGGCGGCGCGCGAGGACGATCCACCCACTCCGGCCAAGGCCGACGCGGCCTTTTCGAGACGATTGTGCTCGTCCACGTAAGGCTTCAGATCCTTCAGCCGGTCACTGATCTCTTTGCGCTTCTCGTCAAGGAAGTCGGTCACGGTGGGTTCCTCTTCACTAGTGGCGATGTGCGCGAGTCACATCATTTCCCGCGCTACCTTACACGAATCGTTGTCAGCGCTTCTCGAGGTACGAGCGTAACCGATCGAGTGTGCGCCTTGCCTCGCGCTCGGGTATGCCCCCGACGAGCGCGCGACTGACGAGCGCGCCGAACGGTCCCAGGGGGGCGTTGAACTCGTTCCGATAGTCAAAATTCGTTCCACCGTCGTCCGCTCGGAGGATGTATTCGGTTTGCGCACGGGAGCGCGCCGGACCGCGCCCGCGCCATGCCGCGAGCTCGCCCGGCCGGCAGGCGGTGAGCTCCCAGTGAACATCAAGGCTCACGCCGCGCATTTGGATGCGCTGGTCCATCCTGTATCCGACGCGAACCGGACCGTCGTCGGCATGCAGCAGCTTGCGGTGAATCGTGACCCACTTCTCGAGAGACCGAGGATCCATCACCGTCTTCCACACCTCCGTGGGTGATGCTGCGATGTGGATCGACGCTGTGACGACGCTCATATTTCGATGACTCCTGCGCAGAAGCACGGTATCCGGTGAACTGCCCGCGCGGGCGTCTGCCCCGTCACCGTGCCGCCAGTGGCTCGAGTTCCTCCCATTCGCGCAGCGCATGTTCGACGGCGGCGTCGAAGGAGTGCAGCGCGACGCCGAGCTGCGCCGCGGCGTCGCCGTCGGCTGGGAGCAGGTCTCCCTGCAGGCCCTCCATCAACGGCAGCACCAGTTCGGGATCCTCGCCTGCGATCGCCGCAGCGATACGCGCCGCGATCGGTGTCAGGTTCACGCCGAGGGCGAGCGAGCGCCGGCCGAGGAGCATCAGATCGGCGATGCGCGTGAGCATCTCGCCATAGCTGAGCACGTCGGGGCCGCCGACGTCGAGCGACCGCCCGCCCGGTTCTGCGCTCGCGCAGCGGACGAGCATCTCGGTCATGTCACGGGCGTCGATCGGCTGGGTGCGGAAGCGCTGCCACGCCGGCAGCGGCAGAACCGGCAGGCGCTCCACCAGACGCACGAGCAGGCGGAAGGAGCGCGAGTGCGCCCCGATCACGATCGAGGCGCGCAGCGCGAGAGAATCGGAGACCGCGCCGAGCAGGATGCGCTGCACCGTCTCGCGACTCGCCAGGTGAGTCGAGGAGCGCGCACGCGGACGCGCGCCGTTGGCATGCTCGTCATCGCTCCAGCGCGGTTGAAGCCCACCGAGATACACGATGCGACGCACTCCCGCGCGAGCGGCATGCGCGGAGAACCTCTCCGCTGCGACGCGCTCGCGTTCGGTGAACGGCATTGAGCCCACGGGGCTGCGCTCCATCGAGTGGATCAGGTAGTAGGCGACCTCGACGCCGTCCAGCGCGCGCTGCAGTCCTTCTCCGGTGAACAGGTCGCCCGCGAGCAGCTCGAGCGGAGGACCCGGGAGCTCCTCGGAGCGATCGCCGCGTGCGAGCGCGCGCCGCGCCCGCTGCGGATCACGTGCGAGCGCCCGCACGTCGTGCCCGTCGGCGCGCAGGCGGGGGACGAGCAGCGCGCCGACGAAGCCGCTGGCGCCGGTGACGAGCATGCGCATGCGTACAGATGATGACGACGCCGCGCCGTCGGCGAGCTGGCGCCCCGGCGAGGAGCGTCGCGGTGGCTTGGAATCGCGATCGGCCGGAAAGTGCGGCCTGGGGGCCCCGATTGTCACATCCAAGTGACCGTTTTTCGGGTGGTTCCGGCTATCCACGGGTTTTCTCTGCGATTTGCGGCATGCGCCTGGAGCGGTCCCTTGAGCGGCGTGCGCGATGGTGCTTTGATCGCCGCGTTCCGTTCATCCGATTGATGTCAGGGGAGTTCATTGACGCAGAGCAGGCAGGCCGGGCGAGCACCGAAGCGGCCGCACAAGGTGAGCTGCGAGGGTTGCTACTTCCGCGTCAACATGCTCTGCGCACTCGAGGTCTCCGAGCCCTGCGCGACCTTCCGTCCAAACGAGGCGCAGCTGAAGCCGCCGCAGCAGCTGCGCTTCGTCTTCCGCCAGGAGCGCCGCGTGCGCGCCGCTTGGGCGTTCCCCTCGGCGCAGGAGCAGGCAGCCCTCCACGCGTAGCCGCCCGCCCGCGATGTCGCATGCGGCCTCGTCCCGGGTATATTGACCGTGAACCGGCAATCTCTCGGCAGAGGCGGTGGAGAAGATGGCAGCGAAAGACAGGATCGGCAAGGCGGGAGAAGCCGCGCGAGCGGCCCAGCGAAACCAGTATGTGCAGCGCATCGTTGAAGACGAGAAGCTGCGTTCGAATTTGATCGCGGCGTACGGCGCGGCGCGCAGTGCGTACGGACGTATGAGCAACGGCAAGCCCGCGACGAAGGCGCTGTTCGAGGATCGCAAGTTGCAGCGCGAGCTCAAGGATGCTGCAAGTGCGCTGCGCGACGCGTCGAGCGCCCTGCGGGAGCCGAAGCGCACGCGTCGCAGCGGCGGCATCGGACGCAAGCTGGTGCTGGTCGCGGTCGCAGGCGCGCTTGCGATGATGCTTTCCGAGGGCATGCGCTCGAAGGTGCTCGACCTGCTGTTCGGCGCTGAGGAGGAGTTCGACTACAGCTCGAGCACCGCACCCGCGCAGCCGGCGCCGGCGAGCGTTTCCGCGAACTGAGCTCAACGCTCGGGCGATGCACGCCGTGGACCTCACAGAGCCGGCCACGGGCGTCTCCGAGGACGCACCTCATACCCGGCCGCAGACGCGCTCGCTCTCGGGCGAGAAGGCGCAGCGCATCATCGATGCGATGCGCCGCTGCGTCGCGCAGCGCGGGACGGCCGGCTCGACGTTCGATCGCGTCTCGCGCGAGGCCGGCGTCTCCAGGGGCCTGCTCCACTACTACTTCGGCACCAAGGAGCAACTGCTGCTGGAGGCGGTGCGGCGCGACGCCGATGTTCGCCTGGAGGTGCTCGAACGCCGCCTCGCGACGGCGCAGACCGCGGACGACTACATCGACCTTCTCGCACAGGACCTGCAGGAGACCCTGCGCGATGATCCTGACTTCATCACGCTCATGTTCGAGCTGTTCACCCTGTCGCGCCGCAACGCGGACATCGCGATCGAGTACGGGCGGCTCATGCGCCGCACCCGCGAACAACTCGCCGACATGCTCGAGCTCGCCCAGCGCGCGGGAATCCTGCGCCTGCACGCTGCGCCGAAGGCCGTCGCCGACACCCTGTTCGCGCTCGCCGACGGGCTTGCGCTGCGCATGCTCAGCGAGCCCGACCGCGATTTCACCGAGTCGCTGCAGGCGAGCATCGACTGCGCGCGCTCGCTGCTCACCGACTGACGCGACTTATAATCGGCGGCAGTGCCGATCTACGAGTACAGGCGTCCTGATGGAACGACGTTCGAGCTGCAGCAATCCTTCAGCGACGATCCGCTGACGGCCGACCCTGACACGGGCGTGCCGGTCGAGCGCGTGCTGCACCCGCCGGCGGTGCACTTCAAGGGCAAGGGCTTCTACAACACCGATTACGGCAAGCGCTCGCGCCAGCGCGAAGCGGCGGCTACCGGCGAGAAGGGACTCGACGGCGGCGGCTCCGGCGCGAGCGAGAAGGGCTCGGGCTCGAGCGGCGATGGTGGCTCCGGCTCTGGCGGTACCGAGAAGGGCTCTGGCTCGGGCGGCGGCGAGGGTGGCTCAGGCTCAGGCGGCGGCGAGGGTGGCTCGCGCTCAGGCGGGGGCGAGGGGCGCTCCGGCTCCGGCGGGCGCGAAGGCGGCTCGCGCTCGGGCGGCGGCGAGCGTGGTTCCAGCGCGCGTGGCTCCGGTGCCGGTGAGTCCTCGCGCGGCTCGGGGCGCGAAAACGGCGCAAAGCCCTCGGCGAGCGGCGAGCGGGCGCTGGCCGGCGACGGCTGACGCGCCCGGCGCAGCAGTCCTCGAGCGGCGAGGCCGCTCGCCTCAGCCGCTCATGAAGCGCGCGACCGCCTTGCGCCGGTCTTCTTCTGATACCGACAGCCCCTGTTCACCGCTGGGCAGCGTGATGACCCCCGAGGGCTTCAGCACGCGGGTCGGCGGGGTGCCCGAGATCGCAAGCCCGGCGAACAGCCCCATGAGGGTGGGCCCGCTCATGTCGGAGATGATCGCCGGCGGTGCGTTCCATGCGATCAGCGGCAGGCGCAGGAAGCTCGACGGCGAGAGCAGCCTGTTCTTCATGTCGGTGAACAGCGCCTGCTGGTGTTCCTCGCGCTGCAGGTCCGTCTGGCTCGGCGCGCACAGGTTCTCGCGCGTGCGCGCGAGTGCGAGCGCAGCCCGCCCGTCGAGGTGGTGGGTGCCGCGCGCGAGCCGCAGCGTGTAGCCGCCGTTGCTGTAGCCGCCGTCGAGGCGCGAGATGATGCACGGACCGGTGTAGTCGATGCCACCCATCGCGTCGATCAGCGCGGGGAAGTTTTCGAAGTTAACTTCCACGAGATGGTTGATCGGGACGCCCAGCCAGCGCTTGATTACCGAAATCGACAGCGCGGGGCCTCCGAAAGCGTGCGCCGCGTTGACCTTCTGGCGGCCGTGCCCGGGGATTTCGACGATCGTGTCGCGCGGAATCGACAGGCGCGCCGAGTGCCCGCCGCCGGTGCGGATCAGCATGATCGTGTCCGAGCGCCCGAAGCCGGTCCTCTGCGCGTTCGGTTCCTTGCTGTTGCGCTGACGGCGGTCGGAGCCGAGCACGAGGATGTTGCTCGCCGAGGTGAGCGGGAAGCCGGCGGGATCGAGCACGCCGCTCACATCGCTGGGCGGCGAGCTGCGTTCGAAGTGCGAGCTGACCAAGAACAGCAGCGCCGAGAGCACGAGCCAGCCGATCAGCAGCGCAACGAGCAGCGCGAGCATCCGTCTCGGTCGAAGCCAGCGCCGCCAGCCCGCGGCCCTGGCAAGCGCACCGCCGCGCCGGCCACGCCGGCCGCGGATCGGCCCGCGCGCGTGATCGGTCGACAGCGACGGCGGTGCGAGCTGCTGCTCGTCGCGGGGCACCAGGCGCCGGCGCGCGCGATAGCGCTTGTATTCGGGCTGGCCTTGCGGCTGGTTGGGGCGAGGCTCGTGCATGGGCGGACCGTATATTTGCGAGATGGCTCGCGCGCAGGCGTCAGTCGGGCGGCTGATCGTGTGCCCGACGCCGATCGGCAACCTCGAGGATGTGACGCTGCGGGTGCTCGCGGCGCTGCGCGAGGCGGATCTGATCGCATGCGAGGATACGCGCCACACGAAGCTGCTGCTCGCGCGCCACGGCATCACAAGCCGCTTGGTGAGCCTTCACGAGCACAACGAACGATCCCGCAGCGAGGAGCTGCTCGCGCGCATGCGCGACGGCGCGAGCGTCGCGCTCGTCTCCGACGCGGGCACGCCGCTGGTGTCCGACCCCGGCTTCGTGCTCGTGCGCGCGTGCCTGGCGGCCGGTGTGGCGCTCGAGGTGCTGCCAGGCCCGAGCGCCGTGCTCACCGCGCTCGTCGCCTCGGGGCTGCCCGCGGAGCGCTGGCGCTTCGTCGGCTTTCTGCCGCGTGCGCGCGGCGAGCTCGCGGCGCTGCTGGCGGACACCCAGGAGACGCTCGTGGCGTTCGAGTCCCCGCGCCGCCTCGCTCCTAGCCTGCGCGTGCTCGCCGAGCGCGATCCGCAGCGCCCGGTGGCTGTCTGCCGCGAGCTCACCAAGCTTCACGAGGAGGTTCGCCGCGGGCGCGCGCAGGAGCTGGCAGCGCATTATTCCGAGCACGCTGCGCGCGGTGAGATCGTGCTCGTGTGCGGCGCCGCCGCCCCCGGGCGCGCGGGTCATGCCGAGGCGCTCACCGCGCTGCGCAGCATCATCGACGCCGGCGCCAAGCCGCGACCGGCGGCGTCGGCTGTGGCGAGGCTGACCGGCATCGCCGCCAACGAGCTCTACCGCGACCTCACCGCGGAGCGCTGATCTTGCGCGCCCGGCGCATCGCTGCGTGCAGATAGCCTGATCTGCAGCGCCATGTCCTTCTATGTGACCACCCCGATCTACTACGTCAACGCGGCGCCGCACCTCGGTCACGCCTACACGACGATCGCCGCCGACGTGATGGCGCGCCACCACCGCCAGCGCGGTGAGCGCGTCTTCTTCCTCACCGGCACCGACGAGCATGGCGAGCCGGTCGCGGACGCGGCGCATGCGCTCGGCATCGAGCCGCAGCAGCTCGCCGACCGCAACGCGGAGCGATTCAAGGCGCTCGCTCCGCAGATCGAGGCGAGCAACGACTTCTTCATCCGCACGACCGATCCGCAGCACGAAGAACGCGTGGCGGCGCTGCTGAGCAGCGTGCGCGAGAACGGATTCGTCTATGAGGGGACCTATGAGGGCTGGTACTGCCCGCGCTGCGCTGACTTCAAGGCCGACAGCGAGATCGACGAGGGCAACCGCTGCCCGATTCACCACATCGAGCTGACGCGCGAGCAGGAGGAAAACTACTTCTTCAAGCTGTCCGCATTCCAGGAGCGCCTCGAGCAGCTGTATGCGGAGCGGGAGGACTTCGTGCTGCCGCGCACCCGCTACAACGAGGCGCTCTCGTTCATCCGCTCGGGGCTGCGAGACGTCCCGTTGACACGTCACAAGCTCACCTGGGGTGTGCGCGTTCCATGGGACGCGGAGCACGTCTTCTACGTGTGGTTCGACGCGCTGCTGAACTACCGCACCGCGCTCTCCTACGCCGACCCACAGGCCGATCTGACCGCAACCTTCTGGCCTGCGGACTACCACGTGATCGGCAAGGACATCCTGCGCTTTCACGCCGTCTACTGGCCCGCGCTGCTGATGGCCGCGGGTCTCGAGCTGCCCGAGCACATCTTCGTGCACGGATTTCTGCTGATGGACGGCGAGAAGATGAGCAAGTCGCTCGGCAATGTGCTCGATCCGTTCGAGGTGATCGCTCGCTTCGGCGCGGACGCGCTGCGCTTTTATGTCCTGCGCGAGGTGCCCCTCGGTCAGGACGGCTCGGTCTCGACCGCCTCGTTCGAGCTGCGCTACGAGACGGAGCTAGCCAACGAGCTCGGCAACCTCGCGGGCCGCACGATCGCGATGGTGCTGCGCTACCGCGACGGTGCTGTCCTCTCGGGAGCGGTGGATGAGCACCTGGCCGGCGACTTCTCGGGTCTCACCGAGAAGGTGAGCGCGCAGATCGATCGCGCCGAGCTGACGCTTGCGCTCGATGAGATATGGCAGCGCGTGAGAAGGCTGAACCGCTACGTCGAGGAGCAGGCCCCTTGGCAGCTCGCCAAGCAGCCCGAGAACGCGCAGGAGCTCGACCGCGTGCTGAGCACGCTCGTGGAGGGCCTGCGCGTCGTGGCGATCCTGCTGTGGCCGTACATGCCGAGGAGCGCCGAGCGGCTGCTCGACGCGCTCGGCGCGCCGGATCTCGCGCTCGCCGGAGCGCAGCTCGGTGCGGGCCGCGTCGAGCGGGTGCGCGGGATCGACTCCCTGTTCCCCAAGGAGCGGGCGAAGCGCGAGTGATCGACTCCCATGCTCACCTGCACCTCTGCGATGCGCCTGACTCCGAGCTGATCGCAGCGGCGCAGGCCGCGGGGGTCAGGCGGATCCTGACGGTGGGGATCGACGGGGCCTCCTCGCGCGCGGCGCTCGCGTCGGCGGAGGACTTTCCGCAGGTCTACGCGGCGGTCGGTCGCCATCCGAACTCCACGAAAGGCTTCGACGATGCCGATCTCGCGGAGCTGCGCGGCCTCGCGGCGCACCCGCGCTGCGTGGCGATCGGTGAGAGCGGCCTGGACTTCTATCGCGAGGGTGCGCCCGCCGCGGACCAGGAGCGCGCGTTTGCGGCTCACATCGCGCTCGCGCGCGAGACCGGCAAACCGCTGATCATCCACACGCGCGCCGCCGATGAGCGCACGCTCTCCCAGCTCGCGGGCGAAGCCGACGGGGTCAGCGTGGTGATGCACTGCTTCTCGATGCCCCAGCGTCTGGAGGAGTGTCTGGCGCGCGGCTATGAGATCTCGTTTGCCGGCAACGTCACCTACAAGAGCGCCACCGAGCTGGCCGATGCCGCGCGACGCGTGCCCGAGGAGAGCTTGCTCGCGGAGACCGACGCGCCGTTCCTCTCGCCGGCGCCGACGCGCAGCAAGCCGAACCAGCCCGCGTTTGTCGCGCACACGCTGGCGTTCCTCGCGGAGCTGCGCGGCGTCGGCGCCGATGAGCTCGGCGCGAGCGTCGAGCGCAACGCCAACCGGGTGTTCGGTTGGGCGTGAGCGCGGTGGCCGATCTTCCCGTCCAGCCGAGCATGCGGCGTATGCGCCGCTTCGGCGTGCGCCCCGATCGCGACCTCGGGCAGAACTTCCTGATCGACTCGAACATCCTCGGCGTGATCGGGCGGGCGGCGCAGTGCTCGAGCGAGGACGTCGTCCTCGAGATCGGCGGCGGCTTGGGCGTGCTCTCCGAGTACCTCGCCGAGCGCACGCGCCACGTCCACGTGATCGAGGTCGACGAGCGCCTGCGCGAGGCGCTCTATGACGCCACCGACCCGCACGCGAACGTGACGGTGCACTGGGCGGACGCGATGACGATCGACCTTCGCTCGCTCGAGCCGTCGCCGAGCACGGTCGTCGCGAACCTGCCCTACGGCATCGCTGCGAGCTCGCTGCTGCGCACGATCGAGGAGCTTCCCACGGTGCAGCGCTGGGTCGCGATGGTTCAGCGCGAGGTGGGCGAGCGGCTCGCGGCGCCGCCGGGCGGAGGCTCCTACGGGACGCCTTCGGTGCTCGCGCAGCTGGCGTGCGAGGTCGAGGTCCTGCGTCCCATCTCACGCCGGGTCTTTCATCCGATGCCGAACGTCGACTCGGTCCTGGTCGGGCTGCGCCGGCGCGCGGGCGCCGAGGGGCACGGCGCGGAGCCGGTGACGCCTGAGCTGCGCGCGCTGGTCGCGGGTGCGTTCGCGCACCGGCGAAAGACGCTTGCCGGCTCGCTTGCGCTGGGCAACGCCGCGCCGGGCCGCTCGCGTGAGCAGGTGCGCGGGGCGCTCGAACGTCTCGGGCACCCGCCGGACGTGCGCGCGGAGCGGCTCTCACCCGAGGGGTTCCGGGCACTCGCGCGGCTGCTCGAGCTATGAGCGTGCACCGCGCGCTCGCGCCCGCCAAGGTGAACCTCGGTCTGTTTATGGGCCCGGTGCGCGCACGCGACGGCAGGCACGAGCTGGTGACGGTGATGCAGTCGATATCGCTGGCGGATGAGCTGACGCTCGAGCCGGCTCCAGACGGCGCGATCGGCGATGAGCTCCTATGCCCGAGCGTGCCCGGCGCGCCGGGAGAGAATCTGGCGGCTGCGGCGCTGCGCGCCTTCCGCGAGAGCACCGGCTGGGATGCGCCGCCGCTTCGCCTGCGGATCGTCAAGCGCATCCCGGTGGCCGCGGGCCTCGGCGGCGGCTCGGCGGACGCCGCCGCGGTGCTGCGCCTAGCGGCCCACGCTTCGGGGCTCCGCGACGAGCAGCTGCTGCGCACGCTCGGCGCGGGCCTGGGCGCCGACGTCAGCGCGCAGATCGCTCCGGGGCGATGGCTGGCGAGCGGCGCGGGCGAGCGGCTCGAGGCGCTGCCGTCGCCGCGCTCGCCGTTCGGCTTGCTCGTGTTGGCGCTGCCGGCAGCGCTCTCGACCGCCGCTGTCTACGCCGAGGCGGACCGCATGGGCGTGGCGCGCTCGATGCAGGAACTCTCTGAGCGCCGGCGCGAGCTTGCGGCTGCCCTCGAGCACGGCGCGTCGCTGCCGGCGGCGACGGAGCTTCTGCACAACGATCTGCAGCGCGCAGCCGTCTCGCTGTGTCCGCAGATCGCGCCGGTGCTCAAGCAGGTACGCGCAGCGGGCGCGGAGATCGCGCTGGTGAGCGGCTCGGGGCCGACCGTGATCGGGCTGTTCGCCCGCGGTGCGGGCGGCGCCGGCGGCGCCGAACACCCGGCAGAGAAACTGCGCGAGCGCGCTCCCGCGCCGATCTGGGCCACCCCCGTCGAGGAGTCCTTCGCGCGGGCAGCGACGGTAGATGAGTAGGGCGTCGGGCGGCTCGGCGCGTCGCGTGCGCCTGCGCGCGGCTGCGGTTTCAGACGCCCGACACCGGCGTGCGTCACAATCTGAGCGCCGATGAGCAGGACCGCCGTCAATGACCTGGTCGCAGTCTGCGCCGTTGTATTCGGCCTCGCGCTGTACGCCGGCCTGATCCTGCGACCCGCGTGGAGCTCCTACGGGCGGCTGTGGGAGCGGCTCGCGGCGACCGCGCTGTCGCTGTACGTGCTCGCGGTGCTCGTCGGCGTCGGGGTCCTCGGAGCGCTCGCCGCCGTCTACTTCTGGGGCTGACCGGGATGTCAGACCTCGCTGCGCTCGATGCGATCACCGAGGCGGTCGAGTCCGGCGCGGGTCTGCCGGAGATCGTGCGTGCGGCCGCGCGCGCGCTCGAGGCGAGCCTCGCAGTGGCCGACGCGACCGGCGCGACCCTCGCGGTGGCGGCGCGCTCGCCGTCGGAGGAGCGCGCACTGCTCTCAGGCGCAGAGGGCGTGAGCAGCACCCCGCTGCGCGTCGCGGACACGACCGTCGGCGTGCTGCACATGCGCGCGAAGAGCGAACCGAGCGCGTCGATGCGCAGGCTGCTCGTGACGATGATCGCCTCGGAGGTCGAGCGTGTGCGCGCACCCGAGCGCGCCTCCGAAACGGCGGCGTCGAGCTTTCTGCGAGCGGTGCTCAGCGGGGAGCTGAACGACCGCGAGGGCGTTCTCAGCGCGGCGAAGGAGCTCGCGCTCGACGTCGAGGGCGGCGCGAGCATGATCGTCGCGCGCGCGCACCCGCAGGCGCCGACCGACGAGGGCTGGCGCGGGCGCGTGCGCGCGGTTGCCGAGCGAGGCGCGCGCGCGGTCGCGAGCCGCGCGATCGCGGCGCTGTCCGAACGCGACGGGATCACGGGGGCGGAGGTGCTCGTGCTCGTGCCGGGAGCCGAGGAGGCGGCCGCCGCGCGCGCCGCCGACGCGCTGCTGCATGAGATGCAGGCGGGCCTGCAGGGCTACACGTTCGCGGTCGGGCGCAGTCGCATCGCCGAGAACCCCGCGGAGCTCTCCCGCGCCGCGAGCGAGGCGCTGCTCGCGGCGAACGTCGCCGAGGGCGCAGAGGAGTCGACGCCGCTGGCGTTCGAGCAGACCGGCGCCTACCGGCTGCTGCTCTCGGCGATGAGCGAGAACCCGAGCGAGCTGCAGCGCTTCTACTCCGAGACGGTCGAGCCGCTCGTCGCCTACGACGAGCAGTACGAGACCGATCTTCTGCGCACGCTCGCGACCTTTCTCGAGGCTGACGGCAACGTCGCGGGCACCGCGCAGCGGTTGTTCACGCATCGACACACGATCTACTACCGCCTCGAGCGCGTGCGCGAGCTTTCGGGGCTCGACGTGAGCTCAAGCGACGGCCGCGAGAAGCTGAGCCTCGGGCTGAAGGCGATGCGCGTCCTGGGGATCACCTCCGCGGGAGGCCCGGCGCTCGAGGCCGGCGCGGAAGGGGGCCGCGTGCCCCGCCGTCCCGGCAGGCGCAGCTGATCGCGAGGCGGCCCTGCGCTCCTCGCTACGGGAGGCGGTTGCCGAACTCCAGCGCGTAGATCGCGGCGACGCCGCCGGTGCCGAGCACCGATGGCACGCTCGCAGACGCCGCTGCACCGGCGTCGCGGTATGCGGCGGTGAGTATCAACCGGCGGTGCGGCGGCGAGGACATCCACGCCGCGACGATGCTCGCCGGCGTGGCATAGCCGCCTGAGCCCCACCCGATGTTCTGCCCGACCGCGTAGCGCGCCGCGTGCGCGGGGTAGCGGGTCGCCGAGACGAGCGCCATCGGCGTCAGCCCGGATGGGCGCACGTCGGCGAAGTAGTTCCAGTGCACCATCGCGCCGAGTTGGCTCGCGGCGACGCTCCCGAGTTCGCGGTTGCGGCGCAGCGGGCGCAGATGATGGGACGCGCGGATGTGATCGATCAGGCACAGCGTGGCCGCATCGACTGCCCGCGCGTTCGACGGTGTGGGCAGCAGGCTCGCGCCCGGACAGGTGGCAGAGGCCGCGCGCGCGTTCGCGCCTGGCGGTGGGATCTCGGCATGTGCGCCGCCCGCAAGCCAGCCCGCGACAGCTGGCACGACCGCCGCGATCATGGCGCCGAGGCGCCTCGCCATTCTTCGCGTCGAGCCGAGCAGAGTGCAGGAATAGTTGCAAATCGAGGAGACCGACGCGGAGCGTCGAAGCGACGGTTCTCGCGATGCCCCGCAGAATGGGGGCTTCGCGCGAGGATCTATCCTTCTGAGGCCGTTGGGGGGTCGTCCAATGGCAGGACATCAGGTTTTGGTCCTGAGAATCGGGGTTCGAATCCCTGCCCCCCAGTTGCGCTGCGGTGCGCGCGCGAGCCACTAGCATCTGGGGGGTGAGCGACTCGCCGACGGTCCTGATCCTCGCCGCGGGCCAGGGCACGCGCATGCGCTCGAAGACCCCGAAGGTGCTGCACGAGATCTGCGGCAGGCCGATGCTGCTGTGGCCGGTGCTCGCGGCCAAAGACGCCGGCGCGGGGCGGATCGCGGTGGTCGACTCCCCGCAGCGGGCACTCGCGGAGGCGCTGCCCGATGGCGTGGAGCTCGCGGTGCAGGCGCAACCTGACGGGACCGGCGGGGCGGTTATCGCGGCGCTGGCCGCGCTCGACGGGCTCGACCCTGCGGCACCCGTGCTGATCCTCAGCGGTGATGTGCCGCTCGTGAGCTCCGAGGCGATCAGCGCCCTCGTCGAGGCGCACAGGCGCTCGGGAGCTGCAGCGACGATGGCGAGCACCGTGCTCGAGGAACCCGCAGGCTACGGGCGCGTCGTGCGCGACCCCGACGGTCGTGTGCAGCGGGTCGTGGAGACCAAGGCGCCGGGCGACTCAACGCCTGCGGAGCGCGAGATACGCGAGGTCAACACGGGCATCTTCGTGTTCGCGCTCGACGCTCTGAGAGGCGCGCTTCCCAGGCTCAGCGCGGAGAACGCGCAGGGCGAGCTCTACCTGCCGCAGGTTCTCGAGCAGATTCGCTCCGAAGGCGCAGAAGTGCAGGCGCACGTCCTCGACGACGAGCGGCTCGTGCTGGGCATCAACGACCGCGCCGCGCTCGCGCAGGTGCGGCGGATCGCACAGGAAGCGATCCACGAGCGGCACATGCTCGCGGGCGTCACGATCGTGGATCCCGCGGCGACGGTCATCGACGCGGACGTGCAGATCGGCGCCGACACGGTGATCGAGCCGTTCACGACGATCCGCGGCCGCACGCGCATCGGCAGCGCCTGCACGATCCGCCATTCCTACCTGCTCGACTGCGTGCTCGAGGATGGCGTGAGCGTGGGGCCGTTCGGCTATCTGCGTCCGGGAACCGTGCTGCACAGCGGCTCGAAGGTCGGAAGCTTCGTCGAGGTCAAGAACTCCGAGGTCGGCAGCGGCACGAAAATCCCCCACCTGTCCTACATCGGCGACGCTGACATCGGCGAGCAGAGCAACCTCGGCGCGGCGACGATTACCGCCAACTACGACGGCCGCGCCAAGCACCGCACCACGGTCGGGCAGCGGGTCAGGACGGGCGTCGACACCACGCTCGTGGCGCCCGTGAGGGTCGGCGATGACGCCTACACGGGCGCGGGCTCGGTGATCACCGAGGATGTCCCGCCGGGTGCGCTGGGGATCGCGCGCGAGCGCCAGAGCAACGTCGAGCACTACAACGATCGGGTCTCGCAGTGAGCGCCGCGGCGAGCGCCGTTACACTCCGGGATGTGAGCGCGACCGAAACGCGCGGCGAGTCGAGGGCGAGCCTGCCGATCGACTACAACAAGCGCCTGATGCTCTTCAGCGGGCGTGCGAACCCGCAGCTGGCTGTGGACATCGCCGACAAGCTCGGCGTGGAGCTCGGGCCGGTCACGCTCAACACCTTTTCCAACGGCGAGGTCTACTGCCGCTATGAGGAGTCGATCCGCGGCGCGGATGTGTTCATCGTGCAATCCACCTGCAGCAACCCGCAGACCGGTGTGACCGCGAACGACTCGCTGATGGAGCTGCTGCTGATGATCGACGCTGCGGTGGGCGCGTCGGCGCACAGGGTGATCGCGGTGACGCCGTGGTTCGGCTACTCGCGCCAGGACAAGAAGTCCGCGCCGCGGGAGCCGATCTCCTCGCGCCTGGTCGCGCGCATGCTCGAGGCCGCTGGCGCCGACCGCGTGCTCACGATGGACCTGCACGCCGGCCAGATCCAGGGCTTCTTCCAGAAGCCGGTCGACCACATGACCGCTCTGTTCATGCTCACGCAGTACTTCGCCGATCTCGGACTGCCGGACCTGGTCGTGGTCGCGCCGGATGCTGGCAGGGTCAAGCTCAACAAGAAGTTCGCCTCGAAGATCGGCGCGGAGCTCGCGATCCTCGACAAGGAGCGCCCGGCGCAGCAGGTCGCGGAGATCGGCTACGTGATCGGCGACGTGCATGGCAAGACCGCGGTGATCGTCGATGACATGATCGACACCGCCGGCACGCTCACCGCGGCCGCGAAGACGGTCCGCGAAGCGGGCGCCAAGCGGGTGTACGCCGCGGCCACCCACGCGATCTTCTCCGGCAACGCGTTCGAGAACCTGAGAGCGTCCGGCCTCGAGCAGATCGTCGTCACGGACACGATTCCGATCTCGCCGCAGCGCCCGGAGAACGTCCGCGTGCTGCCCTGCGCCGAGCTGCTGACCGACTCGATCCGGCGGATCTTCGTCGATGACTCCGTCAGCGAGGTGTTCGGCGGCGAGAACCAGCTGTTCTAGCCGGGGCGCCGGGAGGCGACGTAGGCGATGTCGGGAGGGGAACGTGGCGACAAGCGGGGAGAGCGACTGAGTGCCGATCTCTGGCATCCACCACGTTGATCTGGCGGTCCGAGATCTCGACCGATCGCTGACGTTCTACATGGCCGTTTTCGAACCCCTGGGAGCCGCAGAGGCGTTCCGGTACGCGACGTACCGGGGGAGCGAGGAGGTGGTGTATCTGCGCCTCGGCGGCCAATACCTTGGGCTGCGCGAGGCGGACGGCGGAGAGCACCGCTACTACGACGTGGGCATCGAGCATCTTGCGGTATTCGTCGACACCAGGGAAGAGGTCGACCTGACCCATGCGCGGTGCCGGGAGCTCGGCGTGCGAATCCAGTTCCCACCACAGGAGGATCGAGACGAGCCGGGCTACTGGGCGCTGTTCTTCTTTGATCCGGACGGCTTTCGGATCGAGGTGGCGCATTGGCCAGGCGACCCGGGCCGGCAGCTGGCGGAGTAAGCGATGTCCTCCGAGAATGTGGAGCTTGTGCGGAGAGCGTACGAGCAGTTCGCAGAGACCCGGCGATTTGTCGCAGAAACCGCGACGCCGGACTTCGTATGGGACATGTCGCACTTCCATGGTTGGCCCGAGCGCCAGGTCTACGAGGGCATCGAGGGAGCAGAAACCTTTCTAAGTGACTGGGCTGCCGCCTGGGATGACTGGGAACTTGACTTGGAGGCCTCGCACGACGCGGGCGAAAAGGTGGTCGTCTTCGTGCGACAGCGTGGCCGGTCGAAGACGGCGGGGATGCCTGTCGACATGTCCTTTGCCCAGGTCTGGACCATCCGCGATGGCAAGCAGGCGCGGATGGAGATGTACTCCGATCGCAACGAGGCGCTCGAAGCCGTGGGCTTGGGGGCGTAGGCGATGTCGGAGAACCTGGACCTTGTGCGCTCGATCTACGCAGCCCGAGGGAGAGGTGACCACAGCTCGAACGAGTGGGCGCACCCCGAGGTCGGCGGGATGAACGCGAAGGCCGCGAGCATCTTCGCCGTCCGCGACGGGATGGTGACGCGTATCGTCGTGTACTTCGACCGCGAGCGGGCGTTCGCGGACCTCGGCCTCGCCGAGTAGGCGATGTCGCCCGAGTTACCCGCCGATCACCGGCAGCACGGGCGTGCAGGCCGGCGTCACCGGATGGGTCGGATCCAGTGCATTGAGCACGTCGGCGTCGGCTATGTGGTCATAGGCCATCGAGAGATGCTCACCCTGGTCGAGCGCGCATTGGTCCTGAAGCAGGATGTTGTGGACGTATTTCCCTGACAGGAACGCGGACGTGTAGGGGGTGACGACCTCATCGTTCGCCGACTCGATTACGGTGTACTTGACGGCGCGCACCGTGTCGCCGCCGGCGTTCAGGTTGGCGAGGAACGCCGATCCCGCCTCCTGCTCTTCGCACGCGGGGCACATGGAGCCGAGGAACCCGCTGGAGCCAGGGAAGAAGCTTCCCAGCGTCGCGAGTCCATCGAGTGTGGTGCCGTGATTGGAGGGCGCCAATCCGACGAGCGTGCCGACCTTGGCGTAGCCGGCGAGGAACTTCAGGTAGTAACGCGGCATCATCCCGCCCTGGGAGTGACCGACCAGGTCCACCTTCCGCGCATGTGTTGCCGCCAGAACCTGGTTGACGAAACTCGAGAGTTCTTCAGCCGAGTGCGCGATCTCGCCGACGCCGTAGATCCCGATTTCTCCACTGCCGTTGAAGGACCCGTAGTTGAGCGCGAACACGCAGTAGCCGTTGTTGGCGAGGAGCGGGGACAGCGCCTGCCAGTTGTTGGACATGTCCTCGAATGTGCCATGAACGAGGATCACCGGGCGCGGGTGCGCGCGGGTCCGTTTGCAGGAGAAGTTGTTGGCGCCGGGAGGGCTCGCGGTCGGGCTGCTCTGCGCATACCCGAGCGCGCTGTTGTAGATCACCGGCAGTTCCGCCTGGGCGGCGGCTGCGAAGGCGAGCCCAGCGAGAACTACGGTCATGACGGCAAGTACGCGGCGCATCGATCCCCTCCATCGTTCTTGGTCGGGCGCGCGATGCAGCCCCAGCCTGCTTCGCGCTAGACGGCAAGAATCTCTATACCCTGATCGCGCACCGGCCAACCGCACATGGGGAGCCCGCAATAGTCCTCTCGGCTATGGTGGGCCGATGGGCGAGCGCGGCTACCGAGGCCAGAGCGAGAAGACCCTGATCGACCGCCTGATGGTCCGCTTCGCGTACAGCCGGCTCGGCGGGCTGCTGTTCATCACCGTGTTCCCGGCGATCGACAAGCGGCTCATGAAGCTCTCCGGCGGGCGCGTGCGCATCGCGATGGGACAGACGACGCTGCTGCTGCACGCGCGCGGCGCCAAGAGCGGTCAACCGCGGCCGACGCCGCTGCTGTACACGCCGCACGGCGAGGACATCATCCTCGTCGCGTCCAAGGCGGGCGCCGCGCACAATCCCGCCTGGTATCACAACCTCATCGCGCATCCGGACGTGGAGGTCGAGCTCGACGACGGAAGCCGGCTCGCGATGAGGGCGCACGAGGCGCAGGGCGAGGAGCGCGAGGAGCTGTGGCGCATCGCCAACGACAACTACCTCGGCTACCAGGTCTACCAGCGCCGCGCGGGCGCACGTCGGATTCCCGTCATGGTCCTGAGCCCGCGCTGAAGGCGCGATCGGCGCGGCCGGCGCCGGCCTGAAGTCCCTGCCAAGCGACGTGAAACGCATGATCTTGATCTCGCTCGCGCTCGTCGTGTTCCTCGCGGTGAGCGCGCTGCTCGCGAGATTCCTCTCGGTTGAGAACGTCGAACGCGATGACGATCTCGCGCTGATCGAAGCCGAGGCGCGCGCTGACGCGTCCGGGATGCTCAAGCGCCTGCGCGGGTGCCGGCGAAGCGCCTCGTGCGTTGCTGCGGTCACACGCGAGGTCGGCGACCCGCGCGTGCGCAGGGCGGGCGCGGTCAAGATCCTGTCGCTGAAATCGGCCACCGCGTACTCGCTCACAGGCGCGAGCGGCAAGACGCGCGTGGCATGGACTGTGATCGGCCGGCTGCCGGTCGTGCAGTGCATCGAGGTGCGCCGCAGCGGCAATTTCCTCGCAGGCATCACGGTGACGCTGCTCTCGCTGAGCGCTCCGATCGCAAACGAAGCCGATTGCTAGAGTCAGCTCTCCGATGGCGGCGACGCGAAGCAAGCTCAGTGTGAACAGTCGAGGCGGCGAAGGCTCGCGCGCGGCGCGCCGTCTGCGCCGCGGCGGGCGCGTGCCCGGCGTGCTCTACGGCGGCGAGGACGGGCCGGTCGGCTTCGATGCCGACGCGCGCGAGCTGCGCCTGGCGCTCTCCGGCGCCGGCGCCGTGCTGGACGTGAGCGTCGACGGCGCGAAAGCGACCCCCGTGGTGCTCAAGGAGGCGCAGCGCCATCCGGTACGCGGTGAGACGACCCATGTCGATCTGCTGCGCGTGCGCCTCGACGAGGAGATCCAGGCGGTCGTGCCGCTGGAGCTCCTCGGCGTCGAGGAGGCGCCGGGCGTCAAGCAGGGCGGCGTGCTCGAGCAGATCGCACGCGAGCTGAACGTGCTCGCGCTGCCGACCGCGATCCCCGAGTCGATCCTCCACGAGGTCGGCGCGATGGAGATCGGCGAAACGATCCTCCTGTCGGCCGTGCGCGCGCCCGAGGGCGTGACGCTCATGGACAACCCCGAGGAGACCGTCGTGGCGACGCTCTCACCACCGAAGCTGCAGGCGGAGGTCGAAGAGGAAATCGAAGCCGAGACGGAGCTCGTCGGCGAGGCCGCCGAGGAGGAGGGCGAGGCCGCAGAGGACGCCTCCGAGGACTCCGCCGACGAGGAGTAGCGGCCCCTGCGACGCCTCTTCGGCGGCGGCAGTGGCGGCGGCGGTCCCATCGACTGGCTGATAGTCGGACTCGGCAACCCCGGCCGCGAGCACGCGCGAACGCGGCACAACGTCGGCTTCATGGTCGCCGACGCGCTGATCGCGCGCTGGGGTCTTGACCGCCCCAGGGATCGCTTCCGCGGTCGCATCGCAGAAGGCCGGGTGCCGGTCGAGCACACCGGCGCGCACCCTCTGGCGAAGGGCCCCCGCGTGGCGGTGCTCTGCCCGCAGACCTACATGAACGATGCCGGGCGCTCGGTCGGACCCGCGCGCGGCTCGATGAAGCTTGCGCTCGAGCGCGTGCTGGTCGTCCACGATGAGATCGACCTGCCCTTCGGCGAGGTGCGCACCCGGCTCGGGGGTGGCCTCGCCGGCCACAACGGGCTGAAGTCGCTCAAGCGGGAGCTCGGCAGCGCGGAGTTCATGCGCGTGCGCGTCGGCGTCGGGCGCCCCGAATCGACCGATCCCGAGGTCGTCTCGGCCTACGTGCTCGGACCCTTCGCCGAGGAGCAGGCGCTCCTCGCCGATCTGATCGAGCGCGCCTGCGAGGCAGTCGAGCGCGCCGTGCTCGGCGAGACCCCGCCCGCAGGGGAGAGCGCGGCCTAGTGGCGGGCGAGGCTCAGACGCTGCGCAGCCTGCTCGGGTTGTTGCACGAGGACGAGCAGGCCCAGCGCCTGCTCGCGGAGGGCGGCCATGCGTTCGTCTCGAGCGCGCTGCGGCCATACGTGATCGCGGCGCTCGCGGACGTCGACGAGCGCTCGCGCTCGCGCCCGCTGCTGGTGGTAGTCGGCGACGATCGCGCCGCGCGCGATCTCACGGCGGATCTCGCGGCGTGGCTGTCGCCGCGGCGGGTGCGCCTGTACCCGTCGAGGGGCGTCGCCTACGAGTCGCATCTCGCGCCTCCGCCGCACCTCGTCGGCCTGCGTATCGCCGCGCTCGATGCGCTGCTGGGCGCGGGCGGCTCCGAGCAGGAGCGCGGGCGCGACGCGCCCGTGGTCGTCGTCAGCGCGGTGGCGCTGTCGGAGAAGGTGCCCGACCCGCAGCTGCGCCCGCGCTCGTTCACGCTGCGCGTCGGTGAGCTGCTCGACCTCGACGAGTGCGCCGCGGAGCTCGTGCGCGCGGGCTATGAGCGCGCCGATCAGGTCGAGGAGCGTGGTCAGTTCGCGCTGCGCGGCGGTCTGCTCGACGTGTTCCCCGCGACCGAGGAGCGGGCGGTGCGGGTGGACATGTTCGACGTGGAGATCGAATCGCTGCGTTGGTTCTCGACGTTCACGCAGCGCTCGCTCGGCGACGTCGAGGAGGTCGAGATCGCGCCTGCGGCGGAGCTCGCAGCGGAGCACCGCGAGCTCGCCGAGATCGCAGCGGCGACCGGAGCGTTCGCGCCCGGCGAGGGCGGCGACGGCCGACCGGACATCGCGGAGCTGCTGCCCGTCGAGCGCTTCGGCGCGCTGCTCGACCTCATCGGCGCGGAGAGCGAGCTGCTCGTCGCCGCCGAGGAGGACCTCGCGCCTGTCCTGAGCGACCACTGGAGCGATGTCTGCGCGGCCTTCGGTGACGAGGACGCGCACCACCTCTACGTGAACCCTGAGAGCGTGCTCGAGGCCCTGCGCGCGAGATCGCGCTTCTGGCTCTCCGCCCACGCCGCCGAGCAGCCGATCGAGCTGCGCGCGCAGTCGGCGGACACCGCGGCGCGCTCGCTCGCGGAAGCCGAGCCGGAGCTCGAAAGGCTCGTGCGCTCCGGCTACAGGACCGTCGTCGCGTTCCCCCGCCGTGGCGAGGGCGAGCGCGCCGCGTACAACCTCGCGCGGCTGAAAGCCACATGGCTGGCCGAGGACGTCGACGTCGGCCGTCAGGTGCTCGAGCCCTCGCTTCGGTTCGCTGCGGCGTCGCTGCGCGAGGGCTTCGTCGCGCCGCAGCTGAAGCTCGCGGTGTTCCCCGAGCACCGGCTGCTGCGCCGCCGCCGCGCCGAGCGACCGGGGTCCGGGCGCGGCGGTCCGGCGGTGGGCCGCAGAGGCGCGCTGCGCTCCTTCACCGAGCTGCGCACGGGCGACATCGTTGTGCACGAGGATCACGGGGTCGCCCGCTTTGCGGGCTTTGAGACGCGCACGGTCGCCGAGGTCACGCGCGACTACCTGTATCTCGAATACCAGGGCGACGATCGCGTGTTCGTGCCCACCGACCAGCTCGCGAAGATCTCGCGCTACGTGGGCGCGGGCGCGGACGCCAGCCCGCCGCTGAGCAAGCTCGGCGGGACGCGCTGGGAGACGATGAAGGCGCGCGCGCGGCGAGCGGCGCAGGAGCTCGCCGGCGAGCTGCTGAGCCTCTACGCCGAGCGCCGTCGCCGCGCTGGACACGCGTTCGCCCCCGACTCCGACTGGCAGCGCGACTTCGAGCAGCGCTTCCCCTTCACCGAGACGCCCGACCAGCGCGAGGCGATCGAGCTGGTGAAGGCGGACATGGAGGCGCCGCGCCCGATGGAGAGGCTGATCTGCGGCGACGTCGGCTACGGCAAGACGGAGGTCGCTCTGCGCGCGGCCTTCAAGGCGGCGGCGGAGGGCAAGCAGGTGCTGATGCTGGTGCCGACGACGATCCTCGCGCAGCAGCATTACGGGACCTTCGCCGAGCGGCTCGCCGACTTTCCGTTCACGATCGAGCACGTCTCGCGCTTTCGTACCGCGGCCGAGCAGAAGGATGCGATCAGGGGCTTCGCGGAGGGGCGGGTGGACATCCTGATCGGCACGCACCGCCTGCTCTCGCGCGATGTGCGCGCGAAGGACCTCGGGCTGCTGATCGTCGACGAGGAGCAGCGCTTCGGCGTCAAGCAGAAGGAGCTGCTGCGCCAGATGAAGCTCAAGGTCGACGTGATCGCGATGTCCGCGACGCCGATCCCGCGCACGCTGCAGATGTCGCTCGCGGGGCTGCGCGAGATCTCCGTGATCGAGACGCCGCCCGAGGGGCGTCGCCCGGTGAGGACCTATGTCGGGGAGTACGAGGAGCAGCTCGTGAAGGGAGCGATCGAGCGCGAGCGCGAGCGCGGCGGGCAGGCGTTCTTCCTGCACAACCGCGTCGAGACGATCGAGGAGACCGCCGAGCGGCTGCGTGCGCTGTGCCCGGGTGTGCGCTTCACGGTCGCGCACGGCCAACTCCCCGAACGGGAGCTCGAGACGGTGATGATGGACTACCTGCGCGGCGGCGCGGACGTGCTCGTGTGCACCTCGATCATCGAGTCAGGCATCGACATCCCGCAGGCGAACACGCTGATCGTCGAGCACGCCGACAGCTTCGGCCTGGCGCAGCTCTATCAGATACGCGGACGGGTCGGGCGCAGCCGCGAGCGCGCGTATGCGTATCTGCTCTATGACTCCGCAGCGGCGCTCACGCCCGAGGCGGCCCAGCGCCTGTCCGCGCTCTCGGACTACACCGAGCTGGGCGCGGGCTTCAAGGTCGCGATGCGCGATCTCGAGATCCGCGGCGCGGGCAACCTGCTGGGCGATGAGCAGTCCGGGCACGTCGCGGCGCTCGGGTTCGAGCTCTACATGCAGATGCTCGACGAGGCTGTCAGGGCGGCGACGCCCGAGGTCGAGGGCGAGGCGCTGCCGGAGCCGGTGCGCCTGGACGTGAACGTCGACGCCTACGTGCCCGCCGACTACATCCCCTACGAGCAGGCCAAGATCGAGGTCCACCGCCGCGTCGCGGGAGCGCTCGAGGTCGCCGATCTCGAGCAGCTGCGCGAGGAGCTCGAGGATCGGTTCGGCCCCGTGCCGGAGCCGCTCGAGAACCTGCTCTCGCTGCAGCGCGCGCGGATCCGCTTCGGCGAGGCCGGCGCGCGCACGGTGAGCTTCCACGGCGAGCGCCTGGCGGTCGTGCCGATCGAGCTCGACTCCGCGCGCGCGAGGCGGCTGCGAGAGGAGCTCCCCGGCGCGCTGTATGAATCGGGTCGCTCGCAGGTCTCGGTGCGCGTGCCGAAGGAGGGTGCGGAGCGCTTCCCGAGCGTCGTGCACGCCGCCGACACGCTGCTCGCGGTGATGCACGAGGCGGCTTAGCAATCCGTTAGAAGGCCGTTAAGGACAACCTAGGTGCTTTTCGCTAGAGTCTCCGCGACGTGACCAGGACGTTCCGGCTCATCACGGCGCCATGCGCCGTTTTATTTGCGCTCATAGGCCTCTCCGCTTGCGGCGGAGGCGTGCCGGGCGACGCCGTCGTGTCGGTGAACGGGACGCCGATCACGAAGACCACATTCAAACACTGGATCGGCGTGGCGTCGGCCTCGGCCGCGACGGGAACCGCGGCTCAGCCCGTTGCTCCCGACCCTCCGAACTTCACGGCGTGCATCGCGCACCTGAAAGTGGCCTCGCCGAAAGGCACTCCCGCGGAACTGAAGAAACAGTGCGAACAGCAGAACAAAGCGTACACGCAGGAGGTGCTCACGTTCCTCACCTCCTCCTCATGGGTGCTTGGCGAAGCGAACTCGCTGGGGGTGAAAGTCACCGACAAGGAAGTCAAGAAGCAGTTTGAAACGATCCGCACCCAGCAGTTCCCGAAAGCGTCTGACTTCCAGAAATTCCTTGCGACCTCCGGCCAGACGATCTCCGATCTGCTGCTGCGCGTCAAGCTGAACATGCTCTCGACGAGGGTTCAGGCGAAGATCGTCAAAGGCAAGAAAGTCACCGAAGCGGAAGTTGCGAAGTACTACAACGAAAACAAGTCCCACTACGGTGTGCCGGAAAAGCGCAACGTCCTGCTCGTGCTCACCAAGACCGAAGCGCAGGCGCAGAGCGCGAAGAAGGAAATCCAGTCGGGCAAGAGCTTCGCGAGCGTCGCCAAGCGCGTCTCGATCGACCCGATCAGCAAGGCCAAAGGCGGCCTCACGACCGAAGTCGTCAAAGGCCAGGAGACGCCCACGCTCGACAAGGCGGTCTTCTCCGCTGCGCTCAACACGCTTACCGGCCCGATCAAGACGCCATTCGGCTACTACGTGCTGGAAGTCAAGAGCATCAAAGCCGGCAGCCAGCAGAGCCTCGCGCAGTCGAAGTCGGCGATCAAAGCCCAGTTGGCCGCCACCGGCCAGCAGAAGACACTCGCGAAGTTCGTCAAAGAATTCAAAAAGAAGTGGAAGGCCAAAACGGACTGCGCCGCGGGTTATGTGGTCGCGAACTGCAAGCAGTTCAAAGAACCGAAGAGCAAAGCAACCACGCCGGCCAAATAGCCGCCGGCTGCACGGGCGACGCGGCGCTCGCGAAGGTGCGTGATCGCCAGCTCTGCCTCCGGGGTCGAGCCGGGAGGCAGACGCAATGAGCCAGATCGAGCGAATCCACGCCCGCCAGATCCTCGACAGCAGGGGAAATCCAACGGTCGAGGTCGAGGTAGGACTGCGTTCTGGCGCTCACGGTCACGCGGCGGTTCCCTCGGGAGCGTCGACGGGCGAGTTCGAGGCCACCGAGCTGCGCGACGGTGGCGAGCGCTGGCAGGGCAAGGGCGTGACAAACGCGGTGGCGAACGTAAACGGCGAGATCGCGGCTGCGCTCACCGGAATGGATGCGGCTGAGCAACGGGCCGTCGACCGCGCGTTGATCGATCTCGACGGGACCGCCAACAAGTCCAGGCTCGGCGCCAACGCGATCCTGGGCGTGTCGCTCGCGACGGCCCACGCGCAGGCGGCCGAGGAGGGCCTGGCGCTGTGGCGCTACCTCGGCGGCGAGTCGGCTCGGATCCTGCCGGTGCCCATGATGAACGTGCTCAACGGCGGCGCGCACGCCGACAACAAGGTCGACTTTCAGGAGTTCATGGTCGTCCCCTGTGGCGCTCCGAGCTTCGCCGAGTGCCTGCGCGTCGGCGCAGAGGTGTTCCATGCGCTCAAACGCACGCTGCACGAGCGTGGGCTGGCGACGGCCGTCGGCGACGAGGGCGGCTTCGCACCAGATCTGTCCTCCAACGAGGACGCTCTGAGGATGCTCATCGAGGGCATCGAGGCCGCCGGCTATCGCCCCGGCGAGGATGTCGCGATCGCGCTCGACCCCGCGACGAGCGAGCTCTACCACGACGGCGGCTACGTGCTCGAGCACGAGCGCCGCACGCTGTCCGCGGGCGAGCTCGCGGACTACTGGTCCGACCTCAGCTCGCGCTATCCGATCGTCTCGATCGAGGACGGCATGGACGAGCAGGACTGGGAGGGGTGGCGGACGCTCACCGAGCGTCTCGGCGGCGACCTTCAGCTCGTCGGCGATGACCTGTTCGTGACGAATACGCAGCGTCTGCGCAGGGGCATCGACTCGGGCGTGGCCAACTCGATCCTGATCAAGGTCAACCAGATCGGGACGCTGACCGAGACGCTCGAGGCGATCGCGATGGCGCGCGCGGCCGGCTACACGGCGGTCATGAGCCACCGCTCGGGCGAGACCGAGGACGTCACGATCGCCGATCTGGCGGTTGCGACGGGCTGCGGCCAGATCAAGACGGGCGCGCCGTCGCGCTCGGAGCGCGTCGCCAAGTACAACCAGCTGCTGCGCATCGAGGAGCAGCTCGGCGCCGACGCGGAGTTCCCCGGCCGCAGCGTCTTCCCCGGATAGGGCGCGAGCGCGCAGCGGCGCGCGGCAGGAGCTTCACGCGCGGGGGCGAATGCCTGTGCATGCCCGCCGCAAGCGCCCACCGGGTGCGCTCAAGACCCCGTCCCGCATCGCGCGCGAGCGCCCGCGGCGGCTCGCGCGCGGCGCGCGGCGCCGCAGCGGTGGTGCACTGGGAGAGGCTCGGGCGTATGGCGATGCTGTGCGTGCTCGCGGCCCTTGCGTACCTGTACCTCAGCGCGGGCATCCACATGTTCTCGACCTGGCGCCAGGCAAGCCACGATCGCGCGAGGGTCTCCGCGATGGAGCTCGAACACGCCTCGCTGGTGCGCCAGCACCGCGAGCTCAGCCAGCCGGGCACGCTCGAAGCGGCGGCGCGCCAGCTCGGGATGATGAGGCCCGGCGAGCAGCCTTATGTGGTTGGCCGACTGCCCCGAAACTGAGCTGCGAGCTCACCGCCGCCGAGCGCCGCGGGGCGGTGACTGCGCGCTGCTAGCCTCGCCGCGTGGCGTTCGAGAACGCGATCTACCAATGGCGCCAGGGGGAGCGGCGCCTGCAGCAGGCCCCGCCGGAGCGCGCGCAGCTGCTGGCGCTGCTCCTGGACGCACTGGTCGCCGAGCTACGCCGACGCCTGGGTGGGCGCTTCACCTCGCAGGAGCTCGTGGACGTATACGAACAGGGCACCTCGTGGTGCCTTCAGATCGCGATGAAGCTCGCGCCCGAGGATCCGTGGGCGTGGGAGCCGGGAGTCGCCGTGGATGCAGCGTTCGGCCGCTACCTGCGCGAGGCCTGCGACTACGCCGGCGGGCGCAGGGAGATCAGCGCCTAGTCCTCATCGCCGACACGGCGGATGACGATCCGGTCTTCTTCGACCGCGACCTCGACCGGGCGATGCCCGGCCCAGTGCTCGGCGTAGATCGGGTCGTCCTGAATGGCGGGATCGAGCCACAGGCCGTAGCCCTCCTCGCCATGGTCGAAGGTGCCCTCGAGCCGCGCGCTGCCGCGGGCCGGGCTGCGCCGGCCGCGCCCGCCACGGCGACTGCGCCGCCGCGGCGGAGAGCTTCCCTCCTCCTCCTCCTCCTCCTCATCATCGTCATCGGACGTCTCTCGGGAGGGCGCGCGTTCATCCGCTGCTTCCGCGGCCTCGAGCTCGGCGGCGATCAGCGCGTCGTCCTCGGCGCGCAGGTCGATCTCCTCCGGATACTCACCCGCGCTCGCACCGCCCGCGGGCTCCTCGTCGCTGGCGAGCTCGTTCTGTCGCTTGAACTGCTCGATGTCGCGCACGCTCACCTCGAGCTGGTGCGCGACCCATGCGTCGGTGCGGCCCTGGCGCACCCAAGCGCGGATCTGGTTGAGGTGCGGGCGCAGTGATCTACGGGGCATGGACGGTCCGGGAGACTAGCGCAAAGCGCGCGCCGGGCGCCGCAGCTGGAGGCCACCACCAGGCCCTGCGGGGTCCAAAGCGCAAACTGCGATGCAAGTTTGTTGATTCTTCTCGCGTTCGCCCGCCCCTGGCTCTATGCTTGCCTGTGGCCGGCGCGTTGGGCGCTGGGGGGGGGTTGCCCAATGGCAAACAGGAAGGTGCACGGGAAATGCTGGTTCTGACGCGCAAGTCCAACCAGAGCATCATGATCGGCGATGAGATCGAGGTGTCCGTCCTGTCCGTGATGGGTGAGAAGGTGCGGATCGGCATTCAAGCTCCTCAACATATCCCGGTGTTTCGCAAGGAGATCTACCTCGAGATCCACCGCGAAGCCGGGCCCTCCGCGGAGGCCGACAGCAGCTCCGAGAAGGCCCAACCCGAGAGCGACGGTCACCGCGACCGCTCCGGCGAGCGCTCGCTGCGCAAGTTGAGCGACGCCGCCGACCAGCCTGGCTGAGAGCTGAGGACAGAGGCGCGCAGCGCCCTTTCTCCTCAGCTACCCCAACAGCAGGTAGAGCGTGCGGAACATGACCACGGTCACGACGACCGCGGTCATGATCAGCGTCAGCACCAGCATGAAGAAGCGCGCCGAGCCACGCTTCTTGCGCTTGACCGCTTCGCGTTTGAGCGTGCGCTGCTCGGCGGTGCGGCGCAGCGACGCGCGCCGGTGGCGGTCAAGGGAGATCTCGCGATAGAAGGCCCGCTCGAGGTCGGCAAGGCTCTGGCGCATCCTCATCGCGTCAACGCGCTCCAGCGCTAGGAGCCGACGGGGGCCTTGGCGCGCTCGTAGACGGCGACGAACCGTAGGAAGTTCTCGGCGATCCTGCGCGCCCCCGCGGAGCGCTCGATCTTTCCGTCCACGTACGCCTTGAGCGGATCCCACCAGATCGAGCGGCCGATCGCGAATCCGATGAAGCCCTCCACGGGAGCCGCCTGCGCAAGCCAGTGGTCGACCTTGGCGTCGTCGGCGCCACGGCCGAGCACGACGCAGGTGACGCCTTCGCGACCGCCCTCGCGCGCCTGCGCGACGAGCATCTCGCAATCGGAGCGCTCGTCAACGCCCTCGATCTTCCACACGTCGACCTCGATGCCGGCGTCCTGGATCTCCGCGATCGCCCGGCGCATGAGCTCAGGGCGCAGCTCGGCGTCATAGCGGTCGCTGTCGCCGCCGACGCTCGCGAGCTGAAACTCCTCGGCCGGTACGAGCAGCTCGAAGAGAAATCTGCGCTCATGCTCCTTCAGCCACTCGCTGAGCCGCCTGAGCTTGACAAGCTGCGTCGCGTTGCCAGCTGCGTCCCCGTCGGGGTTGTAGCGCACCAGAACCTTCGTGAAGTCCGGATCGAAGCGCTCGATGTGCTCTCCGAATGCGTCGTCGTACTGGAAATCGAACATGTTCTGTCCCGAGCGCTCGGCGGGCATCGCGAGTAGCAGACCGCGCGCGCGCGCCTCCGCGGGCACGCTCGAGCCGAACTGCTCGTCGACCAGCACGCCTGTGACGGCGGCGTCCGCGCCGGCACCGACCGCCTGCAGCAGCCCCTCGAAGATCAGGTGCTTGGCGTCGGCGATGATCGCGGTCTGCTCGGAGTCGGGCTCACCCTCGATCCCGAAGAACTTCTTCTGGAACGAGCCGCGGTGGTCGAACGCAAGGATGTAGAGCTTCCCGTCATAACCCAGGGTCATCTCCTCCTGAGTATTCCAGAGCCAAGCGGAGCCCGGTCGGGAGGTCCATAGAATGGATCGGCGATGAGCTCCGGTGCTGACCTGTTCGTGGTATGCAAGCAATGCGGATCGGAGGTCAGTCCGTACATCACCGAGTGCCCCTACTGCGGGCACCGGCTGCGACGGCGCGCGCCCAAGCTGCCGCGAGCCGGCGCTCCGGGGCGCGCTCGGGGCCGGGGCTCGCGCATGCGCTCGCTGCTCGCACCCGGGCGCGCCTGGCGCGCGCGCGGGCGGCCTGATACCGCGCCCGCCTTCGGCGGCGCGCGCTTCGGCGGTGGGCGTCCACACGCGACGATCGTGCTCGTGGGCGCGGGGTGCGCCGCATGGATCGCCTCGCGCGCCGAACCAGTGGTCAACGTGAAACTGGCGATCATCGGCCCGCTCGGCGGCGACTGGTGGCGGCTGCTGAGCAGCCAGTTCGCCTATGGGAACGGCGTCTACGCGTTCTCCGCGCTGGTGACGGTGGGGCTGTTCGGCTGGCTGCTCGAGCGTCGCCATGGCCCGGTCGTGGTGCTCGCGCTGTTCCTGGGCGCCGGCGTGATCGGCGGGCTGCTCGCCCTCGCGGTGTACCCGTTTCCGGTGCTGAGCGGCGCAAACGCGGGCGCGCTCGCGCTGCTCGCGGCGTGGGCGGCGCCCGAGTGGCGGGCCGGCAACTCGGGCCCGTATGACGACGCCGACCTGCTCGGCGCCGCGGCGATCGCCGCGCTGCTGCTCGCGTTGCCCTTCGCGATATACGGCGTGAGCTGGCTCGCGGGAGTGAGCGGCGGCGCGCTCGGCTTCCTGGTCGGCCTCGGGCTCGGCAGGCTCGCCGAGCGGGAGCCGTAGGCGCCTATGATGCGCGCGCGATGACGGTGAGCAACGCGGTGAGCATGGTGGCGCCCACCCCGCACTTCCGCTTCGCCGGCCCCGCTGATGCTGGAGCGATCTCCAGGCTTCACGCTGACAGCTGGCGTCGTCACTACCGAGGCGCCTACTCCGACGCGTTTCTCGACGGTGACGTCTTCGCAGACCGACTGGGGGTGTGGACCGACACGCTGAGGGAGCATGATCGGAGCCGCTGCACAATCGTCGCTGAGCATGGCGGCCTCCTCGGCTTCGCCCATGTCCTCTTCAACGAGCATCCCAGGTGGGGAGCGCTGCTCGAGAACCTGCACGTTGCCGAGGCGCACAGGCGCCGGGGCATGGGATCGCGCCTACTCGGGCTGGCCGCCGAGGCCAGCGTCGCGCGCTGCGAGGGGACAGGTCTGTACCTGTGGGTCCTCGAGCAGAACCTCGACGCCCAGGGGTTCTACGAGTCGCTCGGCGGGAGGAGTGAGGGGCGAGAGCGAGTATCGCCGCCCGGTGGGATCGCCAGTCGGCTATCGGGGTCGCCAGTCAAGTTGCGATATGCCTGGCAAGAGCCCGGTGTGCTGATCGAGCCGGCGTCAGAGCGCGAGGTGCAACTAACTTGACGATGACCAACGCGGTGGTGCTGATCGAGGCCGAGCGCGACGCACTGTCGAGCCTCGGAGAGGAACTTGCGGACGTGGAGGGTGTCGCGGAGGCCTACTCGGTCACCGGCGAGTGGGATTTCGTAGCGATCGTGCGCGTGCCGCGACACGAGCAGCTCGCGGACGTGGTGACAGCGCACATCGGCGGCCTTGCGGGCGTCGTGCGCACGCAGACGATGGTCGCGTTCACCGCGTACTCGCGCCACGACCTGGAAGCGCTGTTCTCGATCGGCGAGTGACGCGTCAGCGCGATGCCGGCGATAGCGATGAAGAGCGAGTACGGGCCGACGCTCGGACGGCTGCTCGCGCCGCGCTGGCACGGCGCCTCGGCGCTCGTGCGCGGTGCGATCACCGCACTCGGCGTGCTCGTGCTCGCAGCCGTGATCGCTGCGGTGCTGACGCTCGAGAACGCGCACTTCTCGCACGGCGGCAGAGTCCCGTTCAGCTTCAGCTATCGCGGCCTGTGGCGTACCGCTGCGCAGCCGGGCGAGTTCGTGAGGCTCGCGCGCCGGCACGCCGACGGCACCCTCGCCGACTCGTTTGCGGTCGGTCCGTTGTCACTGCCCCCATACTCTGGCTCGCTCTCCGCTGAGCTGCCGCTTTACGCGGCGGGTTACATCCGCGGGCTGCGCGGCCGCTATCAGGGATTCAGCCTGCGCGGCGAGGGCAAGACCAAGGTCAACGGCATGATCAGCGCATACGACGTCTTCTACGCGGTGCCCGTCGAAGGAAGGACGCTCTACGGGCGCGACATCATGCTGCTGCCCGAACGACCCGGCGCACGCGAGGGGGTCGAGATCAGCATGCTGAGCACGCCCGGCAAGAGCCCGGGATTCCGCTCGGCGATCGAAGTGGCTCTGACGGGCGAGCTGCTGCGCCCGCTGAAGACGTTCAGCTTCGGCTAATCGCGGCGGGTCAGCCGCCACTGGGCGGGCTGGGCGCTTCGGTGCCGCCGGCCTTCTCGCCGCCGCGGCCACCGCCGCTCGACGGAGGTGCTTCGGGGACGGGCACAGGTTCGGCGGTCGGGAGCGAGGGGCTTTCGGACGGCGCCGGCGCGGTGGGTTCGGACGCGGTCGTGGGCGCGCCGCTGGTAGAGGAGGCGGGCAGCTGCGTCGTTTCGGTGCTCACCTCGGTTACCTGCGTGGGCGGTGGGGCGGGACTCACGGGCGTGCTGTTGGCGTCGGGCGGCGTGACCGGCACCGCCGTGGGCCCCGCCGGGGCAGGCGTGCCGGGGACGGGAGCCACGGCCGCGGCTTCTGTCAGCTTGGCGGCCTTGCCTGCAAGCGCGTGGTGCGCGACGGCGGAGGCGTGCGTGCGCGCCGCGTGAACCGCGCTCACCGGCTGCAGGTGCTGGCGGACGACGACTGGTTCGCTCGCATACTGCTGCGCGGACACGGTGCTCGCGGCGGCTCTGGCTGCGGGGCGATGGTGGGTGACCACCGCGTGGTCGGCGGCGACCGCTCCGGCGGTGACCATCGCAGCGGCCGCCAGCCCGGCGACGGCCTTCGTCGCGACTGCTCCCGCGCCGGCGGTGATCAGCCCTCCTGCGAACCCGGTTCCGCCTGCAGCGCCGGCGCCTGCGACAGCGCCGGCTCCGACGGTCGCTCCCGCGCTCGCGCCGACCGTCGCGCCCGAGGCGACATGCGCGCCGCCTGCGGAGCCGAGCTTCGCAAGCAGCACTTGCTTGAAGAGGATCAGCGGTCCCACCGGCAGGATCGCTGCGAGCGCGTGGTTGTTGCGCTTGAGCTGCTTCTTGAAGTATGCGCAGCGCTCGCAATCGCGGACGTGCCGGCGCGCTGGGTTGCTGAGCTTCACCAGCCCCTCGGCCGTTTCGCCGAGCTCGAGGCGCACCTGATCGCAGTTGAGCTTGCGCGCCTCCGCGGCCTCCGCGAGCGATATGCGGGCGCGCACCAGCAGCGACTTGACCGACGGGACGGTCGTTTCCATCGCGAGCGCGATCTGCTCGTAGGAGAGCGCGTCGATCTCGCGCAGCAGCAGCGCGCTGCGCTGGGTCTCCGGGAGCTGGTGGACGTCGGCGATCAGCTCTCGGAAGCTCTCGCGCCGCAGCACGCGGTCTCCGGTCGAGATGCCGTGGTCGGCGAAGTGGACGTCCATCGAGTCGACGCCGATCGCGGTGGCGCGCCGCAGGTGGTTGAGCGAGCGGTTGCGCGCGATCCTGTACAGCCAGGGCCGCGCGTTGATCGCGCGCTCGTCGGCGAGGACCGCATTGAACGCCGCTGCGAAGACCTCCTGCAGCACGTCCTCGGCATCCTCGCGCGAGCCCAGCATGTGCCGGCAGAAGGACAGCAGGCGCGATTGGTAGCGAGCGCAGAGCGTCTCGAACGCCGCCGGCTGACCGCGCCGGGTGAGCGCGATCAGGCGCTCATCCGACTGAAGACGCAGCAACGCAGACGGGCCACGCAGGCTCGGCGTGCTGCCGGAATGTCTTAGTGCGGAGACCTCCATGGATGGCCAGATCGGGCTCTCGACGATAAACACACGGTAGCAATGCTCAAAGTTGCGGCCGAACTGTGGTAAGCGAGCTTTCATAGACTGACCGCGACCCGCCCGGGTGGCGGAATGGCATACGCAATCGACTTAAAATCGATGGCTCGCAAGGGCATGTGGGTTCGAATCCCACCCCGGGCATCCCGCTGCGGCCACGAATGGGTAGAGTCGCGCGTCATGTCGACAGAGAGCGCGCAGGAGACCACGACCTACCACGGCGGGCGGCTGATCGCACGTCGCTTGAAGGCGCACGGCGTGAGCAGGCTGTTCACGCTGTCCGGTGGTCACCTCTTCTCGATCTACGACGGCTGCCGCGAGGAGGGAATCGAGATCGTCGACGTTCGCCACGAGTCCACCGCGGCGTTCGCTGCGGAGGGCTGGGCGAAGGTCACGCGCGAGCCGGGCGTTTGCGCGCTCACAGCGGGCCCCGGCGTGACCAACGGCATGAGCGCGATGGCCTCCGCACAGGCAAATCACTCGCCGATCGTCGTCCTCGGCGGCCGCGCGCCGGCGCTGCGCTGGGGCCAGGGCTCCCTTCAGGAGATCGACCATGTGCCGTTCGTGCGCCCGCTCACCAAGCTTGCGACGACCGCTGAAGGAACCGAGGAGATCCCGGGCCTGGTCGACGACGCGTTCGCGGCCGCGGCTGCGCCGCATGGCGGCGCGACCTTCGTCGACTTCCCGCTGGACTATGTGTTCATGGAGGCGCCGGAGTCGCCCGCCGCGGAGTCGCCGCCGGCGCGCGCGGCAGGTGAGAGGAGCGCGCCGAGTGAGAGCATCGAGCGCGCGCTCGCGCTTCTCGCGGGCGCGGAGCGCCCGGTGATCATGGCCGGCACCGACCTCTACTGGGGGCACGGCGAGGACGCGCTCGCGGCGCTCGCTGAGAGTCTGCAAATCCCGGTCTTCCTCAATGGCTTGGCGCGCGGCTGCCTGCCGGCCGACCACGAGCTGTTCTTCTCGCGCGTGCGCTCGCAGGCGCTGAAGGGCGCCGATGTCGCGCTCGTGATCGGCGTTCCGATGGACTTCCGCCTCGGCTTCGGCGGCTCCTTCGGTGAGGACACCGAGATCGTCGTGATCGACTCTGCAGAGCCGCAGCGCACCCATCCGCGAGCCGTCGCTACGGAGCTCTATGGCCCGATCGCAGCGACCCTGTCGGACCTGCGCTCGGGTGCGGGCGACGCGCGGCCGGTCAGTCGCAGCTGGGTGAGCGAACTGCGCGCAGCGGAGGACCAGCGCCGCGAGGCGGAGCGCGCGGAGTTCGAGGACAGCCGTGAACCGCTTCACCCGATGCGCGTGTACGCCGAGCTCGCGCAGGTGCTCGACCGCGACGCGATCGTGATCGGCGACGGCGGTGACTTCGTCTCCTACGCGGGCAGGGTGCTCGACACCTTCGAGCCGGGTTGCTGGCTCGACCCCGGGCCCTTCGGGTGCCTGGGGACGGGGCCCGGCTATGCGCTGGCGGCGAAGCTCGCGCACCCCGAGCGCCAGGTCGTGATGCTGCTCGGCGACGGCGCGTTCGGCTTCTCGGGCATGGAGTACGACACGCTCGCGCGCCACGGCGTCAACGTTGTTGGGGTTATGGGGAACAACGGCATCTGGGCGCTCGAGAAGCATCCGATGGAGTTCCTCTACGGCTACTCGGTCGCAGCTGATCTGCGTCCCGCGACCCGCTATGAGCAGGTGGTCGAAGCGCTCGGCGGATACGGCGAGCTCGTGGACCGCGTAGGTGGCGTCGGGCCGGCGCTCGAACGTGCCTTCTCGGCGGGCAGGCCTGCGCTCGTGAACGTGCTGACCGATCCGACGGTCGCATATCCGCGCAAAGCGAACCTGGCCTGAGGCGCGGCGTCGCTCAGCCGGCCCCGGCGAGACGCAGCGCGCCACCGTGCAGGATGTCGTGATCTGAGACCTCGACCTCGTCCAGCTCGAAGGCGACGATCGCCTCGGCGAGCAGGATCATCCCGGCGACGATTGTCGGTGCGCGATCGGGGTGCAGCCCGACGACCTCGCGGCGCTGGGCTTCGTTCATGTCGGCGAGCCGCGCGAGCAGCAGTTCGACCGTCGCGAGCGTGACCCGAAAGCCATGCACGCGGTCGGGGTCGTAGGGGTCGAGCTCCTGGACGATCGAGGCGGCGGAGGTCGCCGTGCCGGCGACTGCGATCGCTGCTCGCGCGCTCGCGCGCTGCTCCGGCGGCAGGCCCTCGAGGAAGATCGCGCGCGTTTGGAGCGCGAGGCCCTGAAGCTCCTCGGGCGCAGGCGGATCGGAGTGGATGTGGCGCTCGCTCATGCGCACCACACCCGCGTCGAGCGAGACATGAAAGCCGGCCTTGCGCCCGCTCCCGAGGACGAACTCGGTCGAGCCGCCGCCGATGTCGATCACGACGGTCGGCTCCCCGCGCGCGCCGCCCTCTTCGGAGGCTCGACCGGACATGGCGCCAAGGAACGTCAGCTGCGCCTCTTCCTCGCCGCTGAGCACGCGCGCGTCTAGCTCGAACTCATCGCGGAGGCGACGCGCGAAGCGTTCGCCGTTGGCTGCGTCGCGAACGGCTGAGGTCAGCACCGCGAGATTCGCTTCGCAGCGGTACTCGTCGATCGCATCGCGATAGTCCGCGACCGTGCGAAGGACGCGTGCGATCGCCTCCTGCGAGAGCGAGCCGCCGGCATCGACGCCGCTGCCGAGGCGCGTGACCTCCGAGCGCCGCAGGAGCGGCTCGATCGATGAGCTCTCCCGATCCACCTCCGCGATCAGCAGACGTGTGGAGTTCGTACCGATGTCGAGCACCGCAACACGCACGTGGCGAGATGCTAGAGGTGTGGGCGCGGTGTGCGCCGCTCGCGGAGCGGCGGGCGGCGCCTGAAACGAACCTCGTCATAGCTGGCCAAAACTGCTTTTCAGCGGGCCGTATGTCTGCTAGAACATATGCAGCGACGCGGGGTGGAGCAGTCTGGTAGCTCGTCGGGCTCATAACCCGAAGGTCGCGGGTTCGAATCCCGCCCCCGCTATAAGAAAAAGCCCCGCAAAGGCGGGGCTTTTTTGTCCAACAGCACACATTCAGCCGGCGATCTTCGTACCAATTTCGTACCAATTTCGTAGCCAGCCACCCCGAATTCGACGCGCCGGTGTCCAGCGGCCGCGCCCGGCTCGGTTCAAGGGGCGCAGATCCTGCAGCTTCGGATGGCTCCAGCGTGCGCTTTCGCCCAGCCCTCGAGATCGGCCTTCGACGCTGAGCAAACCTTGATGTACGCACCTGTCCAGGTGCTACCGCGGGGCGGCCGGCCGTTGATCGTTCTGCACGTTGCGAGGTGAAAGCGAGCGTCGACCGGATTGAGGCTGCGGCGGATGTTCAGCACACAGCCCGCATCGTGGCGCGCGATCCAGTCACGGAATCCACTGTCGTCGTCTCTAAAAGTGCG
>JAXDGS010000025.1:0-6445 GCA_034664905.1 Solirubrobacteraceae bacterium | reverse complement strand
GCCTCATCCCCTGTTCGACCGCCAGATCCCGCACGGCCTCGGCGGGCCGGCGTTCCAGTGCCATGGCCTGGATCTCGGGGGTCATATCCATGACCTCGTACAGTCCCACGCGGCCGCGGTAGCCGCTGCCGCCGCAGCGCCGGCAGCCGGCGGGCTCGTAGGCCTCGAGGTCGACGCGGGCCTTGTAGCCGCTCTCGCGCAGCACCTTCGCGGGGATGATCGCCCGCCGCTTGCAGTGCGGGCAGAGCATTCGTGCCAGGCGCTGGGCGACGACGCACGACAGCGACGATGCGACGAGGAACGGCTCGACCCCCATCTCGATCAGGCGGGTGATGGCCGACGGAGCGTCGTTGGTGTGGAGGGTCGAGAGCACGAGGTGCCCGGTCAGCGCCGACTCGACGGCGATCTGTGCCGTCTCACGGTCGCGGATCTCACCGACCATGATCACGTCGGGGTCGGCGCGCACCATCGCGCGCAGGCCCGCGGCGAACGTGAGCCCCACCTTCGCGGCGACCTGCACCTGCGTGAGCCCCGACATTTCGTACTCCACCGGATCCTCGACGGTGATGATGTTCTTCTCCGGAGTGTTGAGCAGCTGCAGCGCGGCGTAGAGCGTTGTCGACTTTCCCGAGCCGGTCGGGCCGGTCACGAGCACCGCGCCATGCGTTTCGCGACAGGCGTGTTCGAAGCGTTCGCGCTCGTCGTCGGCCATGCCGAGCTTGTCGAGAGCCACCACGACCGACGCCTTGTCGAGCACGCGCATGACGGCTCCCTCGCCGTGGACGCTCGGCATGGTGACGACACGCAGGTCGACATGCCGGCCATCGACGACAAGACCCACACGGCCGTCCTGCGGAAGCCGCCGCTCGGCGATGTTCAGCTCCGCCATGATCTTGATGCGCGAGATCACGCCCGCGGCCAGCTTGCGTGGGACCGTCGTGATGTCCTGCAGGACGCCGTCGATGCGGAAGCGGACTCGCAGCTCGCGTCCCTCGGGCGCCAGATGAACGTCTGAGGCGCCGCGCTCGACGGCCTGCGCGACGATCTGGTTGACGAGCTTGATGACCGGCGCGTCGTCGGAGGTGTCGTGGAGGGCGACAACCTCCCCCCCTTCCTCCTCGGCCTCGTCTTCGGCGTTCTGGACCGTGTCGCCGACGGCGTCTTCGAGCCTGTCGAGGCGCGAGACGAGACCGGCTATGTCGTCCGGCGGGGCGACGGCGACACGGATCTCATAGCCGGTCATGATCGCGATGTCGTCGACCGCGAGCACGTTCGAGGGGTCGCCCATCGCGACCAGCAGCGTGTGCTTGTCCGCGAACGAGACCGGCACCGCCTGATAGCGCTTGGCGATCGTCGTGGTGACGAGGTTCGCGGCGGTCATGTCCACCGGAAACATCCCGAGGTCGAGATGGTCGAGCCCGTAGCGCTCCGCGAGCGCGCGCGCGAGCGCGTCGTGGCTGATGATCCCTTTCTCGAGCAGCACCCGCTCGGGAGTCGTCCCGGAGGTGCGCGAGGCCTCGAGCGCATCATCGACCTGCTGGCGCGAGGCGAGTCCCATCTCGGCGATCACGTCGGTCAGGAAGCGGCGCGAGGATCCACGCCGTGACGGCCTCGTCAGGCCGGGCGTCTCGGCGACCTCGCCGGCGATGCTCGTCGGATCGGCGACACCGGGAGCGGCAGGCTCGCGCGGCAGCTCGATCGAGACCTCGGGCTCCTCGACGCGGCGAAGCTCGAGCAGCGGCTCGAGCGACGCCTCGACCTCGATCTCGCCCGCGAAGCTGATGCTGTCATCGGAGGGATCCTCGCCGGAGCTCTCGACGCGCACTTCGGGTTCCGGGCCGTCGAAGGAGAGCAGCGGCTCCGAGCGCTCGTCGCGCTCGCCGTCGATGCCGAAGATCGCGTGCAGGTCGGGGCCGGCGTGCTGGCTCTCGCTCATGGCGCCGAGGCCCCCGCACGATCTGCGTCAGCGATCGGGCTCCTCGCCTGCTGCTCGGCGCATGACATCGAGCGGCGGCGTTCTGCCGGTCCACAGCTCGAAGCTGAGCGCGCCCTGCGCGACGAGGATCTCGAGCCCGTCGAGCGTGCGGGCACCGTGCTCCCGCGCAGCGGTGAGCAGAGGGGTGGAGCCGGACCGGTAGACCAAATCGATGACATGCGAGTACTCACCGACTTGATCGAACGTCAGTCCAAGGAGGTTGAGCGTTTCCTCGTCACTAGCCGAGGGTTGTAGGCACAGGCCCACGGAGGTGCAGTTGACGAGCAGATCGGCGGGAGCGGGCTTGCGCACGGCGCGCACGCCGAGCTCGTCGGCGAGAGCCTGTGCGCGCTCGTGGGTGCGGTTCCAGATCGCGACGTCGCGCGCGCCCGCTTCGCGCAGAGCCCACGCGGCGGCGCGCGCGCTGCCTCCGGCACCCAGGACGAGCGCGCTCATCCCACGCGGCTCGCCGCCGAGCGCGGCGATCAGGCCTGGGGCGTCGGTGTTCTCGGCGGCGATTGTCCCGTCGGCGTCGAAGCTCAGCGTGTTGGCTGCGCCGATCGCACGCGCAGCCTCGCTCGCGCGATCGCACAGCTCAAGCGCTGCCTGCTTGTGCGGGATCGTGACGTTCGCGCCGCGGAACCCTGCTGCGCCGAGCGCCCGCGTCGTCTGCGCGAGGAGCGCGGGCGCGACGGGAAGCAGCTGGTAGCGCCAGCCGTCCATGCCGAGCGCCGCGAGCGCCGCGTTGTGGATCGCCGGCGAGCGGCTGTGCGCGACAGGCCAGCCGAGGACCCCCAGACGCGCCATCACTTCCTCTTGCAGGCCAGCGGTCGCCCGCCGTTCTTGGCCACCGCCGTGCGGTAGGCGGTAGCGTTCGCTTCGAATGCTGCGAGCGTCGTCGAGAAGACGTGATCCCCGCAGCCATCGGTCGCGAGTACGTAATAGAGATAGGAGACGCGCGCGGGGTGCGCCGCGGCGCGGATCGAGGCCACGCCCGGGTTTGCAATCGGAGTCGGCGGCAGGCCGCCGTGCGTTCGCGTGTTGTAAACAGAGTTCATCTGCAGCTGCGCCTGGGTGAGTTCGCGCGTGTAGGTCGCCACCCCCGTGCGCAGCTCGATCGCGTAGTAGAGCGTCGCGTCGATCCCCAGCGGCATGCCGTCGCGCAGGCGGTTGTAGATGACCGCGGCGATCTTCGGCCGGTCGCTCGCGACCTGCGCCTCGCGCTCGATCATCGAGGCGACGATCAGCAGCTGATAGGGCGTCACGTGAAGCGCGCGTGCGCGCGCGATCTCCGCGGGACCGAAGTTTTCGCGAAACGCGATCAGCTGCTCCTGCACCAGCCGCGTCACGGGCGCGCCGCTGTCCATGTCATAGGTCGCGGGAAACAGAAAGCCTTCGAGGTCCGGCGTGCCGCGGGGTGCGCCGAAGCTCACGGGGCTCAAGAGCGGCGAGCGTTTGGACGCGCCACGATAGCTGCCCTTCAGCCCGTCGGCTGCGGCGAGGCGCGCGATCTGGATGCGCGTCTGGCCCTCCGGGATGAGCACCTTCACAACGCGCGGCAGCGCGGCGGCAGGCGGGCGCGATGAGCCCGACAGCGAGCGCACGAGCAGCACGACCGCGACGACTACTGCGACCAGCGCGACGAGCGCGAGCGGCCGCGCGAAAAACGATCCTCTGCCGGAACGCGGCAGCTGCGGCTGGGTGCGATGCGTGGGCGCGCCGAGCTCCTGCGCGATCGGTTGCTCGGGAGCCGGGGCAATCTCAGGCTCGGGCGGCGGGAGCGGCCCCGCGGCCTCGCTCGCCTGCACGGGCGTGGCCGCGGGCGCAGGGCTCTGCTCGGGCGCCTCGGGCGCGAGCGCCGGCCCCTCGGGCGGGCCATCCGGGGCCTGCGCGGAAGCGACGGGAGCGCGCTGCACCTCTGCGGGCTCCTCGCGCTCTCGCGCAGCGTGGGACCCGGCAGCGGTTTGTGGCTCGAGCCCTGCTGCTGCGGCGTCCGCGCGACGGCGTTCGCGCTCTTCGCGAGCGCGCTCGCGCTCTTCGGCGCTGCGTTCGGTCGGCGGACGTGATCGATTGCCGCGAGACAACACGCAGCAACCTACCGGGATCTTGCGGCGAGCCAGCTTTCGAGCAGGTGCGCGGCGGCGCGCGAGTCCTCGCTGGCGACGGACGAGCCCTCCATGCGCTGGGCCATGCGCGTGGTGAAGCGCTCATCGTGCATCTCGACCTCGATGCCCCCGCCGAGGCGGGACGCGAGGCGCCGCGCGAACTCGCGCGTCTCGCGCGTCTGCGCCGTGTCGAGGCCCTGCAGCGAGAGCGGCAGGCCGACGACGACGCGTTCGACATCCCACTCGCGTGCGAGCTCGCCCAGGGCAGCGAGGCCCCGCCTGGTCGCGGGGTCACGGACGACGGCGATCGGGGTGACAATCGTCTCCGTCGGGTCGCACACCGCGCAGCCGCAGCGCGCGCTGCCGTAATCGAGCGCGAGCACGCGCATCAGCCGCTGGGCGCGAGCGCCGCCGCGATTGCCTCCCGTGCCGCGGCGATCGCCTCGCCGAGCTTCTGCGGCTCGCGCCCGCCGGCCTGAGCCATCGTGTCGCGGCCACCTCCGCCGCCGCCCACTATCTCCGCGGCGACCTTCACGAGGGTGCCGGCCTTGACCCCGCGCTGGACGATCTCCGGAGCGACGCTCGCGACCAGGTGAACCCGTCCGTCCACGGCTGTTCCGAGCACGATCGCTGAGTCCGCCAGGCGCCCCTTGAGGCGATCGACGAGCTCGAGCAGCTCCTTGGCGTCGGCGACCTCGACGGTCTCGGCGAGGACGCGCGCGCCACCGATTTCCTCGGCACCCGCGGCCAGCGCATCGAGGTCTACCCCACTGTCAGCGCCGCCACCGGAGCCGCTCTGCTGCTTGAGTGCCCGCTCGAGCCTCTTGCGCTCCTGCGCGAGCGTCCTCACGGCGTCGGGCGCATCCTCGACACGCAGCCGAAGCGCGCCTGCGATCTCGCCCAGGAGCCGGTCGTGGGCGCGAAGCAGCTCGACCGCGGCGGGCCCGGTCACGGCCTCGATGCGGCGAACGTTCGCCGAGCTCGAGGTCTCGCTGAGGATGCGAAACGCGCCGATCTCGGCGGTGGAGCGCACATGCGTGCCGCCGCACAGCTCGCGTGAGTACTCGCCGTCGGCGATCTCGACCATGCGCACGACCTCGCCGTACTTCTCGCCGAACAGAGCCATCGCGCCGAGGCGCCGAGCCTCGTCGAGCGTGGTCGTGATCGGACGCACCGGGTCGTTGCGCGCGATCCACTCGTTGACGCGATCCTCGACGTCGCGCAGCTCCTCGCGGTCGAGACCCTGGCCGTGGCTGAAATCGAAGCGCAGCTTGTCCGGCCCCACATAGGAGCCCGCCTGGCGCACGTGGCTCCCGAGGCGCGCGCGCAGCGCAGCCTGCAGCAGGTGCGTGGCGGTGTGGTTGCACTCGGTGGCGTGCCGCGCGATGCGGTCCACGCGCGCAAGCACCTGCTCGCCGGGCACGAGCGTCCCCTCCTCGACGACCACCGCGAGCGCCTGGTCGTCGCCGAGGCGGAAGACGTCCTCGACGCGCACGCGACAGTCGCCGTGCTCGCATTCGATCGTGCCGACGTCGGCGACCTGGCCGCCGCCGGCGGCATAGAACGGAGACTCCGCGAGCTTGACGAGCAGGTGCGCGCTCGGAGCGGCGCCGCTGTCGCGGCCGTTTCCGTCGATCGCGCGCACCGCTGCGACCGTCGTCTGCTGCTGCTCGGTCTCATAGCCGGTGAAGCGCGTGGCGAGGGTGCTCTCACCCGCGAAGCTGCTCGCCGCCGCGCGGGCGTCGGCGACCGCGACGGTGCCGCTGGCGGATGCGGTGCGGGCGCCGGCGCGGCCGCGGGCGCGCTGCTCATCCATCAGGCGCTCGTAGTCGCCCTCGATCTCGAGCCCTTCTTCGGCAAGCAGCTCGCTCGTCATCTCATACGGGAAGCCGTAGGTGTCGTGCAGGCGAAACACCTCCGCGGCGGGGACCGCGGAGCGTCCCTCGGCGCGCGCGTGGTCGATGTGCAGGCGCAGCGTGCCCATCCCCTGCGCGAGCGTGCGCCCGAATCCCTCCTCCTCGGCGGAGAGCCACATCTCGATCGCCTCCGCGTGCTCGTGCAGCTCGGGGTAGGTGGCCCCCATGATCTCGCGCACCCGCGTGGCGTAGCGCTCGAGGAACCCTGGCTCGAGCTCGAGGCTGCGTCCCTGCTGGATCGCGCGGCGCATCACCCGGCGCAGCACGTAGCCGCGATCCTCGTTTGAGGGCACGACGCCGTCCGCCACCAGAAACGTCATTGCACGCGAGTGGTCGGCGAGGATGCGCAGCGCGCGGTCCACCGCGAACTCCTCTCCGTAGCGATGACCGGAAAGCTGCTCGCCGAGCTCGATCAGCGGGCTGAACTGGTCGGTCTCGAACACGGAGGG
>JAXDGS010000024.1:0-3995 GCA_034664905.1 Solirubrobacteraceae bacterium | reverse complement strand
GGCGATCTCGCATGTCACCGTTCCCCCACTGCATCCCAGCGAACTCCATGCCACCGCTGGCGCCATCGGCCCGGCCGCCGCACTGCACGACCTGTCCGCCAACGCGAACGTCCCCCACCCCCGAAACCCGACCCGCGAAACAGCCTCCACGGCACACCCCCGACTACCCGCCGTGAGGCAGCCATGACGCATGATGCTGCGCTCGCGCGCGCCGCCGCCAACGCCGGTGGCTTGGCGCTAACCGGCCTGCGTACTACGGCATCGTCGGAGGAACTGGGTAGGCTCGGGGACGCGCTGTCGCACCAAACGATTCTTGGTGTATTAGGAGATGCTCGACCTGAGGACGCGGTGCTGAGTGAGGAGGCTGCCGACAACTGCGCGCGGTTGTCTGCTACCCGGGTATGGATTGTCGATCCTTTGGATGGGACTCGTGAATACACCGAGGCCGGCCGGACGGACTGGGCGGTCCATGTGGCTCTGTGGTCGAATGGCGATTTGGTCGCGGGTGCCGTGGCTTTGCCGGGTCTCGGCGTCACCCTCGCGACCGATGAACCGCCGGCGGTCCCGTTAGCGCACGCTCGGCCGCTACGCATCGCAGTCAGCCGGACTCGGCCACCCTCGTTCATCCAGGCTCTCGCGAGGGACCTCGGCGCCGAGCTAGTACCCCTCGGCTCAGCTGGATACAAGATCGCGGCGGTCATTCGAGGGGATGTGGATGCCTACGTCCACGGCGGAGGGCAGTACGAGTGGGACTCCGCAGCGCCGGTAGCGGTGGCGTGGTCTGCCGGGCTGCACGCTAGCCGGTTGGATGGCGCGCCGCTGGCCTACAACTCACCCGATCCATTCCTGCCCGACCTGCTCGTCTGCCGGCCCGAACTCGCGGCTGCGCTGCTCGACGGCACCGCCACGGCCATGGCGGGATAAGCGATGAGCGAACTCGTCCTCGGCACGCCGGGACAGTACCAGTTGACGCAGTTGCAAACGCTCGAAGCGGAGTCAATATACATTTTCCGCGAGGTCGTCGCCGAGCTGGAGAGACCGGTACTGCTGTTCTCCGGCGGCAAGGACTCCGCGGTGATGCTGCGCCTTGCGGAGAAGGCGTTCTGGCCAGCCCGAATTCCGTTCCCGGTCATGCACGTCGACACCGGCCACAATTTCACCGAGGTGCTTGAGTTCCGCGACCGGCGGGTGAGCGAACTCGGTGTCCCGCTGGTCGTTGCCAGCGTTCCAGAAGCGATCGCCCGTGGTTCGGTGACCGAGCCGCCCGACGGCACGCGTAACCGCGTCCAGACCCCGGTACTCCTCGATGCGCTGGAGCACCATCGCTTCACAGCCATCTTCGGCGGGGCGCGGCGCGACGAGGACAAGGCCCGCGCCAAGGAACGGGTCTACTCCTTCCGTGACGAATTTGGCCAGTGGGATCCGAAGACCCAGCGCCCAGAGCTGTGGAGTCTGTACAACGGACGGATTCACCAGGGTGAGAACATTCGTGTGTTCCCGCTGTCGAACTGGACGGAACTCGACATCTGGCACTATATCGCTGACGAAAAGATTGAACTGCCATCAATCTACTTCGCACACGAGCGCCAGGTCTTTTACCGAAGCGGGATGCTCTACGGGGTCCACAAGTACTGCCGGCCGCGCGAGGAAGAACCGACGTTCACCGAACGCGTGCGCTATCGCACGGTAGGCGATGCCAGTCTGACTGCGGCTGTCCGGTCGTCCGCAGACACCGTTGCGAAGATCATCGACGAAGTGGGTGCCAGCCGCGTGACCGAGCGCGGATCGACCCGCGGGGACGACAAGTTCAGTGAGGCGGCCATGGAAGACCGTAAGCGCGAAGGGTACTTCTGAGACGTGGACATGCTGCGATTCGCGACGGCGGGATCGGTCGATGACGGCAAGAGCACGTTGATCGGCCGGTTACTCTTCGACTCCAAGTCGATTTTCGAGGATCAACTCGAAGCGGTGGAGCGAGCCAGCCGGGACAAGGGTGACGACTATGTCAACCTTGCACTGCTGACCGACGGCCTACGCGCGGAGCGCGAACAGGGCATCACGATCGATGTCGCGTACCGCTATTTCGCCACACCCCGGCGCAAGTTCGTCATCGCTGACACTCCAGGCCACATCCAGTACACCCGCAACATGATTACCGGAGCCTCAACCGCCAACCTGGCGATCATCCTCGTTGACGCCCGCAAGGGCTTAGTGGAGCAGAGCCGCCGGCACGCCTTCCTCGTCTCCCTGCTGCGGGTGCCACACCTGGTACTTGCGGTCAACAAAATGGACTTGGTGGACTACCGGCAGGATCTGTATGACGAGATCTGCACCGAGTTCAGCAGCTTCGCCACCAAACTCGAGATCGCCGACCTCGCTGTCATCCCCGTCTCGGCGCTGAACGGCGACAACATCGTGGCACGATCCGGGTTGATGCCCTGGTACGAGGGTTCGTCGTTGCTGCATCACCTGGAGAACGTCCACGTGGCCAGCGACCGCAACCTTATCGATGTCCGCTTCCCCGTTCAGTACGTCGTGCGACCGCAGTCTGCGCGCCATCTCGACTACCGCGGCTACGCCGGGCAGGTCGCCGGCGGGGTTCTCCGGCCCGGCGATGAGATAATCGTGTTACCCAGTGGATTCAGCTCACGCATCGCCGCACTCGACACCGCCGACGGTCCGGTCACCGAGGCGTACCCGCCCATGTCGGTCATCGTCCGGTTGACCGACGACCTCGATGTGTCCCGCGGTGACATGATCTGCCGCCCGCGCAATGCACCGGACGCGGTACAGGATATCGACGCGATGGTGTGCTGGATGTCCGAGACACCGCTGCGGGTGGGCCAGAAACTCGCGATCAAGCACACCACGCGTTCCGCCCGCGCCCTTGTCAAAGACCTGCAATATCGGCTCGACGTCAACACGCTGCACCGTCAGCCCGACGCCGAGGTCCTGCATCTCAACGACATCGGGCGCGTCCGCCTGCGCACTACGCTGCCGCTTTTCTGCGATGAGTACCGCCGCAACCGCACCACCGGTGGCTTCGTACTCATTGACGAGGCGACCAACCACACCGTCGGCGCCGGAATGGTCAACTGAGCGGGAAGAGGCTTGATGCAAATCGGGCTGGTCCTCGGCGGCCTAGCTGTGGGCTTCGTCGTCGGTCTCACCGGCATGGGCGGCGGCGCACTGATGACGCCGATGCTGGTCCTCTTTTTCGGCGTCAACCCGCTGGCCGCCGTGTCAAGCGACTTGGTCACGTCCGCCATCATGAAGCCCTTCGGTGGGGCCGTGCACGCCCACCGCGGCACCGTGAACCGCGCGCTCGTCGGCTGGCTGGCGCTCGGATCGGTGCCCAGCGCATTCCTGGGGGTCTTCGTGCTCCGAGCGCTGGGCAGCGCCACGGCTGTCGACGACGTGGTGACCACAGCACTGGGCGGGGCACTGGTCGTGGCGGCGCTGGCGATCATCGCGAAGGCCTACGTCTCGATGTCTCGAGATGTCCGGGATCAGGCACGAGCTGGGCCCGACACCGACGACATCCACATCCAGGATCCGCTGCGCATCGTCGTGCGGCCGCTGCCCACAGTCCTGACCGGGGTTGTGGGCGGCCTCGTCGTGGGCATGACATCGGTGGGCTCGGGCTCGCTGATGATCATTGCACTGATGATTCTCTATCCTCGGCTGCAGGCCTCGCAGCTCGTGGGGACGGACTTGGTCCAGGCCGTGCCACTCGTCGCCGCAGCAGCGGTTGGGCACCTTTTGTTCGGCGACTTTCGGCTGGACGTCACGGCATCCCTGCTCATCGGCAGCATCCCTGGTGTCATTCTCGGCGCGCTTGCCTCCTCGCGGGCGCCTGGTGGGCTGATCCGTCGGGCGTTGGCGCTGGTCCTGCTGGCCTCCGGGCTCAAGCTCCTTGGCGTCACAACCAGCGTCACCGCAGTGGTCCTGGTGGCCTGCGTTGTCCTGGGTCCCCTCGCATGGATGGGCGCTCG
>JAXDGS010000023.1:0-3975 GCA_034664905.1 Solirubrobacteraceae bacterium | reverse complement strand
TCGCTTGCCGCCGGCCAAGGACTTCGCAGCGGTCTTGGGAGTCAATACGAACACGGTGCTGCGTGCGTTCCGGGTGTTGAGGGATGAGGGGCTTTTGGAGTTCCGTCGTGGCCAGGGCGTTCATGTGAGTGGGTCGCCCAGGCGCGGACTCGTGCTCGCGCGTGCCCGGGAACTGCTGGCGCTAGCGCGCGATCAGGGGTATCGGCGCGAGGAGCTCCTCGAGATGATCAAGACGTTGTCGTGAGCGCCGGGTCGGAGCCCGCCACCGACGGCGGGGGGCGGGTTGGTTGTTTCTTCGGGGTGTTTCGCGCTGCCAGGCGCCGGCAGCGACGCCGACGACTGGTCCTGGCAGCGATCGCAGCGACTGTGCTGTGCGGCTTGATGCTTCTCGCGCTGCTGGTGCGGGCTGGGGGACCGGGCGGACGCGGGCCTGTGTCACACGCGGATCGCCAGGCCGGGGCCGCCAGGTCGTCGTCGCCGCGATCGCCGCTATCGGGACCGCAGCAAGGCTGGTGGTTGGCGCACCGGACTCAGGTGAATCCAGGCGGTGGCGTCCAGCTAGTGTCGTCGCGGGTCGGATTTGCCTTGTCGGGCCAGCCGCTGAACACGCTCGACGGTCGCCTGTCGACGCCGGACGGCATGACGGTTGCATGGCCGAGCGCGATGGTGCTCGCGACCCGCGACGGCGGGCGTCATTGGCGCTCGTCGCTTTCAGCTCCGGGAGGCTTCTGGGGTGTGCAGTTTTCGGACGCCCGCCACGGCTGGGCAGTCGGTGTCACCAGTCTGTATCGGACCGTGGATGGTGGCTCGCGCTGGCGGCACATCGGTGAACCGGCGAAGGCACTGATGCGGGTGGCGTTCAGAGGCGCGACTGCCGGCTATGGCCTGACAGTGCAAGGGCGGCTGGTTGCGACCAGTGACGGCGGCATGTCGTGGCACGCCAGCCGTTGGCACGGGCGCGGCGACGCGTTGTGCGTCACCGGCGGGGAAGAATTCCTTATCGCGGACCAGAACGCGGGCCTCTGGCGCTCGCGCGGTGGTGGCTGGGTGCGGGTGGCGGCGGGCTTCGCGCGCGTCCGGGGATTCAGTCCCTGGTGGCCTGACCTCTCTTGTGAGGACAAGAACGCAGTGGCACTCGATCTCGCGTATTGCGAGGCTGCTTGCGGAGGCGGCGTTATGTCCCGTTCGAGACAGACCCTCGATGACGGTCGAACCTGGCGCACGGTCGGGCGGCAGTTCGGCGAGCTGGCCGGCCTGCGGGGCCCGCCGATCATCGTCCACGCGGCCGCCTTTGGCGATCGAGGGGTCTGCTTCGTCGGGTACACGACCGCAGCCGTCGTCGTCAAGTGTCGCAAAGCCAATCGCGCCGGCCGCGATGCCCTCGTGCCTCACCTGCCGTTTCGCGGCGCTCGCACCAGCATCATTCTGCAAGGGATCGACTTCCTAGGCACTACCGCAGGCTGGCTGCTCATCGACCAGAGCACGGGCGCCGCGACGCCCCGGCAATCAAGAACTCAGACCCAGGTCTGGACCACTCGTGACAGCGGCAGCAGTTGGCAAGCCAGCTATCGCGGGCCAACCCATACCCCGTGAGCGATGTCACCCACCTGGGGCATCGGTCGCGCTGGGCTGTGACAACACGCGTCGACAGGAACCACGAGACACGATCTCGGGCTCCGCGGCTACGTCGACCGCTGCGCTTTGCGCGTAACGGAACCGTCGTCGACCGAGCCGCGAGCGCGCGCCTTCGACTCCAGTGTCGTCGCCTACGCGAAGCAGAGGCTTGAGCGTGAGGGGCTCGATCGAGGGGCTGTGTGTCCGGCCTCGGGTTGAGGCTACGCTCGTCGGGTGGCGGTCGGATCGGAGCTTGCGCGCCTGGATGGGTATCCGTTTGAGGTGCGCTACAGCGACGGAGCGCTCGCGCGGGCGACGGCCGCGGCTGATATCGCCGCGGACGCCTACGTCTACTTCAGTCGCCTGTTTTCAGCAGTTGAGCCCGACATCGCCGTCATCGTGGCCGATGAGGCGGACTGGCCGGATAACGGCCCGTACGGGCTGCCGTTCTTCAACGATGATGCCGGCGAGATCCGTCCCGGCGTCGTGGTGATGCCAGCCGGAGGCGGAGACTTCTGGATCGCGATCGCGCAGCACCTCCGCGACGCGTCGCCCCGCGGGTATGCGAAGTTGCTCGCGACATACCCGGACGGCGCGGGTGGCTTGGATCTGCAGCCGTTCTTCGATCTCATCACGATTCATGAGCTCGGCCACGCCTTCGAGGGGCTCGGAGATCTGCGGCTCCCGACCTTCTGGCTCAGCGAGATCTTCGTCAACCTGGCCATGCACGCGTTCGTCGCCACCCAGCTGCCGGCGAGCCTGCCGACCCTCGAGGCGCTTCCAAGCGTGGGAGCGGGAAGTCGAAAGCTTGCCGCCCGGATGCGCGCCGAGGGGTACAGCACGCTCGACGAGCTGCAAGCCCACTACACCGGTTCTGACGATTCGATGAGCCCGTTGAACTACGTCTGGTTCCAGTATCGGTGGCAGCGCCTCGCGGCAAAGATGTTCGAGGTCGACGGTGAGGACGGACTGGTTCGCTTCTGGGATTGCTTTCACGCAATCGATCGCGTCAACGCCGCCCAGGCCACAGCGGCGTCACTGGCGCCTCTTCTCACAACCGAGGTCCGCCCCACCCTCGGACGGGCGGTCCGAGATTGGCGTTAGACCCAGCGACGAGCGGACATTCTTGGGGCGTAATTGGTGACGATCACACGGCGGGTTGCCCGCGGAGTGCGGGGCCGACCGGCTCTTGATGCGAAGCTCAAGTGATGCGACTGGCCATCGTCAGCGACATCCACGGGAACCTTGCCGCACTCGAGGCGGTGATCGAGGACATCGCGTCCCGAGGGGTTGATCAGGTCGTTCACGGCGGCGACCTCGCGCTTATGGGACCACGCCCGGCGGAGGTGATCGACAGGATCCGCGAGCTCGGCTGGCCGGGCGTCGTCGGGAACACCGACGAGCTTCTGTGGCGTCCGGAGCAGCACTCCCGCCAGCGCGATCGCGCGCCGCAGCTTCAGACGCTGCTGCGATGGCTGTTCGATGCGTACGCCCCGTACACCCTCGAGGAGATCGGCGAGGAGCGCCTAGCATGGCTGCGCAACCTCCCGACAGAACTCCGGATCGAGGGTGTCGCGATCGTACACGCCGTACCCGGGGATCTATGGCGCGCCCCGATGCCGGACGCGAGCGATCGCGACCTCGATGCGACGTACCGGCCCCTGGACACCAGCACCGTCGCCTACGGACACATCCACCGCCCGTTTACCCGAGCAATCGGTGATCTCGTGGTCGCTAACGCAGGAAGCGCAGGGATGCCCTGGGACGGTGACGTACGTGCCTCCTACCTGCTCGTCGCGGATGGTCGCGTGGACGTGATTCGCGTTGCCTACGACATCGATGCCGAGGCCCGCGAGTTCGAAAGTCGCGCACATCCCGACAGCGAGCGGCTCGTCGAGATCCGTCGCGTCGGCCGATTCATCGCACCCAACCCGTTCCGGTAATCGTCACCGGCGCTGCCGGCGCAGGATGTGCGACGCCGCCCTATCGAAGTCGTGCAAAGCGAGAGTCGGGTCTCGCGAAGTTGCAAGCAGATACGAAAAGCACGAGCTTTCTTGCCAACAAACAGCACACGAACATAACTTCACGAGGCCGTGCGGCAACAGTTCGGTGGCCGATGAGGGAACCGAGGAAGGGAGTGACGCGGTCCCGGCGTTCAGCTGATGACCTTGGCTCTGTGAGCCGACGAACTGCCTGGCGGCGTGATGGCTTTCGGGTTCCGTGACCTCGATGAAGGTCTGGGACGCCCCTCGTCGCCGGTGGAACCGCAGTCTCAATAGGAGACCAATTTGAAAGGGATGACGGCGTATGGCAAGCGTTCAGCACACTGAAGCGGTAGCACCGGCGGTGGGGCTTCCGGTC
>JAXDGS010000022.1:0-35106 GCA_034664905.1 Solirubrobacteraceae bacterium | reverse complement strand
TCCTCGGCGTTCTCCTCGATCACGTTCGCGAGCGAGAGCAGCGCCTGCGCGCGCTGCGCGGGGGGCACCGTGGACCAGCCCTCGAACGCGCCGCGCGCCGCCGCGACCGCACGATCGACGTCCTGTGGCGTCGAGCGCGGCGCGCGCGCGAGTTCCTCGCCGCTTGCCGGGTTGAGCACCGGTTCGGTCTCGCCCTCCGAGGCCGCGGACTCGCCGCCGATGAAGTTTCCGAGAACGCCTTCGGTGCTCGCCATCATGCATCTCCTTCTGCGGTGGTTGGGTTGCCCGCGCTCGCGCGCGCCGGGACGCGCGGGCGGATCTCCTGCAAGGCCTTCACAGCCGCACGGGCTCGGAGCTCGCGAGCGCCGCCGCGACCGCCGGGTGGGTGATCTCGCCGGCCTTGACGTTTACGCCCATACGCAGGCCGGGGTCGAGCTCGAGCGCCTCCTCGACGCCGAGGTCGGCGAGCTTGATCAGATACGGAAGGGTCGCGTTGGTCAGCGCATAGGTGGAGGTGATCGGCACCGCGCCGGGCATGTTCGTCACGCAGTAGTGCGTGACCCCGTCGACCTCGAAGGTGGGGTCCGAGTGGGTCGTCGGCCGCGAGGTCTCAAAGCAGCCGCCCTGGTCGATCGACACGTCCACCAACACCGCGTGTCGCTTCATCAGCCCGAGCTGCTCGCGGGTGACCACGTGCGGAGCGCGCCCGCCGTGGACGAGGACCGCGCCGATCACGAGATCCGCAGCGGGGAGCATCTCTTCGATCGCAAGCGTGGATGAGTAAACGGTCGAGGCGCGGCCGGCGAACACCCCTTCGAGCTCGCGCAGGCGGTCGATCGAGCGGTCGAAGGTAAAGACGTCGGCCTGCATCCCGATCGCGATCACTGCGGCGTTCATGCCGACGACGCCACCACCGATCACGAGCACGGTCGCGGCGGCGACCCCCGGCACGCCGCCGAGCAGGATCCCGCGACCGCCGAGCGGCTTCTCGAGCATGAACGCGCCCGCTTGGGTGGCGATCTTGCCGGCGACCTCGCTCATCGGCGCCAGCAGCGGCAGGCGCCCTGCGGAGTCCTCGACGGTCTCGTAGGCGATGCACGTGGCACCAGCCTCCATCAGCTCGCGTGCGAGCGCCGGCTCGGCGGCGAGATGCAAGTAGGTGAACAGCGTCTGCCCCGGGCGCAGCATCGAGGCCTCCTGGGGCTGCGGCTCCTTGACCTTGACGACGAGCTCGGCCTGCGCGAACACCGCGCCGGCGTCGGGGAGGATGCGCGCGCCCTGTGCGATGAACTGCTCGTCGGCCATCGCGCTGCCCGCCCCCGCGCCGGACTGGACGAGCACCTCATGGCCGTGCGTGCTCAGCTCCCTCACGCCTGCCGGCGTGATCGCAACGCGGTACTCGTCCGGCTTGATCTCCGTCGGCACGCCGATCCTCACCGCGCGAGCTCCCTCCCGCGCAGTGCCAGCCAGAACTCGATCCGGTCGCGGGCGCTCGAGACGTCGCGCCCGGTCAGCTGCTCGATCCTGCGGATGCGGTAGCGCAGCGTGTGGCGGTGGCAGTAGAGCGCGCCCGACGCCTTCTCCCAGTGGCCGTTGTGCTCGATGAACGCGTCGAGCGAGCGCAGGAGCTCATCGCCGTACTCGCCCTGCTCCAGCGGACCGAGCACGTTGCGGCAGTAGGACAGCAGCGCGTCGTCGTCCTGCAGCGAGAGCAGCAGCTGGAAGGCGCCGAGATCGATGTGCGAGGCGACGTCGGGAGCGTCGCCGTTGCGCAGCCGCACCGCCTCGAGCGCGCAGCGCGCCTCGTGGAAGCACAGCCGCAGCGAATGCGTCGCGGCGGGGCGGCTCGCCGCGGCCGGGACCGGGCCGAAGCGCGCGACGAGCTCCGCACGGATCCGGCCCGCGAGCTCGATCGGTTCGACGTCATCGGCTGCGACCACCGCGCACAACAGGCCGGCGCGGATCGCGACGAGGCTGCCGACGCGCTCGTGCTCGAGTATCCGTTCCAGCGGCGCAGCCGCCGCGCTCGGATCGCTGGGCCTGAAGGCCAGCACCGCGAGCAGCTCGCCGATGCCGAACGGCCGCAGGCGCGCCTTGAGATCTTCGGGATACAGGTGGCCGGTCAGCGCCTCCGCGAGCACGTCGCCGGCCATGTTGCGCTGCAGCATTTCGTAGCGCTCGTTGACCAGCTGCGCGAACGCGCGCTCGGTGATCGCGATGAAGGGCAGCTCATATGGCACCTCGAACAACGGGAACCCCCGCTTGCGCGCCGCCGTCACGAGCGCCGCCGGTAGCCGCTTGTGTGCAAACCCCGTGCCGAAGCCGAGGCCGACGATGTCGTGGTCGGCGAGCCGCGCGATCAGCTCTCGCTGCACTTTGGGGCCGTCGAGCTGCATGCCGGTGGTCAGCAGGAGCTCGCCCCCTTTCAGCCACGGCGTGGGATCAACAAGCTCGGTGCTGTGCACCCAACGCACGGGCGCGCGTGCCGCCTCTACGCCGGAGACGAGCGCGAGCCCGAGCTCCGAGATCAGGCTCTCGACAGTGAGCTCCACCGGTCCACCCGCTCGGAGGCCTCGCTGAGCACCGGGCGCAGCACCGCCTCGATCTCTTCGAACTGCTGCTCGCCGGCGATCAGCGGCGGCGAAAGCTGCACGATCGGGTCGCCGCGATCGTCGGTGCGGCAGATCAGCCCGTGCTTGTACAGCGCGCCGGAGAGGAATCCGCGCAGAAGCTCCTCTGACTCGTGCCTGTTGAAGGTCTCCTTGGTCTCCGCGTTCTTGACGAGCTCGATCGCCTGGAAGTAGCCCGCGCCGCGCACGTCGCCTACGATCGGCACGTCGCGCAGGCTCTCGAGCATCTCGCGGAAGCGCTGCTCGTTCGCGAGGACGTGCCCGCACAACTCCTCGCGCTCGATGACGTCGATGTTGGCAAGCGCGATCGCGCACGCGACGGGATGTCCACCGAAGGTGAAGCCGTGGTTGAAGATCGCCTTGCCGTGCATGAACGGCTCGGCGATGTGGTCGGCTGCGATGACCGCGCCCATCGGCGCGTACGCGGAGGTGATGCCCTTCGCGGTGGTGATCAGATCGGGCAGGTAGTGATAGCGCTCGGAGCCGAACCAATAACCGAGCCGCCCCCACGAGCAGATGACCTCATCGGAGATCAGCAGCACGCCGTGTCGGTCGCAGATCTCGCGCACGCGTTGGAAGTATCCGTCCTGCGGCACGAAGCAGCCACCGCCGTTCTGCACCGGCTCGAGGATCACAGCCGCGACCGTCGCCGGGCCCTCGAACTGGATCGCCTCCTCGATCGCATCGGCCGCCCACAGCTCGTCGCGATCCTCTTTCCAGCGGTAGGAGTTGGTGTTGGGTACGTGCCGTCCCCCCGGGGTGAGCGGCTCGAACGGTTCGCGCAGCGCCGGCAGGCCGGTCGCGGTGAGCGCGCCCATCGAGGTGCCGTGGTAGGAGAGCACGCGCGAGACGATCTTGTGGCGCCTGGGCTCGCCGCGGGCGGCGTGATAGGCCTTGGCGAGCTTCCACGCGGACTCGACTGCCTCCGAGCCGCCGGAGGTGAAGAACACGCGGTTGAGGCTCGTCGGCGCGAGCTCCGCGATCCGCGCCGCCAGCTCGATCGAGCGCGGGTGCGCGTAGCTCCAGTTGGTGTAGAAGCCGAGCTCCTTCGCCTGCTTCGCAGCGGCCTCTCCGAGCTCCTCGCGGCCGTGCCCGATGTTGACGCAGTAGAGCGCCGAGAGCCCGTCGAGGTAGCGCTTGCCGTGTTCGTCGTAGACGTAGCACCCCTCCCCGCGCACGATCACCGGCACCTCCGCGCTCCCGTAGGCGCCCATGCGCGTGAAATGCATCCACAGATGCCGCTTTGCCTGCTCTTGAAGATCAGTGGACATAACTTTCAACCAACCCCCCTCGCCGACTGGACACTACGGACAACGCTACCCCGCTGAGCCCGCGTCGTTCAAGGCGCTGGGTGGTCAAGATGGTGTATTGGCATTGTACGCTCCGTACAAATCATGCGCGTTGTTTTGGGAATTGCGCCCCTTGCCCGCGACTCGCAGCGCGCGTACCTTTGCCCCGACGGCCCGGCAACCGCTTCACACCTTGAGCAGGAGAACCCGATGGCCACAGACAGCGTCGCCACACCGCCTGCCCCGCTCGTCTCCGGGGCGCCCGCCAGCTCGCAGATTGCCGACAAGGGGCTGAAGAAGAACGCGATCGGCTCCCTGTCGAACCTCGTCATCGGCGTCGCCTCCACGGCCCCCGCCTACTCGCTGGCGGCGACCCTCGGCTTCATCGTCGCGGTGAAGGGCGTCGGCGTGCACGCGCCGGCGGTGCTGCTCGTGTCGTTCGTGCCGATGCTGCTGATCGCCTTTGCCTATCGCTACCTCAATCGCGCCGACCCCGACGCGGGCACCACGTTCGCGTGGACGACCCGCGCCCTCGGCCCGGCCACGGGCTGGCTGAACGGCTGGACGATCGTGCTCGCCGATGTGATCGTGATGGCCTCGCTCTCGAACATCGCTGCGATCTACACCTTCAAGCTCTTCGGCTTCACCGAACTCGGGGAATCCAAAGCGGCGATCATCGTCGCCGCGGTTGTATGGATCGCGTTGATGACCTGGATCTGCTACCGCGGCATCGAGCTCTCCGCGCGCATTCAGCAGGTACTGCTCAGCGCCGAGATACTGATCCTCGCGGCCTTTGCGACGGTCGCGCTCGCGAAGGTCTATGGCGGGCACCCCAGCGGCGCGATCAAGCCGTCGGCTTCGTGGTTCGATCCGACCGCGCTGAACTTCGGCGATCTGGTGGATGGGGTCCTGCTCGGCGTGTTCATCTATTGGGGCTGGGATTCAGGGGTCGCCGTCAACGAGGAGTCCAGGGATGCCAGCGAGGGACCCGGTCGTGCCGCGGTCCTCTCGACGATCGTGCTGCTGCTGATCTACGTGGTCGTCTCCGCGGCCAGCCAGGCCTTCCACGGCACCGGCTTCTTGACCAACGAAGCGAATCAGGAAGACGTCCTGAGCGCCCTCGGCACCGGTGTACTGGGCGGCACCCTGAACAAGCTGCTGATCATCGCGGTGCTCACCTCCGCGTCGGCCTCGACGCAGACGACGATCCTTCCGACCGCGCGCACGACGCTGTCAATGGCTCATTGGGGTGCGATCCCGCGAACGATCGGGCGCGTGCACCGCCGCTACCTGACCCCGAGCGTCTCGACGCTCGCGATGGGCGCGGTCTCGATCGTCGTCACGGTCGTGCTCCTGCTGGTCTCCGAAAGCGTGCTCGGCGACTCGCTGATCGCGCTCGGCTTCCCGATCTGCTTCTACTACGGCTTCACCGGGATCGCCTGCGTCGTCTACTACCGCCACGAGCTCCTCAAGAGCGTGCGCAATTTCCTGCTGCTCGGCCTCGCCCCGCTCGCGGGCGCGCTGATGCTGTTCGGGGTCTTCGGAAAGGCCGCGGAATTCTATGGCCACAAGGCCAACGTCGAATCGCCGCCGATCGCCGGCATCACGCTGCCGCTGTGGCTGGGCGTCGGCGGACTGGTCCTGGGGTTCGTGCTGATGCTGATCTCGCGCCCCTTCTTCCGCGATTACTTCTCGCGCAAACTCGAAACAGCTCCGCCCGGGATCCTCGAGCGGCCGGTCGAGCACGCTCCAGCGCGGCTCTGAGGCGAGGGGGACCAGGCCCCTCGAGAGGGCACGGTGCGCCGGCAGGGGGCCGGCGCACCGAGTGCCCTCCGCGCGAGCGCTGCTGAGCCGCAGCAGGCCGGCTCCTCGCGCTCACTCGACGGGCAGCTCGATCTGGCCGTGGGGCGCGCCGAGCTCGCGCAGCCGCTCGAGGAAGGGGCCTGGCGGGAACGCCTCGGGCCCGAGCACACCGGTCCCCCTCCACGCGCCCTGATCGAGCAGCTCGAGTGCGACGAGCGGGTTGATCGCCGTTTGCCACACCACCGCCTGGCTCGCGTACTCGCGCATCGTGTGCTCGTTGTCGACGAGGTGGTAGAGGTAGGTCGAGCGCGGAGCGCCGTCGACGCCTGTACCCGTGACCCAGGTCCCGGCGCAGGTTCGTCCGCTCATGCGCTCGCCGAGCGTGGCGGGGTCCGGGAGCGCGGCGGCCACCACGTCGCGCGGCGCGATCAGCTGGCCGCGCACGCTCACGGGCTCGGTCGAGTCGAGTCCGAGCATGTGCAGCGTCCGCAGCACCGCGATGAACTCCTCGCCGAGGCCGTACTTGAAGCTCACCCGCTGGCAGGGGACACAGCGCGGGATCAGCACGACCTCCTCGTGCTCCACGTTGACGCATTCCACCGGCCCGATGCCCTCCGGGAACGTGAACGTCTCGGGCTCGGAGAATGGCGGCGTCGTGTAGAACCCGCGCTCGCGCTCCCAGATCAGGGGAGGGTTCAGGCACTCCTCGATCGTCGTCCAGATCGAGAAGGTCGGCGCGAACTCATAGCCCTCGACCACGAGGTCTGCGCCGTCGCGAACGCCGATCTCGCGCACCTCTGAGAACAGCTCATCGGCTGCGTAACGCGCGAGCACGTCCGAGAGGCCCGGCTCGACTCCGATCCCCACCAGCGCGAGCACGCCGGCCTGCTCCCATTGCTCGTGGCGCGCGAGCTGGTACTCGCCGAGCATCGTGCCAGGCAGCTCGTGCGGGCGCTCGGGATGGGGCTGGGACAGCGTCATCGCCATGTCGAGATAGGTGACGCGCGCTTGCAGCGACGCGTCGAAGATCGGCTCGTTGAAGCGCGGGTCACACGCGTTGAGAACCGCGTCGGGTCGCGTGCGGCCGATCAGCTCGACCAACTCGGCGCGACTCGACGCATCGACGCGCTCCGGCGCGAAGCGGCCGGGCTCCCCGAGGCGCTCGACGGCCGCGCTTGCGCGCTCGAGCGACACGTCCGCGAGCACGGCCTGCTCGAACGCGGGCCTGCGCTGCGCGATCGCCGCGAACGCGCTTCCGACACCTCCCGCTCCCACCACGAGCACCTTCACCTCTGCAGTGTTACCCAAACGGCGATCCCCGGGCGACGCCGCCACGCAACGCCGTTGCGCCGCCATGGAGCCGCAGCTTTCGTATGCTGCGCCGATCCCCGGCGCCGCGAAAACCAGCAGGCCATGAGCACCGGCCTTCCAAGTCCCCCGCGCACCCAACCCGGACCGAATGGCACCGCCGCAGCCGATGGCCGCGCGGGCGCTTCCGGCGCCGCGGACGGGCCCATCTCGGGGGCTCGCTCGCGCTGGGCGCCCTCGCCGCGCCTCGGCCGCGTGGAGCTGTTGAGCGTGATCGCAGCCGGCGTGCTGTTGGCGGTGCTCACGACGTGGCCGCTGGTGCTTCACCTGCCCAGCCGCATCGCGCCCGACCTCGGCGACCCGATCCGGACCGCGTGGGAGGTTGCGTGGGTCGGGCACGCGATGCTGCACGACCCGCTGCACCTGTTCGACGCCAACGCGTTCTACCCGCATCCGAACAGCCTCGCGTTCTCGGACTCGCTGCTCGGCTACGGGCCCTCCGGCCTGGTGGGCTCGGGCACGGTCGCTGCGCTGGTTCGCTACAACCTGCTGTTCCTGCTCGCGTGGTCGTTGTGCTTCGTCGGCGCCTACCTGCTTGCGCGCGAGCTCGGGCTCGGGCGCTGGGGAGCCGGCGCAGCGGGCATCGCCTTCGCCTACGCGCCCTACCGCGTGACCGAGGCGGGACACCTGCACGTCATCTCCTCAGGCGGCATCCCGCTCGCGCTGTTCCTGCTGCTGCGCGGCTACCGGCGCTCCTCGCCCGCGCTCCTCGTCGCGGGCTGGTTGGTCTCGGCATGGCAGGTGAGCCTCGGCTTCACGCTCGGCATGCAGTACTGCTACCTGCTCGGCGTGCTCGCGCTGCTGTGGCTGTGGCACTGGTGGCGCGGCCGACCGCTCAGCGAGCAGCCCGCGAGCGCCGAGGCGCCGGCTCAAGGCGCCGCGAGCGCTGCTGCGCCGGCGACGCCCGGCGGGCGCGAGCGCTCGGCGCTTTCAGCGCTCGTGCCGCGCCGCGTGCTCGCCGCGACGCTGATCGGCATCGCGGTGCTCGGCGCGGTGGGCGTCTACCAGGCGATTCCGTACCTGAAGGTGGCCGACGAATACCCGACCGCGAAGCGCACGATCAGAGAAGTCAAGGCCTACTCCGCCGGTCCCGCGGCGCTGCTGGCGGCATCGTCGGAGAACCGCATATGGGGCGGTGCGACGTCGGGGATGCGCGCGAATGTGCACTCCAAGAACGAGAGCGTGTTCTTCCCCGGCGGGCTGATCCTGGTGCTCGCGCTCGCGGGACTCGCCTCGTCGCTGTACACGCGAAGACTGCGCGTCGGGCTCGCGGCGGGAATCGTCGTGTGCTCGGTGCTCGCGCTCGGCCTGGGCCTGACCGGTGCTGGATACCCCTACCGGCTGGTTTATGACTTCGCGCCGGGATGGAACGGCGTGCGCGTGCCGGGGAGGGTGTTCACGCTGGCGACGCTCTTCTACGCGCTGCTCGCGGGCGCGGGCGTGCAGCTGCTCGTGGCGCGCGCGCGCTCCGCGGCAGCGAGGGCGTCGCTGAGAGGAGCGCCGGCGCTGCTCGGCGCGGTGCTCCTCGTCGGCATCCTCGGCGAAGGCGCCGGGCACCTTGCCCACCCGGTGGTGCCGCAGCCGGCGCGCGCGGAGCTCGGGCTGAGCGCACCGCTGCTCGACCTGCCGACCGACGGCCCCGCGGACAGGCTCTGGCAGTACTTCTCGACCGACGGCTTCTACAAGATCCCGGTCGGCAACAGCACCTTCGACATGCGCCCGGTCGATGACCTGCGTGGCGGCATGAGCGGCTTCCCCGATCGGGCGAGCATCGAAAAGCTGCGCTTCTACGGGATCCGCACGGTGGTGCTGCACCTGCGCATGCCAAAGCTCCCGGGGATAGCGCGCTTTTCAAAGGCGGAGCCGCCCGACACCGCGGCCGCCGCGGCCAGGCCGATCGCGGGACTGGGCGTGAGCAGCCGGCGGGTCGGCTCGCTGGTCATCTATGAGATCGGCCCTGGGCCGAAGGCGCTGCACGGAACCGGTTGATGAGCGGGTCCGCCCCCGCGCAGCCCTCCACTCCTGTCGCCGGCGCGCAGGGCGCACGCACCGACCCGCGCCGGCGGGGGCGCTTCGGGCGCGAGCGCATCGCGCTCGCGGCGATCCTGCTCGTGGGCCTCTCCTACGCGACCCTGATCCAGAGCTTCTCCTGGAATCAGGCGTCTCACTACGACCTGATCCGCTCGCTGAACAAGGACTCGACGACGATCGACTCAACCCAGCAGAACACGGGCGACAAGGTCTTCTACAAGGGCCACTGGTACTCGGCGCGCGCGCCGGGGCTCGCGCTGTTCGCGCTGCCCTTCTACGACACGCTCAACCTCGTCAACGCCGACGCGCTGGCGCGCGAATCGCAGGCGCAGCGCAACGACGACGAGATGGTCTACTTCATCGGCCTGTGGGCGAACGTGCTCCCGGGGCTTCTGCTGCTGTTGCTCGTGTGGCGCGTGAGCGAGCGCTTCGCCCCCGGCTACGGCGCCGCCGCCGCGGTCACGCTGGGCCTGGGGACGATCGTTCTCGCGCTCTCCACGATGCTGTTCTCACACGTGTTCAGCGCGTTCCTTGGCTTCGCCGCGTTCGCGCTGATGCTGCGCGAGCGCGACGGACCCCAGAGCCCGATGCTGCTCGCGCTGGCGGGTGCGGCGATGGGCTATGCGGTGACCTCGGAGTACCCGGTGTTCTTCGTCGCGCTCGTGCTCGGCCTGTTCTTGCTCTCGCGCGCGGACGCGCTGAACCCGCTCGGCATCGCGCGCCGCGCCGGCGCCTACATCGCCGGCGGAGTCGTGGGCATCATCCCGCTGCTGCTCTACAACCACTACGCGTTCCGCTCCTGGACGCACCTCGCCTACTCCGACGTCCCGCGACAGCACAAAGGCTTCTTCGGGATCAGCGCGCCGAACGTGAAGGTGCTGGCCACGCTGCTGCTCGACTCTCGCGGCCTGCTGACGATCTCCCCCGTGCTGGCGATGGCCGCGATCGGGATAGTCCTGCTCTACCGGCGCGGGCGCCGTGCCGAGGCGCTGACGATCGCGGGCATCTGCCTCTGCTACCTGCTCTACAACTCGGGCTACTACCTGCCGTTCGGTGGCGGCTTCATGGGGCCGCGCTTCCTGACGACGATGCTTCCGTTCCTCGCGGTCGGGCTGGCGCTCGCGTTCAAGCGCTTCCCCGGGCCAACGATCGCGCTGGCGGGGGCGTCGTTCGCGACGAGCGTGATCGCGACGATCACGCATCCGCTCGTCGGCTATGAGACCGAGACCGTCGTCTGGACGCGCTACCTCGGCCGCGGCTTCTTCCAGCCGACGATCGCCTCCGCCTTCGGCCTCGGACGGGGGTGGGGCGGCATCTGGCCGTTTCTGCTCGCAGTGGCTGTGGCCGTGCTGCTGGCGGCGCTCGCGCTGCCGGCGATGCGCATACGCGGAGCGCAGCTCCTAGCGGGGCTCACGGCCCTCGCCGCGTGGGGGCTGTTCGCGGCGCTCGCGCCGACGCTCCTGGGGATCGATCACCGCGGCCTCGAGAGCATTCTCGGCGCCGGCGATCACACCGCGCTGCACAAGGGCTTCGGCTCATATCCGCTGAAGACGCTCGCGCCGATCGCGGCCTGCTTCGGCGCGCTGGCGCTGCTCGCGATGAGCCTTCTGCGCGACCGCCCCGAGCGCAGCCGCGGTGGCGCGCTCGGCGGCCAACACGAGGCGGGGCCCGCGCCGGCGGGCGGCGAGGAGCGCGAGTCGCTGACGGCTTAGGTCTTGCTGAGCCGGGCTGCGCCGCACTTCGCGGCGTGCAGCTGGCGGCAGACGACGACGTAGCCGGCCCGCGGCTGCTCGTGGGGGTTCGTCAACCCGGCATCGAAGCGGGTCGAGGGGGGGCCGCCGGTCCAGTTGTAGATGTACAGGCGCTTGACCCGCGAGGACTGCGCAGCGGCGACCTTGAACATGTACGCGAGCACCTTTGCCGCGCGCGTCAGGCCCGAGCCGCGCCGGTTCGGGAATGAGCTGCCGAACTGCACGAGCCCGCCCGTCTCGGTGAGCCACACCTGCCCGCCGAGCGCGCGTGCGATTTCGCGCGTGCGCCAGCTTTCCATGCGGTTGATGTCCGAGTAGTTGTGCAGGCCCCAGATCCTCGGCATGACCGTCTTCAGGTGCCCGATTTCGTGTTTGAATGCGGCGATGTAGTTGAGTGTCGGGCGGATGTTCGCGGCGTCGAGCACGTCGAGGCCGAGCACGGTGCAGGTCGTGCACACCCGGATCAGCGCCTGGTAGTAGCGCGCCGCAGCGCCGGCGGAGGGGCTCGAGAAGGCGCGCGGGACGTTGCCGCGGTTGGCCTCATTCCAGGACTGGTACTGCTTGATCTTCGGGAACAGCTTCACGAACTTCTTCACGTCGCGCTGGTAGTCGGAGACGCTCGGCAGTCTCGTGGGCGTGTGCTCGGAGTGGTAGAAGGCCACCAGCACCTGCTGGTGCGTCGCTTCGGCGTTCTGGATGAAGCCGATCGCCTGGTCGAGCGAATCGCGATGCACGGCGGCGTCGTAGGGGGCGATGTAGCGCACGATCTTCGTGTGCAGCCGCAGCCAGTTCTGGTTGACGAACATCTTTGCGTTCTCATCGCCGATGCCCGTCAGGAAGCTCGATGCGGCGTGCGCGCGCGGGGCGGGCGCACGCCCGGTCGCGACGGGCGCCGCGAGCAGGGTCGCGAGCAGCGCGATCGAGATCGCGAGCAGGGCAAGGCGTGGGAATAGTTGCATTCGTCGCATGATCGGGTGCTGCGGGCCGGGTCGCTGGTGTTGAAACAGACGCCGGGTGAAGAGGTTCCGATGGTAGTAGCTTTTCGGCACTCTCCGGCGGGAGCGTTAGCGAGCCGGCGTCTGCCTCCGGATCTGAAACCTTCGGCGGGGCCGCTGAGAGTCCTGCCGGGAAGCTCGGCGGGAGCGGGCCGCCACCCGGATAGACTGCTCGCGGCGTGGCTGACCCGCTGCTCGTGCTCCTGTTCGCCGGCGCGACGTGCGCGAGCCTCGCCGCCAGCTGGCTGCTCGTGACGAGGCTCGAGCGGGTGGGGGCGCGACTGGGGCTCTCCGAGGCGTTGCTCGGGATGCTCGCGGCGCTCGCTGCGGACGCACCGGAGATCACGGCCGCCGTCACCGCGCTCACCCGCAACGAGCGCCACGTCGGAGCGGGTGTCGTGATCGGCTCGAACGTCTTCAACCTCGCAGCGCTGCTCGGCCTCTCCGCGGTGGTGGCGGGCTCGCTCGTCCTTCACCGGCGCGTGCTCGCGCTCGCGGGCTCGGTCGCGCTGTGGGTCGCCGCGGTGTGCCTGGCTGTGGTCGGCGGCCTGTTCGCAGCCGGTTTCGGCCTCGCGCTGGTGGCGCTCGTGCTCGGCCCCTACGCGGTGCTCCTCGGCCTGGGGCCGGCGCGGCTTGCCCGGCTGCGGGTGCCGGCGGCGTGGCGAGCCTGGCTGGCGAGCGCGATCCACGAGGAGGAGCTTGAGCTTCAGGATGCGATCCATCCGCGCCGGGGAAGGAGCCTCGATGCAGCGATCGCGCTCGCGGCGGTGCTGGCGGTCGTGGGCGCGAGCGTCGTGATGGAGCGCACGGGCTCGAAGTTCGGGACCAGACACGGGATCCCCGCGAGCGTCATCGGCGGGCTGCTGCTCGCGGGTGTGACGAGCCTGCCCAACGCGGTCGCCGCGATCTACCTCGCCGCGCGTGGGCGCGGGGCAGCGGTGCTGAGCACCGCGCTCAACAGCAACGCGATCAACGTCGCCGCGGGATTGCTCCTGCCGGGAGCGATCGTCGGCCTCGGCGCCCCCTCCGGGCAGACGATCTTCCTGGGAGCCTGCTATCTCGCGCTAACGCTCGGCGCGCTCGCGGCGGCCTACGCCGGCCGCGGCCTTGTCCGCCGCGACGGGGTCGTGATCGTCGTCGCGTATCTGTGCTTCGCCGTCGCGCTCGTAGCGAGCGCCTAGACGCCGGCAGGCCTCGCTGCGCGCGAGCGCCGGCCCGCCCGTCGCCGTCGCTAGCCGGCGGGCTCGAGCTGCGCGGGGGCGCCGGCGCCGAGCAGGCACTCGGGTAGCGCCACGCTGCCGTCCGCGCGCTGTCCGCTCTCGAGCAGCGCGACGATCGTCCGCCCGACCGCGACCGCTGTGCCGTTGAGGGTGTGCGGCGTGAGCATCCGCTTCTCGCGGCGCGCCCGGATCTCCAGGCGCCGTGCCTGGTAGTCGGTCGTGTTCGAGCAGGAGGTGAGCTCGCGGTAGCGACCCTGGCTCGCGAGCCACACCTCGCAGTCGTACTTCTTCGCCGCCGAGTTGCCGAGCTCGCCCACCGCGATGTTCACGACGCGGTAGGCGAGCCCAAGCTCGCCGAGGATCTCCTCCTCGATCCCGAGGATCCGCTCGTGCTCGGCCGCAGAGTCCTCGGGGTCTACGAAGCTGAACATCTCGACCTTGTCGAACTGGTGCACGCGAAAGATCCCGCGGGTGTCCTTGCCCGCCGCGCCGGCCTCGCGGCGAAAACACGGCGAGAAGCCCGCGTAGCGCAGGGGCAGGCTCTCAGCGTCGAGGATCTCCCCGTCGTGCAGCGACGCGAGCGCGACCTCCGAGGTGCCCGCGAGGTACAGCTCATCGCCGGGCAGGCTGTAGATCTGCTGCTCGGTGTCCGGCAAGAAGCCGGTCCCGAAGAGCGCGCGCTCGCGCACGAGCACGGGCGGGATCACCGGCTCGAAGCCGTGGCCGCGCAGCTTCTCGAGAGCCCAGCGCACGAGCGCGAGCTCGAGCATCACCAGATCGCCCTTGAGGTAGGCGAAGCGCGCGCCCGAGAGCTTGGCCGCGCGGTCCATGTCGATCATCGCGCCCGCGAGCTCCAGGTGATCGCGCGGCTCGAACCCGAGCTGCGCCGCGGTGCCGACCTCGCGGACGAGCTCGTCCTCGGGACCGCTCGCGGCGCTCGGATCGGGCAGGTTCGCAAGGCCCGCGAGCTGCTCGTGCAGCTGCTGCTGCAGCTCGGCGAGCGTCCGCTCGAGCTCCTTCGCGCGAGCGGCCACCGCGCGCATCGCCTCGATCTCGCGCTCGCGCTCACCCTCGCCGCTCGCGCGGATGCGCGCGTTCGCCTCGTTCTGCTCGGCACGCAGACCCTCGAGCTCGGGAAGCAGGCTCCGTCGCCGTGCGTCGAGCTCGAGCACCTGATCGAGGCGCTGCACCTGCTCGGGGCCGCGCCTGCTCAGCGCCGTGCGGGCGCCCTCGGGGTCCTCCCTGATGCGCTTGAGGTCGAGCACAGCGCGGGGGTCGGCTCGTTGATTCCTATTTGCCCTGCGAGAGGCTGATGTTCACGGTGGGCACCTTCTGCGCCTGGCGCCCCGAGTAGTTCGCGAGGAATTCAGCGATCGCCTGCGCGTCCGGGCCGACGACGATGTTCTCGGGCATGATCGCGCCGGAGAAGCCGCCGTTGCGAATCGCGTAGAGCGCCTGTTCGACGTTCTCCTTGCGGATGTTGAAGTTCGGACCGTTCGTCCTGACGCGGTTGGCGATGCTCGTGGCCGACCCCTGCGCGCCAACCAGCGAGAGCGTGTGGCAACCCGAGCAGTGTTCGCGGAACAGGACCGCACCCCGGTAATAGGGATTGTTCTTCGCGATCTGTATCCCCTGCGAGCCGCAGGCACCGAGGACCGCGCCGGCGGCGAGCAGGGCCATCGTCGTGGCAGCGGCCTTCATCCGCGAGGAATATATAGGCCGCCTCAGAACCCGTGGGCCGTGCCCGCGGCACGCAGCGCGAGAAACGTGACGACCAGCGCCGCGCTCGCCATCACGCCCACCTCCCGGCGCACGATCGCGGCGACCACCGCCTGCTGCTCGCGCGGCGCCAGCTCACCGACCGCCTCTGCGTTGGCGATCCCGCGCTGATCGAGGACCGTCTGCGCCGCGGCAACGCGCAGCTGCTCCGCGACGAAGCCGACCGCGAGCGGCAGCAGCGCGTACAGGTAGAAGAGGTTTTCGCTCGCGTACTTGCCCGCGGCTGCGAGCGAGCCGACAGCGATCGCGAGCGTCAGCGCGGACCCCTGGCCGACCCGCAGCGCGACCCAGAAGAGCGTGTTCGCGCTGCGGTCGCTCGGATCGCCGCGGTACCACAGCCACGCCCCGAGCAGCCCGCTGAGCGCGTTCACCGCGGCCACCGCGAGCGCGCCGGCGACGACCGCCTCTTTCATGCCGTCATGCCGTCGGTTTCGAGCCGATTGCCACTATGTAACACTTTGCCACAAGCAGTGATATAACAGCGCGCGGTGCTGCGCAGCTATCTCCCGGCGATCGTGTTTCTGATTCTCGGCGGGGTCGTGGGCGCGGCATTCGCCGCTTTGAACTCGGTGATCGGCCCGCGCCGCGCCACCCCGCACAAGCAGGACCCCTACGAGTGCGGCCTGCCGTCGGAGGTCAAGCAGGGGATGCGCTTCGGGATCAGCTTCTACCTGATCGCGATGCTTTTTCTCCTGTTCGACGTCGAGGTGGTATTCCTGTATCCGATCGCCGTTGAGCTGCGCGCGTATGGCACGTTTGCGCTGGTGGAGACGATCGTTTTCATCGTGCTGCTGTTCGTTGCGTTCGCGTACGTATGGCGACGCGGGGCATTGGAGTGGAAATGAGCGGACCGCCGAGCAGCGAGCCCGGCGGTCCCCTTGGCAGGCAGGTCGATCCCGCGGCGCTGCGCGTGCGTACGGCCACGCCGAGCCAACTGCTGCGTGGAGCAGACATTCAAGGACCGACGCCGGGCGCGCACCTCGACGAGGACGAGTTCGAGCGCCACGTGGCCGAACGCGTGCTGACTGGGACTCTCGATGGCGCCGTCGCGTGGGCACGGTCGAACTCGTTCTTCCCGCTCGCGTTCGGTCTGGCGTGCTGTGCGATGGAGCAGTTCCACGCCGCGGGCCCGCGCATGGACATAGCGCGATTCGGCTACGAGGCCTTCCGCGCCTCGCCCCGCCAAGCCGACCTGATCATCCTCGCCGGTCGTGTGTCAATCAAGATGGCACCAATCATTCGCAGGCTGTACGACCAGATGCTCGAGCCCAAGTGGGCGATCTCGATGGGAGCTTGCTGCAGCTCGATGGGTGTGTTCAACAACTACGCACTCGTGCCCGCAGACAAGTTCATGCCGATCGACGTGCACGTACCCGGATGCCCGCCTCGCCCGGAGGCGCTCATGCACGGCGTGCTGAAGCTCCGCAAGATGGTCCAGGAGGATCCCGACATGGGCTGGCGCGATCGCTACCGGGCACACGGCACCGAGGAGGTGCTGCCCGCGGGCGAGGACGCAGCGACGATGACGGTGCCCCTGCAGGGCGGCACAGCCGGTGCCTGACGCGACCGGCCTTCAGCTGATCGCCCAGGCCTTGCGCGCGGGAGAGGGAAGCGATCTCTCTTCGGGCAGTCCCGTGCTCGGCACGACCTACTTCCGCGGGCGGGGCACGCTCGTCGTGGAGCCCGGGCGCATCCGCTCGGTGCTCACGAGCCTGCGCGAGCACGGATACACGTTCATGGCGAGCCTGCACGGCGTGGACTACTACCCCGAGGAGCCGCGCCTGGGCGTCCTCTACGAGCTGCTCGACATGGCGCGCGTCGACCGCATCACGGTGAAGCTGCGCGTCTCCAGCGACGCGCCGGTTCTCGAGTCGGTCACCCCCGACTGGCCGACCGCCAACCACCAGGAGCGCGAGGTCTATGACATGTTCGGCGTGGTCTTCAGCGGGCACCCCGACCTGCGAAGGATCCTGATGCCCGAGGACTACGAGGGGCACCCCCAGCGCCGCGACTTCCCCGTGGGCGGCGAACCGGTCTTCTTCACATACAACCAGAGCGACGAGCTGGAGCGACCCGAGTGAGCGACACGCAGGAGCCCATGCTCTCGGAATACCGCAAGCTCGAGCAGAGCATCACGCTCTCCCCTGTCGAGCAGTCGAGCCGCGCCCCCGGCGGGGACCCGACCCAGCAGCTGCTGACGCTCAACTTCGGCCCGCACCACCCTGCCACGCACGGCGTGCTGCGGCTGCTGGTGACGCTGCAGGGCGAGGTGGTGCGCGACATCAAGCCGGTCATCGGCTACGTGCACACGGGCATCGAAAAGACTGCCGAGGACAAGTCCTACTGGAAGGTGATCCCGGTCGTCGAGCGCATGGACTACCTCGCGTACTACTTCAACGCGATGGCCTTCTGCGGCGCCGTCGAGACGCTGATGGAGGTCGATGTGCCCAGGCGCGCGCAGTACCTGCGCGTGATCCACCTCGAGCTGAACCGCATCGCGTCGCACCTGATCTGGCTGGGTACGAGCGCGCTCGACCTTGGCGCGGTCTCGATCTTCCTGTACTGCCTGCGCGAGCGGGAGCTGATCCTCGACCTGTTCGAGATGTCCTCGGGCCAGCGCATGCACACCCGCTACTTCCAGGTGGGCGGCGTGATCGAGGACATCCCCGCAGGGTTCGCGCCCAAGCTGCGCGAGTTCCTCGCCATCATGCCGAAGCGCGCAGACCAGTACGGGGCGATCCTGAACGCCAACGAGATCGTCCTGCAGCGGCTGCGCGGCACCTGCCCGCTCGACGAGCAGACACTTCGGTCGCTGGGCGTGACCGGCCCGCTGCTGCGCGCGGCTGGCAACCCGTGGGACCTGCGCAAGGCCGATCCCTACTGCTCCTACGAGGACTTCGAATTCAAGATCCCGGTGGGCACGGTCGGTGACAACTACGACCGTTTCGCTGTCCGCCTGGCCGAGATCTACGAGTCGGTGAAGATCATCGAACAAGCGCTCGAGGGGCTGCCGGAGGGGCCGCACATCACCGAGGACCGCAAGGTCGCGCTGCCGCCGCGCCACGAGCTGGCGACCTCGATGGAGGCACTGATCCACCATTTCAAGCTCGTGACCGAGGGCTTCCGCACGCCGCCCGGCGAGATCTACTTTCCGATCGAGTCTCCGCGCGGCGAGCTCGGCTGCTTCGTCTGCTCGGACGGTTCCTCGAAGCCGGCACGCGTGCACATGCGCGACCCGAGCTTCGTGAACCTGCAGGCGCTGTCCCACATGGCCGAGGGCGGCTACATCGCGGACATGATCGCGACCATCGCGATGCTCGACCCGATCCTCGGGGGGATCGACAGATGAGCGCGCGCGAGGGCGCTGGCAACGCCTCGGCGGCCGATCAGCCGCGGCAGGAGCTCGACGCTCCGCCGCCGCGGGTGGCGCGCTTCGCGCACGGCTCGCGCGTCCCCGGGTGGGATCTCGCGGTCGAGCTCGAGAAGGATCCCGCAGAGATACCCGACCCCTCCACCACGGAGGTGCCCGCGCCTCTGCGCGATGAGATCGAGGCGCACATGGCGCTGTATCCGGACCGCCGCTCGGCTGCGCTGCCCGCGCTTCGCGCCGCGCAGCGCGTGCACGGCTGGTGCTCGCCGCAGGCGCTCGAGCAGGTCGCGTGCGTGATGCGCGTGACGCCCGCGTACCTGGACTCGATAGCGAGCTTCTATGACATGCTCGAGACCTCGCCGGTGGCGCGCCACAGCGTGTACGTGTGCACGAATATCTCCTGCTCGCTGCGCGGCGCCGACGCGCTGTATGAGACGATCGCGCGCCGCGCCGCCGAGGCGCAGGCCGACGTCAACGTCCGGGCCTTCGAGTGCCTCGGCGCCTGCGACATCGCGCCGATGGCCTCGGTCGACGGCGTCTATGTCGGGCCGCTCGAGCATGCCGACGTGCCGCAGCTGCTCGAAGATCTGCGCGCCGGGCGCCCGGTGCTGCCCGCAAAGCAGCTCGCGCGCAAACTGGTCGCCGATCCGCAGGCGAACACGCGCGAGTTTCCCGAGCATCCCGCGCAGGACGGTGCATGAGATGGCGGATGCGAGCTCCCCACGACTGCTGTTCGCCGACATCGACGAGCCCGGACTCTGCAATCGCGAGGTCTACGAGCGTCGCGGCGGATACGAGTCGCTACGCAGGGCGCTTGCGATGACGGCCGACGAGGTGCTCAAGGAACTCGAAGCGTCCCGCCTGCGCGGGCGCGGCGGAGCGGGCTTCGCGATCGGCAAGAAGGTCTCGTTCCTGCCCAAGGGCGCGGCCGAGACGTACCTGGTCTGCAACGCCGACGAGTCCGAGCCGGGCACGTTCAAGGACCGCGAGCTGATGCAGAAGACGCCGCACATGCTGATCGAGGGGATCGTGATCGCCTCCTATGCAGCGGGCGCGAGCCGCGCGTTCATCTACATCCGCGGCGAGTACGAATTGCAGGCCGACATGCTCGACGCCGCGCTCGAGCAGGCGCGCGCGGCCGGATACATCGGCGAGGACATCCTCGGCTCCGGCCATTCGCTGTCGCTCGTCGTGCATCGCGGCGCGGGCGCCTACATCTGCGGCGAGGAGACCGGCCTGCTCGACTCGCTGGAAGGCAAGCGCGGGAACCCTCGCCTGAAGCCGCCGTTCCCCGCCAACCAGGGCCTCTACCGGGGCCCGACGCTGATCAACAACGTGGAGACGCTCGCCACCGTGCCGGCGATCATCCGTATGGGCGGCGAGCAGTACGCGCAGCTCGGCGTCGAGACCTCGACGGGAACGAAGCTGGTGTCGGTCTCCGGCCACGTGGCGCGCCCCGGCAACTACGAGATCGAGCTCGGGATCCCCGCGCGCGAGATCATCTTCGACCTCGCGGGCGGTCCGCCGGAGGGCCGCAGCGTGAAGTGCTGGTTCCCGGGAGGCTCCTCCGCGCCGGTGCTGACGGCGGATGATCTCGACGTCCCGTACGACTTCGACTCGCTTGGCAAAGCCGGCTCGATGCTCGGCTCGGGCGCGATCATCGTCGTGGATGACGCGACGCCGATCCTCGACGTCGCGATGAAGGTCGCGAAGTTCTACCGACACGAGTCATGCGGCAAGTGCACACCGTGCCGCGAGGGCACGAGCTGGACGGTCAAGATGCTCGAGCGGATCGACGCCGGCGAGGCGACGCCGATGGACCTCGACATCATGGCCTCGGTCCAGGAGCACATCATCGGCAACTGCCTGTGCGTGCTCGGCGATGCGATGGCGATGCCGATCGGCTCGATGATCGCGAAGTTCCGCGAGGAGTTCGAGGCGCACATCGGGGCGGCGCAGGCGCGCACGGGCCTCGGCGGTCTCGCGGCCTCCGATCAGGCGCTCGCGGCGCAGGGCGCCCACGAGCAGCAACACACGCCGCAGGGCCCGCTCGCGGTCGTCGCCGACGACGCGCAGGCGCCCGGCCAGCACGGCGGCGAACCCGGCACGCATAAAGGCGGTGCGTAGCGATGCCGCGTCCGCAGGCAACGATGATCAGCTTCACGATCGACGGCCGCGAGGTGCGCGCGCCCGAGAACGCGATGCTCGTCGACGCCGCGAAGCTCGGCGACGTCGAGATCCCGGTGTTCTGCTACGAGCCGAAGCTCGGCGGCCCGGTCGGCGCGTGCCGCATGTGCCTGGTCGAGATCGAGGGGATCCCCAAGCTGCAGACCGGCTGCTCGACGCCGGTCAAGGACGGGATGGTCGTCTACACCGAAAGCGACCGGGTCAAGACGGCGCAGCAGTCGGTTGTCGAGTTCCTGCTAATCAACCACCCGCTCGACTGCCCCGTGTGCGACAAGGGCGGCGAGTGCCCGCTGCAGGACATCACGTTCGGCTGGGGCGCGGGCGTCTCGCGCTTCATCGAGCCCAAGCGCCATTTCGTCAAGCCGCTCGAGCTCTCGCCGCTGGTCGCGATCGATCGTGAGCGCTGCATCCTCTGCTATCGCTGCGTGCGCTTCTCGCAGGATGTGGCCGAGGACTATCAGCTGGTGCTCCTCGAGCGCGGCGCGCACTCGTATGTCTCGTCGTTCGACGGCCATCCTTTCGTGGCGCCGTTCAGCGGAAACATCATCGAGCTGTGCCCCGTCGGCGCGCTGACCTCGCGCCCGTACCGCTTCAGGGCGCGGCCGTGGGATGTCGAGGACGCTGCGTCGCTTTGCACGCTCTGCCCGGCGCAGTGCAACGTCACCCTGACGGTGCGCGACGAGCGCGCGCTGCGCGTGCTCGCGCGCGAGAACACGGAGGTGGACGACGGCTGGCTGTGCGACAAGGGCCGCTTCGCCTATCAATCCTTCAGCGCCGATCAGCGCGTGCTTGCGCCGCTGGTGCGCGACGGCGGGCGCCTGCGAGCTGTCTCGTGGGAGCGCGCTCTGAGCGAGGCCGCGTCGGGACTCGCACGCGCCGGCGCGCGCGCGGGCGCGATCGCCGCGGGCCAGAGCACCAGCGAGGAGGGTCTTCTGCTCTCGCGCCTGATGCGAGAGGCCCTGGGCTCGCCACACCTGGACTCGCGCCGAGCCGGAACGTTGCCGCTGTCGATCCACCGTGCGCTCGGCGCACCCGCGCTTGCGGCGCGGACCTCCGATCTCGAGTTCGCCCACGCGGTCCTGGTGCTCGATGCAGAGCCCATCAACGACGCGCCGATCCTCGACCTGCGCCTGCGCAAGGGCGTACGACGCCATGCGATGAAGCTCGCGGTCGCCTCGCCCCATGCGAGCGCGCTCGATTCCGACGCGGCGCTGTCGGTGCGCTACGCGCAGGGCGCCGGCGCGCCCTTCGCAGCGGCGCTCGCGGCCGCGCTGGGAGGAGATGAAGAGCGGGCGCAGAGCCTCGCACGCGACGCGGACGCGGACCCGGTGGCGGTGCGCGAGCTCGCCGCGCTGCTGCGCGACACGGGCGAGCGCCACCCGACGGACGCGCGCGCGGGCGGCGATCAGGCCGGCGAGGTCGTGGTCGTGTGGGCCGAGCGGCTCACGGCGCCCCCGAACGGCGAGCTCGGCGCGCGTGCGCTGCTTCAGATCGCACAGCAGCTCGGCATGAGCGGCACGCAGGGCAGCGGGCTGCTCGAGATCCCGGCCGCGACCAACTCGCGCGGGCTGCGCGAGGCCGGCTTTCTGCCGAACGCTGGCGCCGGCCTGTGCGAGCTGCCGGACGAGGCGCGGGCAGCTGCTCGCGACGCCCGGGCGATCGCCGAGGGTCTCGCCGCGGGCGAGCTCGCCGCCCTCTATCTGCTGCACGCCGACCCCCTGCGCGACCTTCCCGACCGTGAGCTGTGGGAGCGCGCGCTCGCCCGGGCCGGCACGGTCGTGGCGCACGCGAGCTTCCTCACCGAGGGCATCCGCGAGCACGCCGACGTGGTGTTCCCGGCCGAGGCCTATCCGGAGAAGGAAGGGACGATCGTGCATCCCGACGGGCGCCTGCAGCGCCTGCGAGCAGCGGTTGGGCACCCGGGAGAGCTGCGGGCCGAGTGGCGGGTGCTGGCGGCGCTCGCGCTCGCGCTCGGGCTCGAGCTCGACGTGCCGAGCGGCTCTGCCGCCTCCGCCGCGCTGTTCGCGGCGGTGCCCTTCTACGCCGGGCTGACGCTCGAGGAGATCGGCGGCCGCGGCGTGCGCTGGCAGGAACGCGCAGCGGCTTCGGCCTTCCCCGCAGCCGAGGGGCTCGAGCAGCCGGCGGATGCTCGCGATCTCGCGCCGCTCTCGCCCGAAGCCGCCGCGCTCGCCGGATTCCGCTCGGTGTGGGACGCGCCGGAGGTCGAGTTCTCGCCCTCGCTGGAGTTCCTGTTCGCGGGTGACGCGCCACGCGAGGCGACGCCTGGCTCACAACCGCTGGCGGCTGCCACCGCCGCGCCGGACGGCGGAGCGCGCGCATGATCTCCCTCGCGGTCGTCGGCTACTACGAGCCATGGTGGATCCAAGTGATCAAGGCGATCGTGATCTTCGCGGTCGGGCTGCAGCTGGTCCCGGTGGTGCTGATCGCCGAGCGCAAGCTGCTCGGGCGCTTTCAGAACCGCTACGGGCCCAACCGCGTCGGGCCCTACGGTGCGCTGCAGCCACTGGCGGACATCCTCAAGCTGCTCACCAAGGAGCAGTTCCGCCCCTCGACCTCGATCGGGATGCTGTTCGCGATCGCTCCGGTCATCTCGATCCTGACGGCGGTCGCCGCGTTCGCGATCATCCCATTCGGCGATACCCAGCGAATCTTTGGCACCAAGGTCGGGCTGTACGGGATCGACGTCTCGATCGGGCCGCTCTACCTGTTCGCGTTCGGCGCGGTCGCCTTCTACGGGATCATGCTCGGCGGCTGGTCCTCCGGCTCGAAGTACTCGTTTCTCGGCGCGATGCGCGGCGCCGCGCAGCTGATCTCATACGAGGTCTCACAGGGCCTCGCGCTGCTCGGCGTGATCTTCACCGCCCAGACGCTCTCGCTGACGGGAATCGTCCACGCGCAGGCGGGGATGTGGTACGTCGTGCCGCAGTTCGTCGGCTTTCTCATCTTCCTGGTCGCGGGCTTCGCGGAGACCAACCGCGCCCCGTTCGACCTGACCGAGGCCGACGCGGAGCTGGTCGGCGGCTACAACACCGAGTTCGGCGGCGGGCGCTTCGCGTCCTACTACTTCGCCGAGTACCTCAACGTGCTCGTCGTCTCAGGCATCGTCACGACCGTCTTCCTCGGCGGCTGGCTGCTGCCGTTCGGGCTCAACCCGCCCGGCTGGGTGGACCCGTTCGTGGTGCTCGCGAAGATGTCGTTCGTGACCTTCCTGTTCATCTGGGTGCGCGCGACGCTTCCGCGCCTGCGCTACGACCAGCTGATGAGCTTCGGCTGGAAGGTGCTCCTGCCCCTGGCCACGGTCAATGCCCTCGTGACGGCGATCCTCGTGGTGGCGACGCACTGATGAGCGGCGATCCCGAGGCGCGCGAGGAGCAGGGCGCAGCGCCGTGGCCGGAGCTCAAGCTCACGGCCTGGACCCCCGGCGCGGACGTGGTCGAGGTCACGCGCTCACCGCGGCCGGGCGCCGCCCGCAGCGCGTGGCGCACCTTCCGCGAGACCGCGCGCGGGCTGATGACCACCTTCGGGCGCATCGTGGAGGGACCCACGACGATGGAGTATCCCGAGCACAAGATGCCGGTCTACCCGCGCTTCCGCGGTCGCCACAAGCTGCACCGCTTCGAGGACACGGGGCTCGAGAAGTGCGTCGGCTGCTCGCTGTGCGCGGCCGCGTGCCCGGCCGATTGCATCCGCGTGGTAGCCGCGGAGAACACACCGGAGAACCGCGTCTCCCCGGGCGAGCGGTATGCGGCGGTGTACGAGATCAACCTGTCGCGCTGCATCTTCTGCGGCTACTGCGAGATCGCGTGCCCGTTCGATGCGATCACGATGGGTCATGACTACGAGCTCTCCGACTACGACCGCTCGGATCTGATCTTCACCAAGGAGATGCTGCTCGCCGAGCCGCTCGAGCGCACGCCGCTGAGAAACGAGGGCGAGTGAGCGCGGTCCTGTTCTTCGCAGCCGCCCTCGGCGTGATCGCGGGCGCGCTCGGCGTCGTGCTCCTGCGCAACCCCTTCTACTGCGTGCTCGCGCTGGTCGCTCATCTGCTCTCGCTCGCGGTCCTGTTTTTGTTGTTGCGCGCGGAGTTCGTCGCGGCGGTGCAGGTGGTCGTCTACGCAGGCGCGGTGATGGTGCTCTACGTGTTCGTCGTCGCCTACGTCGGCAGCGAGGCCGACTCGCTCGGCGAGCGCCTGCGCGGCGCGGGCGCGGTCGGCTCCGGCCTTCGCCTCGGCGGCGCCGCGATCGGCGCGGCGCTGCTGATCGAGCTGCTGATCGCGCTGCTCGGCACCGGACTGAAGGCGATCGAAGGCTACGGCGCGGGCTACAGCCCGGGAGCGCAGTCCTACGGCACGCCCGCGTACATTGGCCAGCTGCTGCTGACGCGCTTTCTGCTGGCGTTCGAGATCGCCTCGTTTCTGCTGCTGATCGCGGCGGTCGGCGCGGTCGTGCTCGCGCGCCGCCGGCGCGGCCTCGACGATCAGGATCCCGAGACGCTCGTGCCGTCGGAGCTGCTGCGCCGGGGGGAGATCGGAACGATCGCCGAGGGCGTCGGAGCAAGGCGTCCGCTGTGAGCATCGCCTGGTATCTCACCGTCTCGGCGATCGTGTTCGCGCTGGGGGCGCTCGGGGTGATAACGCGCCGCAACCCGCTTGTGATCCTGCTGTGCCTCGAGCTGATGCTCAACGGCGCGAACCTCGCGCTGATCGCGTTCTCGCGCATGTGGGGCAACGGCGACGGGCAGATCCTGGCGCTCGTGGTGATGACCGTCGCGGCCTGCGAGGTCTGCATCGGGCTGGGCATGATCGTCGCGATCTACCGGCGCAACCTGCCCGTCGACGTCGATGAGCTCAGAGAGCTCCAGGGCTGATGAGCGCAGGCGGCTGGGCGTGGCTCGTGCTGATGTTCCCGTTGGCGGGGACGGTCGCGATCGCGCTCGGCTTCCGGGTCCTTCCGGGACGCAGCGCGGGCTTCCTCGCCACCGGCGCGATCGGCCTCTCGTTCCTCTCGGCGCTCGGCGCGCTGATCTCGCTGCAGGACCGGGCACCCGCGCACCGCGCGGTCAGCTCCTCGCTGTGGAACTACGCCTCGAGCGTCGGGATCGACGCGCGCATGTCGATCCTCGTCGATCCGCTGTCGGTCTTCATGATCCTCGTGGTCAGCGGCATCTCGATGCTGATCCACCTGTACTCGGTCTCCTACATGGAAAGCGACCGCGGGTTCGCGCGCTACTTCTCCTACCTGAACTTCTTCGTGTTCTCGATGCTGCTGCTGGTGCTCGCGGGCAACTTCCTGCTGCTGATCGTGGGCTGGGCGTTTGTCGGCGCGGCCTCCTACCTGCTGATCTCCTTCTGGTACCGGCGCACGACCGCGACGCGCGCGGGCCTGAAGGCGTTCGTGATCAACGTCGTCGGCGACGTCGGGCTCGTGCTGGGCACGTTCTTCATCTTCAAGCACACCGGCACGCTCGACTACCAGCGCGTCTTTGCGGCGGCGAGCGACGGCGCATTCGGCGCGGGCTCGAACAACGGCGATCTGCTCGCTGGCTGTTTGCTCCTGCTGGTGGGGGCGTTCGCGAAGTCCGCGCAGGTGCCGCTGCACACCTGGCTTCCGGACGCGATGGAGGGGCCGACGCCGGTGAGCGCGCTGATCCACGCCGCGACGATGGTCACGGCGGGCGTGTACCTGATCGCGCGCATGCATCCGCTGTTCGAGCGCGCGCCGGCGGCACAGGACGTGGGCGCGGTGATCGGCGCGGCGACGCTGCTGATCGCGGCGAGCACCGCGCTCGCGCAGACGGACATCAAGCGCGTGATCGCCTACTCGACGATGTCGCAGATCGGCTACATGATCATGGGCGTCTCGGTGGGGGCGTATGCGGCGGGGCTCTTTCACCTGATGACCCACGCGTTCTTCAAGGCGCTTCTGTTCATGGCGGCGGGCTCGGTGATCGGCGCGATGGCGGGCGAGCAGTCGCTCGATCGCATGGGCGGCCTGCGCAGGGCGATGCCGTTCACCTATGCGAGCTTCCTGCTCGGCGGGCTCGCGCTGGCGGGGGTGCCGCCGTTCTCGGGCTTCTTCTCCAAGGACGAGATCCTGCTCGTGACCGGCGAGCGCGGAGGCTGGCACTGGGCGTTGTACGCGGCCGGCTATGTGGGCGCGCTGCTCACCGCGATCTACACCTTCCGAGTCATCTTCCGGGCGTTCCACGGCGAGCCGGTTGCCGAGGCGCGCGAGCTGCAGGAAGGGCACCTCCACCACGCCCCGATGCCCACCAATCCCGCGACCGGAGAGACCGAGGACACGGACGTCGGCTTCCCCGGGCCGGTACATGCGATCGCCGAGCGAGCGCTGCCGATGCGCGTGGCGATGACGCTGCTCGGCATCGGCGCGGCCGGCGCGGGGCTGCTTCAGATCCCGCAGGTCGACTTCGTGATCGACGACTTCCTGAAGCCCAGCTTCGGCGACTCCTCGTTGTATGCGACGCACACGCGCAACGGCCTGCTCGTGTTCGGCCTGCTGCTCGGCACCGCGCTCGGCCTCGCGGGGATCGCGATCGCCTATCGGGTATGGGTCCTGCGTCCGGGGAGCGCGGCGGCGGTTCGCGCGCGCCTGCGTGGCGTCCATCAGCTGCTCGCGAGGGCCTGGTACTTCGATGAGCTGATCGACGTGCTGATCGTGCGCCCCGCGTTGGCATCCGGGCGCTTCGCGCGCGAGACGTTCGAGCGTCTGGTCGTGGATGAGACGCTCATCGGTGGCTCCACGGGCCTTGTTCGCGCGGGCTCGGCGGCGGTGCGCGCGGCGCAGAGCGGCTTCGTGCGCTACTACGCGGCCCTGCTCGTGCTCGGCGCGGCGGGTGTCGGCTTCTACTTCCTGTTGCAGTCGTGAGCGGCTAGCGAACGATGCCCGCCCTCTCGATCCTGATCTGGCTGCCGGCGGCGTGCGGGCTGCTCGGTGCGCTCGCGCCGCGCTCACAGGGCGAGCGCGCGGCCGGGAGATGGAGCGTGCCGGGTGCGCTTGCGATGCTCGGATCGCTTGCAGCGCTCGCGCTCGCGATCGGCTACGTCGCCGAGTACTCCTCCGCTGCCGGCGGACTGCGCCACGTCACCGACGTGGTGTGGATCTCCGAGCTCGGCATCCACTACAAGCTCGGGATCGACGGCCTGAACGTGTTCCTCGTCGCGCTTACGACGCTGCTGTTCGCAGCCGCGACGCTCGCGTTGAATCTGCGCGGCGGCGCGCATGCGCTCGAGCGCCCGCGGCTTCTGTACTTCGCGCTGATGCTCGCCGAGTCGGCGGTGCTCGGCGCCTTCCTCGCGCAGGATCTGGCGCTGTTCGTGGCGTTCTTCGATCTGATGCTGATCCCCTTCTACTTCTTGATCGGCGGCTGGGGGCGCGAGCCGGGACGCGTGAAAGCGACGATCAAGCTCGTCATCTACACGCTCGTCGGCTCGCTGCTGATGCTCGCCGCGGCGATCGCGACTGGCGTGCTGGTCTCTCAGCACAGCGGCGGACACATCACCTTCGTGCTCTCGGCGCTGCGCGCGGTTCCGCTCGGCAAAGGAAGCCAGGAGTGGATCTTCCTGTGCTTCGCCGCGGCGTTCCTCGTGAAGATGCCCGCGTTCCCGCTGCACGGGTGGATGCCCGACGGCTACCGCGCGATGCCGATCGAGGTGCTGATGGTCTTTTCGGGCGTGCTCTCGAAGGTCGGCGCGTACGGCTTCCTGCGGATCGTCCTGCCGCTGTATCCACAGGCCGCTGTGCACTTCCAGACGCTCATGCTCGTGATCGCGCTCGGCTCGATCCTGTACGGCTCGCTGCTCGCGTTCACGCAGACGGACGCACGGCTGATAGCGGGATACTCCTCGGTCGCGCAGCTCGGGTTCATCACACTCGGGATCTTCGCGCTGAACCCGCAGGGCGCCCAGGGCGCGCTGCTGCAGATGCTCAATCACGGGCTGGTCGTGGCACCGGTCCTGTTCATCATTGCGCTGCTCGCGCAGCGCGCCGGCGGATCGGAGGACATCCGCGACATGGGCGGCGTGGCGTTCCGCGCGCCGATCCTCGCGGCGCTGTTTTTGATCGTCGCGCTGGCCACGCTGGCGATGCCGGGCTCCTCGAACTTCGTCGGCGAGTTCTTGATCCTGCTGGGCGTCTTCAAGGCGAAGCTCGCGATCTCGGTGATCGCGTTCGCCGGCGTGGTGATGGCGAGCGTCTACGCGCTGCGGCTGTTCATCCGCTCGATGCACAACCGCGAGGGGGCGCGCGTGAGCTCGCGCGAGATGACGATTCTCGACGGCGCGGTACTCGTGCCGCTGGTCGCGGTGATCGTGTTCCTGGCGCTGTACCCGCAGCTCGCGCTGCACCGCAGCGAAGGGTCCGTCAGGGCCGCGCTCGCGCAGCTGCGCACGCCGGCGGTGGTGAGCGCGGGCGCCGCGCGCGCGGACGCGGCCGTCCTGCGCGCGAGCGCATCCCCCGCGAGCGCCGCGCGGCGCACCGTGAGCGGGGGGTCTCGGCCGTGAGCGCGAACGTTTTAGGCACTCTGCTCGCGGCGGCCCATCTGAAGGGCCCGCACGTCGACTTCGCCGGGCTCTCGCCGCTGATCGCGCTGCTCGGCGGCGCGGCCGCGGTGCTCTTGCTCGGGCTCCTGGGGCACAGCTGGGTGCGCTCGCAGATGGTGCCGACGCTGACCCTCGCGATACTCGCTACCGCGCTGGGCCTGACGATCTGGCAGTGGAGCGCGCACAAGTCGATCGTCTCGGGGGCGATCAGGATCGACGATCTCGCGCTCGCGCTGAACATCGTGCTGATCGGCGGCGGAGCGTGCGCGACGCTGCTTGCGTGGCGCTCGCTGGCAGCGCGCGAAGCGGGAGCAGGCGAGTTCCACGCGCTGCTGCTGACCTCCCTCGCCGGCATGTCGATGCTCGCGGCCGCGCAGAACACGGTGGCGCTGTTCACGGCGCTCGAGCTGCTGTCGATTCCGTTGTACGTGCTGTGCGCGACCGAGCTGAGGCGCGAGCACTCGCTCGAGTCGGGGCTGAAGTATCTGATCATCGGCGCGGTCGGCTCGGCGACGCTGCTCTACGGCCTCGCGATGATCTACGGCGCAACCGGGGCGACCGATTTCGGCGCGATCTCCAGGGCGCTCTCGCACGGGGGGCTCGCGAGCGACCCGCTCACGCTCACGGGCATCGCGCTGTGCGTCGCGGGGCTCTGCTTCAAGGCCTCGGTGGCACCGTTTCACCAGTGGACGCCCGATGTCTACGAGGGCGCGCCGACCCCGGTGACGGCGTTCATGGCGGTCGCGACGAAGGTCGCGGCGCTCGGTGTGTTCCTGCGCTTCTTCGACGTCGCGCTGATCAGTGCCCATCGCTCCTGGGGCCCGGCGCTCGCGGTGCTCGCGACGATCACGATCCTGGTTGGCAACGCCGGCGCGCTCGGACAGTCCTCGCTGAAGCGGATGCTCGCCTACTCCTCGGTGGCGCAGGCCGGCTACATGCTCGCGGGGATCGTCGTCGCGAGCCGGCTCGGGGTGCAGGCCACCGTCTTCTACCTGATGGTCTACCTGCCGATTAACATGGCGGCGTTCGCGGTGATCGTCGCGCGCGAGCGCGAATCCGGCCTCGGCGACTCGCTCTCCTCGCTCGCGGGGCTCGGACGCGAGCGCCCGCTGCTGGCGTGGCCGATGACGATCTCGATGCTCGCCCTCGCCGGCATCCCCGCGACCGCGGGCTTCATCGGCAAGTTCTATCTGATCGATGCTGCGGCCTCGGGCGGCTACACGTGGCTGGGCGTGGTGATCGTCGTGGGGTCGATGATCTCGCTCGGCTACTACCTTCCCGTGATCGCCGCGATGTGGATGCGCGAATCAGCCGCCGGCGAGGCGCACGCGACGGCGGGCCCGCTCCCGGCGCTCGCGGGCGGATCAGCGGAGCTCGAGCAGGAGCTCCTCAGCTCGGGCCCTGCGCCACGGCGCCAGCCCGAGGTGGCGCTCGTCGCGCTGCTCGCCGGCGCGGCGACGATCTTCTTCGGAATCGTTCCGCAGCCACTGTTCAACCTCGTGCACGGAGCCGGCGCGGCGCTCGGCCTGCTGTGAGGGGACCGGCGAGCGCGGCGCTCGCTCGCTAGACGCGCCCGGAGGCCTGCGCGGCCTCTTCGGCTTCGGCGAGCTGGCGCTCGACGAGGTCGAGCCCTGACTCCCAGAAGCTCGGGTCCGAGAGGTCGACGCCGACGATCATCGCCAGCTCCTCGGGACTTTTGGAGCCGCCCGCCGCGAGCAGCTCCAGATAGCGCGGGACGAGCTCCTCTCCGAGCTGCTCGTAGCGCTCGTAGACCGACAGCGCCAGCAGCTGCCCGTATGCGTACGCGTAGACGTAGCCGGGGCTGGCGATGAAGTGCGGGATGTAGGACCACCATGAGCGATAGCCGTCGGTCAGCTCGACCGAGTCGCCGAGCATCTCGCCCTGACTCTCGCTCCAGAGCTCGGCGAAGCGCTCGACCGAGAGCTCCCCGCGCTCGCGACGCTCGGTGTGCACGAGGTCCTCGAAGCGGTTCATCGCGACCTGGCGGAAGACGGTGGCGATCGTGTCCTCGAGGTTCTCGGCCAGCAGTGCAAGGCGCGACGCGGGCTCGGTGTCCTGCGCAAGCAGCCGCCCGAAGACGATCGTCTCGCCGAACACCGACGCTGTCTCCGCGAGCGTGAGCGGGGTGTGCTGATGGAAGATTCCCTGCTGCGCGGCGAGCGCGAAATGCACGCCGTGGCCGAGCTCGTGCGCGAGCGTGAGCACGTCCCTGCGCCGCGCGGTGTAGTTGAGCAGCACGTAGGGGAACACCGACGGAACGGCGCCCGCGCAGAACGCGCCGCCGCGCTTGGCGGGCCGTGGTGGCGCATCGATGTGGCGCTCGTCGAAGAAGCGTTTGGCGAGAGCGCCGAGGTCCGTGGAGAACGAGTCGTAGCAGTCGATCACGGTCTCGCGCGCGTCCGCGAACGGGTAGGTGAGCACGTCCTCGGTGACCGCGGCCATGCGGTCGTAGTCGGCGAGGCGCTCGATGCCCAGCAGCCGCGCCTTCAGGCGGTACCAGCGGCGGGGGATCTCAAACCGGCGCCGGACCGCCTCGATCAGCGCGCGCACGGACTCGTCGCTCGCCTCGTTGGCGAGGTTGCGCGCAGCGAGCCAGTTCGGATAGGAGCGCAGACGGTCGTCGGTCGCCTTGTCGGCGAGCAGCGTGTTGAACAGGAACGCGCGCGTGCGCAGGCCCGGCGCGAGCGCGGCGGTGACGGCCTCGGCGGTGCTGCGGCGCACCTCGCGATCGGCGAGCGCGAGGCGGCTGAGCGCGACGTCGAGCGCGACGCCGTCCTCCCCGCGCCCGCCACCGCCGCCGTCCTGGCTTGCCTCGGCGGGCAGCGAGACCTTGATCGCGGAGGTGAGCTCCTCGAACAGGCGCGTCCAGGCGCTCGCGCCGGTGAGCGACTTCTCGGCGAGCACCTTCTCCTCGGGCTCGGAGAGCAGATGGTCGCGGTAGCGGCGCACGTTGCGCAGGTGATGGCCGGCGAACTTCAGGCCCTCGCCGGCGAGCAGCTCCTCGGCGCGCTCGTCCGGGAGCGCCGCCCACTCGAGCTCGAAGAACAGCAGCGTCGTCTGGATCGCGGTCTCCTGCTCCTGCACGCGCTGCAGCAGCGCCCCGTTGGCGGGATCGGCGGTGTCCGTTGCGAACCGCAGAGCCGCGTAGTAGCCCGCGCGTCCGACGAGCTCTCCGATCGCCGCAAGCTCGCCCATCGCCTCGCGCAGTCCCGCGGCGTCGAGCTCACCGAGCTTGCCGGCGTGGCGCGTGGCAAACTCGCGCGAGCGGGTGAGCGCCTCGCTCAGGCGGGGCTCGACGCCATCCTGGCCCTCGCCGTCCACGAGCGGCTCGAGATCCCAGGCGCTCGCCTGTAGCTCGGCGTCCTCTGCTTGCGATGGGGCCGCGGCCATGCTCCCGCCAGATTAGCTGCAGCGAGGATCGCCCGGGGGTCCGCGAACCGCCGCGAGGACCCTGGCCGTCGCACTCGGGAGCACTCCGATGCGCCAGGTAGGATCGGCGGCCCGATGCACGAGACCAGCCCCGCCGTGTTCCTGATCGCTCGACCCTCGATCGACGTGCAGGGCATGCGCGGCTATCTGGCTGACGTCGGCGGCGAGTCATGGCTTCGCAGGCGCGAGGAGGAGTCGGACGGCAGCCTCAACGGCGGTGAGCTGCTCGTCGAGTTCGGTGGACGAGCGTGCTACCGCAGCTGGGAGCCGGGTCTCAACCCGAACGTGACGAAGGTCAGAACCGACCAGCGCGAGTATTTCGCGAACATCCTGCGCTCAGCGCACGGCAGCGTGCTCGAGCACGCGAACTACTCCTTCGCGCTGCGCAACTGCTCGCGCGTGTTCACGCACGAGCTCGTCAGGCATCGTGCGGGCTCTGCCTTCAGCCAGGAGAGCCTGCGCTTCGTGCGCCTCGCCGACATCGGCTTCCGCGTGCCGACGGCGCTCGAGACGGTGCGCGAGCAGGTGCTCGCGATCGTCGAGCAGCTCGAGGAGTTCCAGGTGAGCGCGGCACGCGAGCTCGGCATCGATCAGGAGGGGGTGCCCTTCCACCTCAAGAAGGAGGTCACCTCCGCGCTGCGCCGCCTCGCGCCGATCGGGCTGAGCACCGACATCGTGTGGACGGCGAACGCGCGCACGCTGCGGCATGTGATCGAGATGCGCACCGCCGGGGGCGCCGAGGAGGAGCTGCGCGTCGTCTTCGACGTGATCGCGCGCATCATGTGCGCCGAGGCGCCCGGCCTGTTCCAGGACTTCGCGCGCCAGGATGACGGCTCGTGGACGCCCGAGCACCACAAGGTCTGAGCAGCTGCTAATCCTCCGTCGCGCGCAGCTCGCTGATGCGCGCCTGCAGCTCTCCCATCACGGCGGGGTCGCGCAGCGTCGTGACATCGCCGAGCGCACGCCCCTCGGCGATGTCACGCAGCAGCCGGCGCATGATCTTCCCCGAGCGGGTCTTCGGCAGTTCCTCGGCCCAGATGATGCGCTTGGGTCGCGCGAACTTGCCGATGCGCTCGGCGACGGTCCCGCGGATGCCCTCGATCGTGCCCTCGTCGCCGTCGATCTCGCCCTGGAGAGTCACGAAGGCGACGATCGCCTGGCCGGTGTCCTCGTCGTGCTGGCCGATGACCGCAGCCTCGGCGACATCCACGTGCGCGACGATCGCCGACTCGACCTCTGCGGTGGAGAGCCGGTGCCCGGAGACGTTGACGACGTCGTCGATGCGCCCGATGACCCATATGTAGCCGTCGCGGTCGCGGCGCGCGGCGTCGCCGACGAGGTAGGTCTCGCGCCCGAAGCGCGCGAAGTAGGTTTCGATGAAGCGGTCCTCCTCCTTGTAGAGGGTGCGCAGCATCGACGGCCATGGACGCGTGAGCACGAGCAGCCCCTGCCCATCCTGCACGGGCTCGCCGGTGGACTCGTCGAGCACCTCCGCGAACACCCCGGGGAACGGGTGCGTGGCCGAGCCGGGCTTGGTCGCCGTGATGCCGGGCAGCGGCGTGATCATGATCGCACCGGTCTCCGTCTGCCACCAGGTGTCGACGATCGGGCAGCGGCCGCCGCCGATCACCGTGTGGTACCAGAGCCATGCCTTGGGGTTGATCGGCTCGCCGACGGAGCCGAGCAAGCGCAGCGAGGAGAGATCGTGTTCGTTGGGCCACTGCGCGCCCCACTTGATGCACGCGCGGATGGCCGTCGGAGCGCAGTACAGGATGCTCACGCCGTAGCGCTGCACGATCTCCCACCAGATGCCCTTGTGCGGATAGTCCGGAGCGCCCTCCCACATCACCGACGTCGCGCCGTTTGCGAGCGGTCCGTAGACGATGTAGGAATGTCCGGTGACCCAGCCGACGTCGGCTGCGCACCAGTAGACGTCGGTGTCCGGCTTGAGGTCGAACACGTAGCGGTGGGTCGCCGCGACGCCCGTGAGGTACCCGCCGGTGGTGTGCAGGATGCCCTTCGGCTTGGCGGTCGAGCCCGAGGTGTAGAGGATGTACAGCGGGTGCTCGGCGTCGAGCTGCTCCGGCGGGCACTCGCCATCGGCGCGCGCTAGCACCTCGTCGTAGAAGACGTCGCGGCCCTCGCGCATCTCGCATGGGACGCCCTTGCTGCGCACCACGACGATCTTCTCCAGCGCCGGCAGGTCTCCCATGACCTCATCGACGCGCTGCTTGACCGCGGCGGTGGTCCCCTTGCGCGCGGCGCCGTCGACGGTGATCAGCAGCTTCGCGTCCGAGAACTCCATGCGCTCGCGTACCGCCTCCGCCGAGAAGCCTCCGAAGACGACGTTGTGCGGTGCGCCGATGCGTGCGCATGCGAGCATCGCGACGAGCACCTCGGGGATCATCGGCAGGTAGATGCCGACCACGTCCCCCTTGCGCACGCCGAGGTCCTTCAGCGCGTTGGCGAAGCGCTGAACCTCATCGAGCAGCTGCGCGTAGGTGATGTCGCGCGCGCTGCCGTCCTCGCCGCGCCAGTGAAACGCGACGCGCTCTCCGCGTCCCGCCTCGACGTGGCGGTCCAGGCAGTTGTATGAGACGTTGAGGGTGCCGCCTGTGAACCACTTGTAGAAGGGTGGGTCGGAGTCGTCGAGC
>JAXDGS010000021.1:0-2614 GCA_034664905.1 Solirubrobacteraceae bacterium | reverse complement strand
GGCTACCGAGGCGGCGAGGTGCGAGAGCCCAACCCCCCGCGCGTCATCCGCGGCCTCACGGACGGCGAGACCCTCCTCGTGAAGCTCCAGCGCGAGCTCATGCTCCCCCGCGGCCGAATTGAGGTTGCCGAGCTGGGCCAGCGCCTGACCGGCCCCTGGCTCGTCACCGAGCTCACGAAAGATCGACAGGCTTTCCTCGGCCCCGGCTCGCGCCGCCTCCATCTCCCCCGCTTCCCGCGCGAGGGCGGCGAGGTCACACAGCGCGTAAGCCACTGCGCCCGCCGGCCGGACTCGGCGGGCTGTGACGAACGTCTGCTCGAGGAACACCCGGGACCGGCGGTCCACGAGCGCCGGGACGCGACCGTAGCCGTGCGCGACGGGCAGGAGCAGCGGCTCGCCCTCGCGCGGCAGCTCACGCAGCAGCTCGATTCCACGCGCAATCAGCCCGCGGCCCTCGGGCATGGCGTTCCGCGAGGCGGCGATCACCCCGAGCGTGTGGGTGACCGAAGCGACCGTGGCCGGCGCGCCCGCCTCTTCGGCCACTGCCTGGCTCTCCCGGCACCACCGTTCAGCGCCGTCGTAGTCCGCAAACACCCACGCCATCGTGCCGAAGTGATGGAGCTCCTCAGCCAACGCCGTCCGGTCACCCGAGGCCCGGACGAACGCGATCGCCTCTTGGGCCGTGGCCAGCGCCTCGCTCTTCAGGCCGATGCGGAGCGTGAGGACCGAGAGGCCGTGCAGCGCCTCAGCGCGAATCGCCGAAGGCGAGGGCGCGGCCGCGAGCGCGCCTCTGAGCCAGCCCGCCCCTTCCATGCGATCGCCTCGGTCGTGCCAGAACCGCCACAGCGCGGCGGCGATGCGCAGCGCCATGCTCGGGTCGCTGCGCAGCGCGGTGCGCAGCGCCCAGCGCAGCTCATCGGCCTCACGCGCCAGGCAGCGGCGATCCTCGGAGCTGGCCAGTGCGGGCCCGAGCTGTTCAGCCAGAGCGAGGTAATGAGCCCGATGGCGGCCTTCGAGACCTCGCCCCTCGTTCGCCCGCGCCATGCGGTCGCGCGAGTAATGGCGCACCGTCTCCAACAGTCGGTAGCGCGCCGCGCCATCCTGCTCGTGGACCACGACGAGCGACTTGTCAACCAGCTGGCCGAGGACGTCCAGCTCGCCTTCGGCCACGGCCTCGACGGCCGCGAGATCGAAGCTACCCGCGAACGCACCGAGGCGACGGAACAGCACCTGCTCCTGGTCCTCGAGCCGCGCGTGGCTCCAGTCCAGCGTCGCGGTCAGCGTCTGTTGGCGTGTGAGCGCGGTTCTGCTCCCGGCCGCGAGGACGGCCAGCGAGTCGCGCAGGCGCTCAGCGATCTGCGCAGGAGCCAGCACGCCGACCCGCGCCGCCGCCAGCTCGATGGCCAGCGGAATCCCGTCGACCCTCCGGCAGACCTCGGCTACCGCATCTGCGTTCTCCTCGGACAGCGAGAACCGTGACGACACACCGCTCGCCCGTTCGGCGAACAGCCGCTTGGCCTCGGGCGGCGCGAGCGAAGGCACCCTCCAGTCGACTTCGCCCGTGATGTGCAACGGCTCTCGGCTGGTGGCCAGGATCCTCAGATTCGGGCATGCGGTCAGGAGGCCCTCAGCCACCCGGGCGCAAGTTCCGACGAGATGCTCACAGTTGTCGAGCACGACGATCATCTGCCGCTCTCCCACGTGCGCCACCACCGTCTCCTCGGTGGGACGCGTTGAGCGGCTCTCGACGCCCAGCACGGAACCGATGGCGCTCGCCACAAGCGATCCGTCTGAGAGGCCGGCAAGCTCGACCAGCCATACGCCCTCGGCGGCGTCGCGCAGCATCGCGGCTGCGGCCTCGAGCCCGAGCCGTGTCTTACCGCAGCCGCCCGGACCGGTCAAGGTCAGCAAACGGTGCCGACGGGCGAGGCGCACCACCTCCGCCAACTCGCGCTCGCGCCCGACGAAGCTCGTCAGCTGAAGCGGCAGATTGCCACCCCGGCGCGGAGTTACTCGGCTGGCGGCCGGTGGCCGCTCGTCCCCATCGTCGGCGCCCAGCCGCCTGGTCAGAATGTCCTGGTAGACGAGGCGTGTCTGTTCGTCTGGTTCATCCGCGAACTCGCGCCGCAGCGACTCGCGCAGGAGGTGAAACTGAGCCAGCGCCCGCTGCCGGCGTCCGGTCAGCGCGTAGATTCGCATCAGCTCGCGGTGAGCTGGCTCATGGAGCGGCTCATGGGTCAGGGCCTGCTGAAGCGCGACTGCCGCGCCGGCTCTGTCGCCCGACTCAGTGAGCACGCTGCCCAGCTCGAGCAGCAACGCGATCACCCGCTCGCGCAGCGACTCGCGACGCGCCGCTGCCCACGGTTCGAACCGATCCTCGGGGAGCAGCTCGCCGCCATAGAGCCCAAGCGCCGCTCGCAGACGCTCCAGGCTCGGATCTCGCTGCGTCTCGGCTGCGGCAGCCTCGAAATCCTCGACATCGATCTCGAGCCCGTCATTGCGTAGGCTGAGGACGTCGTGGGCCGCTATGAGCCGGGCCGCTCCGTCCGCTCCGTCCGCTCCGCCCGCTCCGCTCCGCCCCGTCTTCCGCCGCGCTTCGCAGACCAGGCCGGCG
>JAXDGS010000020.1:0-4543 GCA_034664905.1 Solirubrobacteraceae bacterium | reverse complement strand
ACTTCGTCCTCGCGTCGAGTACCTCCTTCCGCGTGTGCGCGGGGGTCTCCGCGGCTGGCGCGCTGCTGGCTCTTTCGTTCCTGCCGAGGTCTGCGGCTCCGGTCGCGCAGCCCGTCGGCCTCGAGGAGCCCCTTCGCACTCAGGGAGCGCGTTCATGACGCGCCTGGCGCGCGCTTGCCGATCGACGCGTCAGCAGGCCAGTCGACGTCTTCGGTGCACTGCTCGAGAATGTTGCCTTCGGGAGTGGCGGGGGCAGGATTCGAACCTGCGAAGGCAGAGCCAACGCGTTTACAGCGCGTCCCCTTTGACCGCTCGGGAACCCCGCCGGGGGGCCGTCAGTTTAGGGCCTTTGACGCGCGGCGTGCCAGGGCCGTGAAACGCGGCGCCGGCGCGCGCCAGGCCAGCTCATGTACAGCTAGGAGGCCTCGCGCAGCTGCTGCGCTTCCGGCAGTGTCTGGAGCTTCTTCAGCGTGCGATTCTCGATCTGGCGGACACGCTCGCGCGTGATATTGAACGCGCGCCCGACCTCCTCGAGGGTGCGCGAGCGACCGCCCGCGATCCCGTAGCGCAGTTCGATCACCTCGCGCTCGCGCCGCGGCAGCGCTGCGAGCACGCGCATCACGCTCTCCCTGCGAAGCGCGTCGGAGGCGATCTCGAACGGCGACTCCGCGGAGCTGTCCTCGACGAAGTCCGCGAGCGCCGAGTCATCCTCCTCGCCGACCGGCTTCTCCAGCGAGATCGGCTGCTGGGCTATGCGCATCACGTCGCGCACGTCACGCACGGAGCACTCGAGCTCGCTCGCCAGCTCATCCACGCTCGGTTCGCGGCCGAGCTGCTGGATCATGCGCCGTTCGGTGTGTATCAGCTTGTTGAGCCGCTCGACCATGTGCACAGGGATGCGAATCGTGCGGCCCTTGTCGGCGAGCGAGCGGGTGACCGCCTGGCGGATCCACCAGGTCGCGTAGGTCGAGAACTTGTAGCCACGGCGGTAATCGAACTTCTCAACCGCACGTATCAGACCGAGCGAGCCCTCCTGGATCAGATCCAGCAGCGTCAGGCCGCGCCCAACATACCCCTTTGCGATCGACACCACCAGGCGCAGGTTGGCCTCCACCATGTGCTGCTTGGCCGCGATGTCGCCGCGCTCGATCCGCTTCGCGAGCGAGACCTCCTCCACGGCGCTTAGCAGCGGCACGCGGCCGATCGCGCGCAGGTACAGCCGCAGCGAGTCGAGTGTCGGCTCCGCGCTGAGGTCGAGCTCCGGGCGCTTGAGCTCGCCGAGCCTCGAGCGCAGCGCTGCCGGCGCTTCATCGTCGTCCTCGTCCGAGGCGCCGTCCGGGTCGGCCAGCGGATCGGGCGCGCGCTCGATCTCCTCATCGCCGGGGCCGAGCGCCGGTGAGCCGCCCTCGCCCCGCACCGCGAGCTCGGGCGCCGAATCGCCTGCGCGCACTACCTCGATGCCGTGCTCCTCCAGGTAGCCGAGCAGATCGTCGGCCTGCTTGCTCGAGAGCTCGGCCTCCTCGACCGCGCTCGCGAGCGCCTCAGCCGTCAGGACCCCCTTCTCCTGGCCCTCGCTGATGATCGCATCCAGCTCCTCGATCTCGATCACCGCCGCGTCCATCGTAACCGGTGCAGCATCAGCCTTCTTGCTCACAAGGATCCTCCAGCACCCCAACCGGCTCCTCGCCGAAACGGTGACCCGCTCCGACCTCCCGTGCCTACGCTAAGCCTCCCCGTGCGTTGCGTTTTGACCATCGCCAGCTTCGCTTCCTCTCCCGCAGCCCGTGCGACGGAGCGCCGATACGCCGGGCCGCATCGCTGAGCTAAGGGCGGATTGATACCAGAATCACCGGTCGGGGGAACCTCGCGCCGAAGCCCACGCAATCAGCCGCGGCCGCGCGCTACGCTAGCCCTCCGTGCAGGTGACGCGCATCAACCCTTCGTTGTCTCCAACGACAGGCGCCGGCGACGACGTCCAGCAGCGCGTGCCGGGTGTCCGCGTGGGTCTCTCGCGGGTGGGGGTGACCGGCGTCGAGAAGGTCGTGCGGATCCGCGAGGAGCTCTTCTTCGCGCGCTTCGACTGCTTCGTCGACCTCAGCCATGAGCAGAAGGGAGCGCACATGTCGCGCTTCGATGAGGTGATCAACGAAGCGATCGGCGAGGTCGTCCTCAGCGAGGCGCCGTTCCGCGCCGAGACGCTTGCGCAGCACATCGCCGAGCTCGTGCGCTCGCGCCAGGGAGCAGAGCGCGCCGAGGTCACGATCGCCGCGCGCTATCCCGAGCACAAGCCCGCTCCCGTCTCGGGCGTACGGACACAGGAGATCTACACCCTGCACGGGCGCGCGGTCGCCTTCGCGCACGGCACCCGCCGCACCGTCGGCGTCTCCGCCACCGGCATCACCGCCTGCCCGTGCGCGCAGGAGCTCGTCGCAGCGCGCGCGCGCGAGCGGCTCGCCGAGCACTTCTCGGCTGCGCAGATCGACGTGATCCTCGAGCGCACGCCGATCGCCACTCACAACCAGCGCGGTCTCGCGACGCTTGAAATCGGGTGCACCGAGGAGTGCGTCGCGGAGATCGACGCCACCACGCTGCTCGAGATCGCAGAGGCGAGCATGTCCTCTGAGATCTACGAGCTGATGAAGCGCTCCGACGAGGTCGCGGTGGTCGAGAAGGCGCATCGCCGCCCGCGCTTCGTCGAGGACTGCGTGCGCGAGATGCTCGCCGGCGTGGTGCGCGTCTTTCCGCAGCTCGACGGCGCGAGCTTCGTCTCCGCCCGTCAGGAGAACCTCGAGACGATCCACCAGCACAACGTCGTCGCCGAGCGCCACGGGCTGCTCGCCGAGCTACGCAGCGAGATCGAGTCGGGCGCTCCTGCCGCCCATCACACGTCGCTCGAGGAGTGGCTCGAGCCGCGCGCCCCGGCTCAGCCGCCGGCCTGAACGTCCGCCTGGTGCATGCGCCGGCGCATGCCGAAGAAGTAGTCGAGCCCCGACAGCGTCGTCACGAGCACCGTCAGATAAAGCAGCGCGAGCAGCCACGGCGGCCGTCCGTGCACCGCGATGACCGCGAGCACCGCCGCGATCTGCAGGCACGTCTTGACCTTGCCGAACATGTTCGCCGCGATCACGACGCCCGCCTGGCTCGCTCCGAGGCGCAGCACCGTGACAGCGAGCTCGCGCGTGATGATCACCATCGCGATCCATGCCGCGAGCCTGTGCAGGGAGACGAGCGAGATCAGCGCCGCGACGATCAACAGCTTGTCCGCGAGCGGGTCCATCAGCTTGCCGAACGTCGTGATCGAGTCACGCGCGCGCGCGAGGTAGCCGTCGATGAAGTCCGTCAGCGATGCCAGCGCGAACACCACCGCCGCGAGCACGTCGCCCGCGGGCGTGTTCCCGAGCAGCGCCACCACAAGCGCAGGGACGAGCATGATCCTGAGCACCGTCAGCAGGTTCGGGAGGTTCAGCGGAAACATCTCTGCTGACAATATCCGTGCTGCGAACCCGCATCCACACCTGCACGAAAGGAACAGCGCCATGAAGATGCGCACGCTTGGCCCCCGCGGCCCCGAGGTCTCCGCGATCGGACTCGGCTGTATGGGCATGTCCGCCTTCTACGGCAGCGCCGATGAAGGCGAATCGCTGCGCACGATCGCGCGGGCGCTCGATCTCGGCTGCAACTTCCTCGACACCTCCGACATGTACGGCCCGCACACCAACGAGGAACTCGTTTCTCGCGCCATCGCTGAGCGCCGCGAGCAGGTGTTCCTCGCGAGCAAGTTCGGCATCAGGATCGAGGGCGATCCGCCCCGCAGGAGCATCGATGGCAGGCCCGAGTACGTGCGCGCCGCATGCGAGGCGTCGCTCGCGCGCCTCGGCGTCGAGCACATCGATCTCTACTACCAGCACCGCGTCGACCGCAGCACGCCGATCGAGGAGACCGTCGGCGCGATGGCCGAACTCGTCGCCGAGGGAAAGATCCGCTACATCGGGCTCTCGGAGGCCAGCGCCGAGACGATCCGCCGCGCCGAGGCGGTGCACCACATCACCGCCGTGCAGACCGAGTACTCGCTGTGGACGCGCGAACTCGAGATCGACGTGATGGGCACGCTCGAAGAGCTCGGCATCGCGCTCGTCGCCTACTCGCCGCTCGGCCGCGGCTTCCTCTCCGGGCGATTCTCATCGACCGAGGAGCTCGACGAGGGCGACTTCCGCCGCCACGGTCCGCGCTTCACGGGGGAGAACCTGCGCCAGAACACCAAGCTCGCCGAGCGCGTCAAGGAGCTCGCAGCCGAGAAGGGCATCACCCCAGGCCAGCTCGCGCTCGCCTGGGTTCTGCATCGCGGTGAGCACATCGTTCCGATCCCCGGGACCAAGCGCGTCTCCTACCTCGAGGAGAACCTCGCAGCAGCCGAGATCGAGTTGAGCGATGCAGAGGTGCAGCGGATCGCCGAGCAGGTGCCCGCGGCCGCAGGCGAGCGCTACGACGAGGCGAGCATGCACACCGTCAACGGTTGAGCTCGCAGCGCGCGCCTGCAGCCGGC
>JAXDGS010000019.1:0-22896 GCA_034664905.1 Solirubrobacteraceae bacterium | reverse complement strand
CGTGCGCCGGGAGTGCTTGCAGCGCGGCGAGCACCGGCGCGCCGTAGGCCGCGTGCACCGCTTCGAGCATCGCCGGCTGCACCCCGCAGTTGATGCAGAACCCGCGCTGGGACCAGCCGATCGCGCGCGCGAGCACCTCGTCGGCATATGCGACGCCGCTCGCGTCGTGCCCGTAGTAGTCATACGCGGCGGCCCACGCCGAGCCGTCGAGCGCATAGCCGGCACCGCTGGCCGACAGCAGGTGCGACGCGGCCATGATCGCGTCGAAGTCGTCGTAGATCGACGGGTGCGTGGCGGTCGGGTGGTCATAGCTCGAGGGGCGTCGCGCGTACACGTAGGAGCGCGCCACCAGATCCCAGGTGCTCACGCGCCCGTTGGTGACGTTGAACTGCATCGGTCCCCCGCAGCAGTGGGCGAAGTTAAGCCCGTGATAGGTGCTCGGCGCGGTCGAGAAGGCGGTCTCCTGCATGTGGATCGAGGCCAGCAGCAGCCAGTTCACGCCGAAGGTGCTCTGCGCGGTCTCATAGATCGGGTAGAAGCCTTCCATCCAGCGCGTCGGTATGTGCACCCGCGGCGCGCGCTCGAGCCCGCTCGTCCCGGTCCCTGGCCGCCGGCGCGCAGCGCTTGAGCCGCGCACCGCTGCGAGCGCGCTCGCGGCCGCTGTGGGTGAAGCGACGGGGGTCGGCGCGACGATCAGCACAGGAGGCGGCGCGAGCGCCGGTGGGCCTGCGAATGCTCCGGTCAGCGCCGCGATCGCCACGCCCACCCCGAGCACCCCGATCGCGCAGGCGAGCAGCCAGGCTCTGAGTTCCGACGGGGGGCTCGGCAGTTGCGCCGAGGGAGCTGCGGCTTGCGAGGAGCGTTCCATCAGCTGGCTCGCTACACCGTAGCGCCCGGGCGCCGGCGCGATCGAAGCGCCAACCCGTCCACTGGCCACCACGAGCGTGTTCGCGTGACACGAGCGCATCGAGCCCGGCATTCGGCGAACCGCTCGCGCTCACCGCGTGCTCGACGCGCTCGGCGGCCTGCGCGATCTACGCCGCGTCGGTGACCTCGAGCGTCAGCGGTATCACGCCTCCGCTCGACCCGGACTCCTCGAGCAGGCTCGCGCCGGCGGTCTCGTCGCGCACGCCCGCGAGCACCGTCCAGCCGGCGCCCGCCAGGCGCAGCGCGGTGGCCCGTCCGATGCCGGTCGAGGCGCCGGTTATGAGCGCGAGTGCCACACCGTGACCCTAAAACGGGCGCGCCCGCGCACGCGCTCGCCTCGCGCCGCTGCGCTACCTCGAGCGATCGCCGCTGTGAGGAGTCTCACGCCGCGATTAGCGGCGACTTAGACTGTGCGGAGATGGTTCGGGCGATGCGGGAGTCCTCGATGGTCGGCCGCGCCACGGTCGCTCGCGCCGCGGTCGCGTTTGCGCTGATCCTCACCCTGCTCGCCGCGCTCTGCAGCTGCGGCTCGAGCGCCAAGGGGGGTCCGGTGGCGCGCACGAGCAGCACACCCATGAGCTGCCCCGAGGCGGTCCTCTTCGCGCTCGGGCGGGTCGTGCGCCGCGTCTACCACGAGGGTGTCACAAGCGAACGCACCGAAGTTGCGCGGACAGTGATCGCGCACTCGGGACCCCTGCGCGAAGGCGTCGAAGCCGGCAATCCGGCCGCGACGCATGCGGCCGCCCGTGCGCTCGTCGCGGGCGGGCGCCTGACGAACCTGCGGGTGCTTCGCGGCGGGCGCGTCCTCGCCGACGCCGGCGGTCCCGGGCTCGCGCCGTTCCGCGGCACGATCACGGGCGCGGGAGGCCGCCCGATCGGAAGCTACGTCGCGAGCGTGTGGTCCGATCAGGGGTTCGTGGCCGAGTCCAACGGCATCGGGCAGGGGCTGGTCGCGCTGCGCGAGCACGATCGCAGCGTCGGCGGCTCGCTTGCGCTGCCGCGGGGAACGCTCCCGGCGCAGGGGACGCTCACCCATCACCACGTGCTCTACCAGTACACCTCCTTCGCCGCGCAGGCCTTCCCGTCGGGCTCGCTGCGCGTGTATCTGCTCAAGTCGGTGCGCTCCGCGAGCGCATACTGCGGCGCGAACAGCGAAGAGACGACCGTCAACACGCTGAGCAGCGTCGCGCACCTGATCTACGCGGGGGAGGCCGGCGCGCGCACGATGCCGCAGGTGCGCCGGGTGCAGCGCGACAGCGCGCTGCTTGCAGCGGTCGCGCGTCGCGATCCTGCGGCGACGCGCGCGGCGGTCGAACGGCTGCTCAACCAGCACATCGTGCGCCTCAGGGTCAGCTCCGGCGCGCGGCTGCTGGCCGACGTCGGCGGCCCGTACGTGCTCGCGCCGGTGCGCGCGGCGCTGCGCTCGGGCGGGCGCCCGATCGGCAACTTCGTGCTCTCGATCCAGGACGACGAGGGCTACCTGCGCCTGACCAAGCGCCTGGCTGGTCTCAGCGTGCTGATGTACATGGGTACGCAGCTCGTCAAGAACAGCCTCGGTCCCCAACCGGGCACCGTGCCGCAGAGCGGCCCGTTCACCTACCGCGGCCGCAGCTTCCGCGTGTACACGGTGCACGCCAGCGCGTTCCCGTCCGGACCCCTGCGGATCAGCGTGCTGATCCCGATCCCCTACAGCTGACGCCCGCGGCCGGCGGCCCAGGGCTCTGAGCGGCCCCGCTATCCGGCTCGCGCTCAGGCGACGGCGAGCGCGCGCTGCTTCGCGCTCAGCGCCTCCAGCAGCTGCTCGAAGGAGGCCGAGAATTTTTCGACGCCCTCTCGCTCGAGCGTCTCGGTCACCTCGTCGTAGTCGACGCCCGCCGCACGCAGCGACTCCAGCACCTGCTGCGCCTGCTCGAGGCCGCTCTGCAGCCGCGCCTGCGGCTCGCCGTGGTCCTGGTAGGCCATGATCGTCTCCTCGGGCATCGTGTTGACCGTGTCCGGCCCGATCAGCTCATCGACGTACAGCGTGTCGCGGTAGGCGGGGTTCTTGGTGGAGGTCGAGGCCCACAGCACGCGCTGGGGGCTCGCGCCCTTGCCGGCGAGGTACTCCCAGCGCGGGCCTGAGAACTGCTCCAGGTAATGCCGGTATGCGAGCTTCGCGTTGGCGATCGCGAGGGAGCCCTTGAGCTCGTCGTGGCCACCGATCTCATCCAGGCGTCTGTCCGCCTCGGTGTCGATCCGCGAGACGAAGAAGCTCGCGACCGAGGCGACCCTCGTGGGATCGCCACCCTCGGCGATGAGCCGCTCGATGCCGCGGACGTAGGACTCGGCGACCTCGGCGTAGCGCTGCAGGGAGAAGATCAGCGTGATGTTGATCGAGCGGCCCTTTGCGATCACGTCCTCGATCGCCGCAAGCCCGGGCCTCGTCGCGGGGATCTTGACGAGCAGGTTGGGACGATCGACGAGCTCGTGCAGGCGCATCGCCTCGCGGAAGGTTCCAAGCGCGTCGTAGGCGAGCCTCGGATCGACCTCGAGCGACACGTACCCGTCGCGCCCGCCGCCTCCGTCCCACACCGCGCGGAACAGGTCACACGCATCGCGGATGTCCTGCTCGGCGAGCGTCCAGAACGTCTCCTCGACATCCTTCTCCTCGGCCGCGAGCTCGTGCAGCTGCTCGTCGTAGGCGCTTCCCGCGGTCATCGCCTTCTGGAAGATCGTCGGGTTGGAGGTGGCTCCCACCACCGAGTACTCGTCGATCAGCTGCTGCAGGTGCGCGCCACGCGTGCTCTCGCGCGACAGGTTGTCGATCCACACGCTCTGCCCGAGTTCCGACAGGCGCTGCAGTGGAGGGGCATCGGAGGGCATCATCGACTCCTTCAGTCTCGTGGCTCCAGCACGGCTCGCGCGCGCGCCGCGATGTTCTCGGCGGTGAAGCCGAGCTTCTCAAGAACGGTGGTACCCGGGGCGGAGGCGCCGAATCGATCGAGGCCCAGGACCGCCCCCACGCTGCCCACCCACTTCCACCAGCTCATGCTCGCGCCGGGCTCGATCGCGAGTCGCGCGGCGCAGAGCCGGGGCAGCACCTGCTCGCGGTACTCGCCCGTCTGCTCCTCGAAGAGATCCATGCAGGGCATCGAGACCACGCGTGTGCGCACGCCCTCATCGGCCAGCGTCCGAGCCGCCTCGAGCGTCGGCGCCACCTCTGCGCCGGTGGAGATCAGGATCAGCTGCGGAGGGCCCGCGCCCGAGTCGCCTGCCGGCGAGTCCCAGAGCACGTACGCGCCACGCTCGAGCAGCTCCGCGGGCGCGGTCTCGGAACGGTCGAGCACCGGAATTCCCTGGCGCGAGAGCAGCAGCGCGACCGGCCCGTCCTCGCGTTCGAGCGCGACCCGCCACGCGGCCGAGGTCTCGTTCGCGTCGGCGGGGCGGATCACCCACAGCCGCGGGATCGCGCGCAGGGCCGCGTAGTGCTCGATCGGCTGATGGGTCGGGCCGTCCTCGCCGAGACCAACCGAATCGTGCGTCCAGACCCACACGACCGGCAGCGCCATCAGCGCCGAGAGGCGCACCGAGGCGCGCATGTAGTCGGAGAAGATCAAGAACGTGGAGCCATAGGGCTTGACGATCCCGCCGTGCGCGCACGCGCCGTTGACGATCGCGCCCATCGCGTGCTCGCGAATGCCGAACGGCACGTTGCGTCCCGCGTGCACGCTCGAGAACTCACCGCCTCCCTCGAAGACCGTCTTGGTGGACTCGACGAGATCGGCTGCGCCGCCGATCATCGTCGGGGCGAACTGCGCAAAAGCAGACATCGCCTTCTGGCCGGCCGCGCGGGTGGCGATCTTCTCGCCCGCGGCGAAGCTCGGTAGCGACTCGCGCCAGCCGTCGCGCAGGCGTCCCGCCCACGCGCGATCCCAGTCCTCCGCCGCGTCCGGGGAGACCTCGCGCCAGGACTCGAATGCTTCACCCCAGCGCGCGCGCGTGTCGGCGCCGCGCTCGCGCAGCGACATGTGCTCATACACCGCGTCCTCGACGGCGAAGTCGCGCTCGGGATCGAAGCCCATCGCCAGCTTGGCCGCTCTCACCTCATCAGCGCCCAGCGGCGCGCCATGCGCCTTGGCCGTGTCAACGGCGTTCGGCGCTGGATACGCGATGTGCGAGCGGATCGCGATGAATGACGGCCGCTCGACTTCATCGCGCGCCGCCGCGATCGCGCTCTGGAGCACCTCGACGTCCTCGGAGTCCTCGACGCGCTGCACGTGCCAGCCGTTCGCCTGAAAGCGCGCGAGGTGGTCCTCGCCGTCGAAGGAGATCGCGGTGGTGCCGTCGATCGTTATGTGGTTGTCGTCGTAGCAGGCGACGAGCTTGCCGAGCCGAAAGTGCCCGGCGATCGACGCGGCCTCCTGGCTGACGCCCTCCATCAGGTCTCCGTCGGAGCAGATCACGTAGGTGTGGTGATCGACGATCTCGTGGCCTGGCCGGTTGTAGCGGTCTGCGAGGAAGCGCTCCGCGAGCGCCATGCCGACGGCGTTGCCGAAGCCCTGTCCGAGCGGTCCGGTCGTGACCTCGATGCCCGGCGTGTGGCCGCGCTCGGGATGCCCCGGCGTGCGCGACCCCCACTGGCGGAACTGTTGGAGCTCCTCCAGGCTCAGGTCAAAGCCGGCGAGGTGCAGGAGCGAGTACTGCAGGACGCACGCATGGCCTGCGCTCAGCACGAAGCGGTCGCGATCCGGCCACGCGGTTTCCTGCGGATCGACGTGCAGGAACTCGTTGAACAGGAGGTAGCCGAGCGGCGCAAGCGCCATCGCGGTCCCCGGATGCCCAGAGTCGGCCTTCTGCACCGCGTCCATCGACAGGCCGCGGATCGTGTCGATCGAGAGCCTGCGGATCTCGAGATCCTCGAGCGCGGGCACCCCCTTCTGCGAATCGCTCGATGCGCGTGTGAGGGCCATTGCAAATCCGATCCTAGCGAGCACTCGCTACAGTCAGCGGATCGTGCCTGAGCAGTTCTGCGACGTGGGGCGTGGAGTGACGCTCTGCTATGAGACGTTCGGCCAGCGCTCCGATCCGCCGGTGCTGCTTGTGATGGGCCTCGGCACGCAGATGGTCGCGTGGCATGAGGACTTCTGCCGCGCGCTCGCCGAGCGCGGCTTGTTCGTCATTCGCTTCGATAACCGTGACATCGGGCGCTCCACGCACATGGTCGGTGCGCCGCCCACGATCCGCCAGCTGCTGACCCGCTCGAGGCATGCCGCGCACTACTCGCTCGCCGACATGGCGCAGGACGCCGCCGCGTTGATCGACGCGCTCGGGATCTCGCCTGCGCACGTTGTCGGAGCGTCGATGGGCGGCATGATCGCGCAGACGCTCGCGGCGCGCCACCGCGCTTCGGTGCGCTCGCTCACCTCGATCATGTCCGCGACCGGCAGCCTGCGCAGCGGCCAGCCGGCGCTGCGCGTGTACTCGGTGTTTCTGCGCCGTGCCCCTCAGGAGCGCGAGGCGTTCATCGCGCACATGGAGCGGGTGTTCACGGCCATCGGCTCGCCCGGGCTCCCGCGCGACCCCGCCGACCTACGCGAGCTCGCCGCCGCGAGCTATGACCGCGACCACGATCCCCAGGGTGCCGGCCGCCAGCTGGCAGCGATCATCGCCTCCGGCGATCGCACCGCCGAACTTCGCCGAATCGACGTGCCGACGCTCGTCATCCACGGGACCGCCGACCGCCTGGTCTCGCCGTCCGGCGGGCGCGCGACCGCGCGCGCGATCCCCAACGCGAGGCTGCTCAACGTTCCCGGCATGGGCCATGACCTGCCGCGAGCGGTGTGGCCGACGCTGATCGACGCGATCGCCGAGAACGCCGCGCGGGCCGACGGGCTCAGCGCGCAGAGCGCTCCCCCGTCAGCGCCGGCGACGGCGCCGCTGTAGGCGTCTCGCCTAGCCGGTCTGCCGCCGGCGCCCGCACGTCGGCAGGGCCGACGGCGTGTGCGAGCGACTGCTCGCGCACCAGCATCTGTGCGCGTTGAGGCGAACGACCCAGTGCAGGTCGTGGCGGCAGTGAGAGCGGCGGTAGGGCCAGCGGCCATGCAGAGAGCGAAGCATCCGTTGCTCGTGGCACACGCCGCGACTCATCGGCGCACACCCCCCGCCGGGGCAGCGACTCGCGCAGGTGCCTGCCGCTCCCGGTCGCGCCTCCCGCTTGACCTCATCTCCATGCCCTCTATCCCCTCGGTTCTGTCGGCACCTCCCCGCACCCGGCGGAGTGGAGTCGATTCCCCACCACATAAACCACGTTTTACGCAGAATGTCAACCTCGAGGAGAACACGAGACGCCGCGAGCAGACGCTCTCGGGTACGATCGCGGCCATGAGAGGCTCGATCTGTGCGCGCGGTGCGCTGGCGGTGACACTCGTGGCCGGCGCGGTCGCGATCTCGGGAGCGCCATCGGCGCAGGCGGCGTTGTTCGGGCAGTGCCCGCCGGTCGACGCGGACGCGGGCTGCCAGTTCCTGGTCACCGTCACCAATGCCGGCGCACCGGTGGTCACCCAGGACACGACGCAGAGCCCGTACGAGATGTCCGACGACTCGCTGATCGGCGTGCAGAACAGCTCGTCGAACTCGATCACAGCGCTGCCGCTTTCCGCGCCGGGCACCTCGCTGTTCGGGTTCGAGGCCGACGGGATCTGCAACCCCGGCACGGCGCCGCTTCCGTCGGGCTGCGTGCCCGCGCCGGGCTCGCCCGCCGGCACGACGTGCGGCGGCCAAAGCCTCGCGTGCTCCTTCCCACCGCCTCCCGGCGAGCCCGCCAACTACACCGAGGGGGGCGCCACCAGCGCGCTGCCATGGCCCAGGGGCGACCGGCAGAACGGCTACGAGGGCCCGACGTCTTGGTTCTCCGGCATATCGACGGATACGAGCGGCGGGACCGTGAACTTCTCGCCGGCGATCCCGCCCGGTGGCTCGACCTACTTCTCGCTCGAGGCACCGCCGAGCGCGGCGGCGATCAAGGTCGGCACGCCGACGACCACCCCCCCGCCGCCTCCGCCGAACACGACGACACCGAAGGTGCCTCCCGCGTTCGGCCCGCACGGGGCGATACAGGGTCTCCCCTCCACGCACGTCTGCCTGTCGAAACGTCATTTCATCATCCACATCCGCCACTACAAGGGCATCTCCTACACCGTGGCGATCGTGTTCCTCAACCGCAAGCAGGTCGGCGTCGTCAAAAGCCACGGAGGCCAGTTCGCGGCACCGATAAACCTGCGCGGCCTGCCGGCGGGAACCGTTCGCGTGAAGATCACGGTGATCACGACGGCCGGCGCGATCATCGCCGGAACGCGCACCTACCACACCTGTCACAAGCGGCTGCCGTTCGCCGGCAAGCCGCGCCTCTGAGCCGAGCGAGCGCGCGGCCGGGCGAGCGATCAGCGGCGGCGGCGCAGGCCCCAGTCGCGCATCGAGCAGACGACCTGCTCATCGTCGAGCGGGGGAACGGGCATCGGCGACGGCCGGCGCCGGTCCGGGCGTAGGCCGTCGAGCGCGATCAGCATCATGCGCCGCCACGCCTCAGGTGCGGCCTCGCGGGTGTACGCGGCGGCTTCGCCGATGCCGTGCTGCAACAGCAACAGGTCCGAGATGGCGAGGTCCTCCCGCACCACCCCCGCCTGCTGGGCGCGTCCGAGGATCGCGGCCACCACCGGCTGGATCTGCTGGCGCCCGCGTTCGATGCGCTCGTGAGCGGCGGTGGTGCTCAGGAGTAGCTCCTTCAGCGCCCGGTCCTCGACCTGCAGCTCCATCGAGCGCTCGAGGAACTGCGCGAACGCCGCCCACGGGTCGGACATCTCGAGGCTCGCGGTGGCCGCAGCGAGTATCTCGCCCAGGCGCTCCTCGAAGAGGGCATCGATCAGCTGCTCCTTGTCGGGGAAGCGGCGGTAGACCGTCCCGACGCCGACGTCGGCGTGCCGGGCGATCTCGTCGAGGGAGGCGCCGAGCCCGCGCTCGGCGAACAGCACGCGGGCGCTGTCGAGGATGCGCTGGCGGTTGCGCTCGGCGTCCCTTCTAAGCGGTCGCTCGGAGATCGTGGCCATGCACCTATCGTAACAAAGTGGAGGGCGTCGCTCCAAGTGGAGAAGTTTTGTCCAAGTGGAGGCAGATGCTCCGGTTATGTGTTATGGTGGCGGGAAGTTGAGACCACGGCTCCACTTTGAGTGTCCACCTCCACATACCGAACGTGAGACGAACATGAACCCTGAGACATCCTCCAAGCAGCACGAGCGCCGGTGGCTGATTCTCGCGATGGTCAGCGTCGCCCAGCTGATGGTCGTCCTCGACGCGACGATCGTGAACATCGCCCTGCCGTCGGCTCAGCGCGCTCTCGGCTTCTCGGACGGCAGCCGGCAGTGGGTCGTCACCGCGTATGCGCTGGCATTCGGCAGCCTGCTGCTCATCGGCGGGAGGATCGGCGACTACTTTGGGCGCAAGCGGGCGCTGATAGCCGGGCTGATCGGTTTTGCCGTCGCCTCGGCGATGGCCGGGCTCGCGCAGAGCTTCGAGGTACTGGTGGCAGCGCGCGTGCTGCAGGGCGTCTTCGGCGCGCTGCTCGCACCGTCGGCGCTGTCGATCTTGACGACGACGTTCACCGACCCCAAGGAGCGGGGCAGCGCGTTTGGCATCTTCGGCGCGATCGCCGGCGGGGGTGGCGCGATCGGGCTGCGGTCGGTGGCGTGCTGACCGAGTACCTCGACTGGCGCTCGACGCTGTTCGTGAATCTCGTGTTCGCGGTGCCCGCAGCGGCGGCCGCGATCGTGCTGCTCCTCAACGAGCGTCCCGCGGTCCGTCCGAAGCTCGACCTGGCGGGTGCGGCGACAGCCACCACCGGTCTGTTCGCGCTCGTCTACGGCTTCTCCAACGCCGAGACCCACGGCTGGGGGGCGCCGCTGACGATCGGCTCGCTCGCGGTGAGCGCCGTTCTGATTACCGCGTTCCTCGCGCTGCAGGCGCGGGGGAGGCATCCGCTGCTTCCGCTTCGGGTGGTACTGGACCGTGACCGCGGCGGCTCCTTCCTGGCCGTCGGCATATCCGGGTCCGGGGTCTTCGGGGTGTTCCTGTTCCTCACCTACTACCTGCAGAGCACCCTCGGCTTCAGCCCCGTGAAAACCGGGCTGGCATTTCTGCCGATGATGGCGGCGGTCGTGAGTTCGGCGACGCTCATGAGCACTCGTGTGCTGCCGCGCACCGGGCCCCGCCCGCTGGTCCCCACGGGCATGGTCATGGCGGGCATCGCGATGCTGATATTGACGCGCGTAGGCGTGCACACGAGCTACGCCACCCACGTTCTGCCGGCGCTGCTGGTGATGGGCGTGGGCCTGGGCATGGTGTTCGCGCCGTCGATGGCCACAGCCACCGGGGACGTGCGCCCGGAGGATGCCGGGGTGGCCTCGGCGCTCGTGAACACGATGCAGCAGGTCGGCGGGTCGGTCGGTGTCGCGCTGCTGAGCACGCTGTCGGCGAGCGCCGCCACGGGCTTCGTCGCCTCCCACGGAGGGCCAACCCCGAGCACGGTCGCAGCCGCGGCGGTGCACGGCTACACGACCGCGTTCTCGTGGGCGGCGGGGATCTTCTTCGTAGGCGCGCTGCTGAGCAGCGTGCTGCTGCGATCGGGGGTGCAGAAGCTCGACCCGGCCGCGGTCCCGGCGCTGGCGCATTGACCGCGCCGGGCGATCAGCTCGGGTATTCGTCCTTGCGCCAGGCGCGCGGCTCCTCCGGCTGCGGCTTCGGCGTTCGCTCGAGCAGGAACGAGTTGTAGGGCGCGACGAACCGGTCTGGTGCCGTCACCGTGTAGGTGTGGTAGACGCCTCCGTCCTCGCGCGCGAAAGCGATGAAGCCGGGAGCCTCGCGCAGGCCGTCCTCGAGCTTGGCTCCGGTCTGCCGCCCCCATTCCTCCATCCACTCGGGGGGGTGCTCGATCATCGCCTTGACCTCGGGGATCTCCTTCGCCTGCTCGGGCGTGAGGGCGAGCCCGAAGTCGAAGGGAAACTCCGTCCCGTAGGTCGAGACGTAGGGGAACTGCCACCCCATCCGCTGCTTGTAGGCCATGAGCCGATCGATCGGCGCTCGCGAGAAGCAGACGAGCGTCACGTCGCGGTGGTCCAGATGCACGCGCGTGGCGTCGAGCTCGTCCCCCAGGTTCGAGCACCCGGGGCACGCACCGACCGCGTAGTCGGGCCCGAACATGATGTTGTAGGCGAGCAGCTGCGAGCGCCCGTCGAAGAGCTCGGGGAGCGTCTTCTTCCCGTGCTCGGTGTCGAACCGGTACTCCTTCTCCACCGCCACCCAGGGAAGCTGCCGGCGCTGCTCGGTCGCCTTGCGGCCGAGCTCGGCGTGCTCGGACTCGAGCTCCGCGAGCTCAGCGCGCGCCGCCTGCCATTCCTCTCGGGTTCCGACCTTGTGCTCGTGCATCGTTTTACCTCCTGGCCGTTGCTCACGTCTGGGTAGGCGGCGGTCGCAGACCGCCGGTGGCCGCTGCTCGGCGCCCAGTACTCAGACCGACGCGCGAGTGCGAACTCATCGCCGCACCGAATCTATGCGGATCCGCCGCGTTCGGCGGGAGCGCGCCCGGCGGGGATCGAACCCGCGGCCTGCGGTGTGAAAGCGCGACCAGCGTATCGCGGGGACGTGCGCGACGTTGTGGGGTACGCTCACCTCGCCCGAAGTCGTCTCGGCCAAACATGGACTGTCCAAGCTGCGGTCACCCCAACCCCTCGGAAGCGCGATTCTGCGGAAGTTGCGCAACGTCACTCATCGGCGCGTCGCCGTGTCCGAGCTGCGGCACCTCAAACCCCGCTGGCCAGAAGTTCTGTAACGCTTGCAGCCAAGAGCTGACTCCGCCGGCAGGCGTGGCGAGGAGCGGACTCATCGCTCCGCCAGATCCCCGCTCCCACGTCCCCGAGCACCTCGCCCAGAAGATTCGCGCTGGCCAGCGTGCGCTTGAGGGGGAGCGAAAGCAGGTGACGGTGCTGTTCGCCGACGTGATGGGCTCGATGGAGCTCGCCGAGCGAAGCGACCCCGAGCAGTGGCGACGGACCATGGAGCGCTTCTTTGCCATCCTCTGCGAAGGCGTCCATCGGTTCGAGGGTACCGTGGACAAGTTCACCGGCGACGGCATCATGGCCCTTTTCGGCGCCCCGATCGCCCACGAGGACCACGCCCAGCGCGCCTGCTACGCGGCGCTTCACCTCCAAGAGGAGCTCGCCTCCTACGCGGCGGAGCTCCGACGCGAGCAGGGTCTCAGCTTCTCAGTTCGCATGGGCGTGAACTCCGGCGAGGTGGTCGTGGGCGCGATCGGCGAGGACCTGGCCATGGACTACACCGCGATCGGCCACACGGTGGGGCTAGCACAACGCATGGAGCAGCTCGCCGAGCCTGGCAAGGCATACCTCACTGAACACACTGCGTCACTCGCGGAGGGCTATCTCGCGCTCACCGACCTGGGCGAGTTCCAGGTAAAGGGTGCGAGCCGGGCGCTGCGCGTCCACGAACTGACCGGTGTCGGTGCCGCCCGGGGGCGGCTGGACGTCTCACGCGCGCGCGGCTTCTCGAGATTCGTCGGCCGCGACGACGAGCTGCGGCTGCTCGAGAGTGCCCGGGAGCAGGCCCTCGCCGGCCAGCCGCAGGTGATCGGGATCGTGGGCGACGCCGGCGTCGGCAAGAGCCGCCTGTGTGACATGTTCGCGCGGCGCTGCCGGGCAAGGGGGATCCCCGTCTACCACACCTCCGGCCAGGCACACGCCAAGTCCATCCCGCTGATGCCGGTGCTCCAGATCATGCGCTCGTACTTCGACGTGACCGACCTGGACTCGCACCAGACCGCGCGCGAGCGGATCGCCGGCAAGCTCCTCCTGCTCGACGAGAGCTTTGGCGAGGACCTTCCGCTGATCTTCGACTTCCTCGCCGTGCCCGATCCCGAGCGCCCGTCTCCGCGCATGGACCCCGAGGCGCGCCAGCGCCAGGTGTTCGGCATCACCAAGCGCCTGGTCCGCGCCCAGAGCGCCCGCGAACCTGGCGTGACCGTGTTTGAGGACCTGCACTGGCTCGACCCCGCGAGCGAGGCGTTCGTCGCCAATCACGTCGAGGCCACCCAGGGGACGCGCGGCCTCACCATCCTCAACTTCCGGCCCGAGTACCAGGCCCCGTGGATGTCGAAGTCCTATTACCGCCAGATCGCGCTGGCGCCGCTCGGGCCGGAGGCGATCGAGGAGTTGCTCCGGGACCTGCTCGGCTCCGATCCCTCGCTCAATGGGCTGCCGGACCTTGTGCGCGAGCGCACCGCCGGCAACCCGTTCTTCATCGAGGAGGTTGTGCAGTCGCTGGTCGAGGCGGCAAGCCTCGAGGGCGAGCGAGGTGCATACAGGCTCGTACGACCGGTCGCGGCGGGGGCGGTGCCGGCAAGCGTGCAGGCGGTCCTGTCGGCCCGGATCGACCGGCTCCCGGAGCGCGAGAAGACCGTGCTCCAGGCGGCTGCGGTGATCGGAAAGGAGTGCCCGGGCCCCGTGCTTGCGCGAGTCGTCGAGCTGGAGCCGGCGTCGCTCGAGGACGGGCTTCGCAATCTGGTGGCGAGTGAGTTCGTCTTCGAGCGAGAGCTCTATCCGGAGGCGATCTACGCGTTCAAGCACCCCCTCACCCAGGAGGTGGCCTACGGCTCGCAGCTCGGGGAGCGCCGGTCCGCCGCCCACGCGGCGGTCGCCCGAGCGATCGCCGAGGAGCACCCGGCGCGGCTGGACGAGTGGGCCGCGCTGCTGGCCCATCATTGGGAGCGCGCCGGTGAGGCTCTCGAGGCGGCGCGCTGGAACGCGCGCGCCGGCGCGTGGACCGGGACAAATGACCCGACGGCGTCGCTGCGCCACTGGCGGAAGGTGCGCGAGCTGACCGATTCCCTGCCCGACTCCGAGGAGACGGCGGCGCTCGGGCTCTCGGCGCGCATTCAGTCTCTGAGCTACGGGTTTCGTCTCGGAATCTCGCACGAGGAGGCGGAGGCGCTCTTCACCGAGGCCGAGCGGTTGGCCTCCAGGGGACAGGACATCTGGTCGCGGGCGATCCTCCTCCTCACCTACAGCACCATCAGATCAACCGTTGACGGGGAGAATCGCGAGGCCGCCGCGCTCGCTCGCCAGGCGATCGCCCTGGCGGAGGAATCCGGCGATCCCGCGCTCTACATGATCGTTTCCACCGCGTCCTACTCCTTCTTCCTGACCGGCGAGCACCGCGAGGGGGTGGCCGTCCTCGAGCGTGCGATCGAACTGGCGGACGGTGATCCCACGATCGGGGCCGGGCTCATAAACGACTGCCCGCTCGCCAACTCCCTCGTGCAACAGGGTGGGTACCTGTGCGATCTGGGCCGGCTCGAGGAGGGAGGCGCGCTGATCGAGCGCGGGATAAAGATGGCCGGCGAGCAGGGCGCGACCGAGACGGTCGGCTGGGGCCACATGTGGAGCACGTGGCACGCATACTGGTGCGGAGACGCTGAGCGGGCCATGGCTCACGCCCAACAGGCGCTGGCGATCGCAGAGCGGATCGGCGACTCGTTCTCCCGCACGTGGTCGTGGTACTGGATGGGTCTCGCCGCCGGCATGCGTGGGGAATGGCGGCAGGCAGTCGAGGCGATCGAGCAATCGCAGGCGATCTCCAGAGAGCGCAGGACTGCCGTCGATTCCGAGGGCTGGTGTCTGATCGCCCTCGGGGAGGCCTACCTGGGACTCGGAGATGCGGAGCGGGCGACGAGGCTACTCCGCGACGCTGTTGCGCTTGTGCGCAGTCGCGGCCAGGCAGCGGAGGCGGTCGCAAACGTGGTCCTGGCACGGATTCTGCTGGCATCCGAGGGCCTCGCTGCACGCGAGGAGATCGAGTCGGCGCTCCAACGTGCGAGCGAGCTGGCGCGCGAAACCGGCATGTGCAGCATCGAGGCGGCGCTCCACGTCGAGCTCGCCGAGCTGGCGCGTCAGAACGGCGACGAGGAGGAGCGCGAGCGAGAGCTCCGCGAGGCGCACCGTATGTTCACGGAGTTCGGCGCGACCGGCCACGCCGAGCGCCTGAAGGGCGAGCTGGCGACGCAGGCGAGCTAGTGCTCATTGATCGTGGCCGTTCGGTTGTGCGACGTTCAATACGCCGGCGTGTTGAGGATCACGATCAGGCTGACGATCTTTCCGTCGCGGACCGTGAAGTAGTTGGTCAGGATCAGCTCGTCAGGAAGGTTGGTCTTGTCGAACGTCCCGTCGTAGCGGCCACGCACGATCGTCTGGCCGTGATGCTCGACCACCTCGGTGACATCGATTGTCACCCTGTCGCCGACCATCTCCTTGGCGACCCAACGACGGATCGCGTCGCTGCCCCAGAACTCCCGGCGGGCGTCGTTGACGAATGCGTCATCGGCGAAGGTGGCCACGATCGCGTCCTCATCGAACGCGTTGACGGCCGCGACATGCTCGGCGACGATCCCCTGAAGAACGGTGCTGGTGCCCATGGGAGCCTCCTTGGTTGTGGTTCAAATCGCCGCCAAAGGGGCGGCGACGTAAAGTCTGCGGTCTCCTCTGGCGGGAGAGTCAAGGGCTGGATTTCGACTTGACTCTCCGGCAAGGGGAGGGTCGATACTGCGCTTATGAGAACCCGCGTCACGATCGGCGACTTCTCGCGCGCGTCGCAGCTCAGCGTCAAGACGCTCCGCCATTACCACGACGTCGGGCTGCTCGAGCCCAGCGCGGTCGACCCGGGCAACGGCTATCGCTACTACTCCGAGGATCAGATTCCCGTTGCGCAGGTCATCCGCCGACTACGGGATCTGCAGATGCCCGTCGCGGATGTCAAGTCAGTACTCCTAGCCCCCGACCCGGAGGCGCGCAACCTGCTGATCGCCGGCCATCTCGATCGTCTCGAGGCCAACCTGGCCGTGACGAGCGCTGCGGTCGGCGAGCTACGCGAGCTACTGGAGCGAGCGCCGGCTCCCGAACCGGTAACGCATCGCACCGTCCCGGCGACCTCAGCTATCGCCATCCACGAGACGGTCGACCGAGAAGACATTTTGGCTTGGTGGCAGGGAGCGCTGGGCGAGCTGCAGGCCATGGTTCGCGCTCAAGGCCTGCAGCCAGCAGGGCCGACCGGTGGGATGTACGCAGGCGAGATCTTCCAGCACGGGCGCGGCGAAGCGACCGTATTCATCCCGACAGAGGGCGCAGCTCGCGCGATCGGACGCATCGAGCCGCTGTTGATCCCGCAGGCGGAGCTCGCGATCATGCTCCATCGCGGCCCGCTCGGCGATGCTGCTCTCACCTACGGCGAGCTCGGCGCCCACGCGATGAGACACGAGATCAGCGTCGAGGGCCCGTTGCGCGAGTACTACGTAGTCGGCTTTCTCGACGCGGACGACCCGGACCAATGGGAGACCGAGATCGGCTGGCCCATATTCCGATCCGGTACTTGAGGTCAGGGAACGAACGGGAGGCCCACGCAACAGCGACGGGCGGTCTCGGGCGGCGCCAGGCGGTACTTGGGCCGAGGTCCGACCTGAGCTTTCGCGCGGAATCCGAGGGATTCGCCGCGTTTGCGGAGTGCGCCCGGCGGGAATCGAACCCGCGGCCTGCGGCTTGAAAGACCGCTGCTCTTTGGCTCCCCGAAGAGAACCGTTGACCACTGAGCTACGGGCGCTCGCTTTAGATGTGCTCCTGCTCGAAGCCTCGAGCGGGACCAGGGTATCTTACGCGCCGCGCAGCTATGCCGCGACCGCGGGCGCGCCCAGACCGAACACCCGTCGCGTGTTGCCCTCCAGGTAGAGGGCCCTCGTCTCCGCGTCCAGGCCCAGCTCGTCGAGGCCGTCGAGCGCCTTGGCGGGGGCGATCATCGGGTAGTTGCTCCCGAACAACACCTTGCGGCGCCCGCCGCGCGTGTGCAGGTAGGCGACGAGCTCGGCCGGCAGCCGCCGGCTCGTGTAAGCGGAGGTGTCGATGTAGACGTTCTCGTGCTTGCGTGCGACCGCGACCATCTCCTCCGTCCACGGATATCCGATGTGCCCGCCCACGATCACGAGCTCCGGGAAGTCCAGCGCGATCTGGTCGATGTGCGGGATCGGGCGGCCGGGCTCGGAAGGGCGCAGCGGGCCGGTGTGGCCGACCTGCGTGCAGAACGGCACGCCGAGCTCCACGCAGGCGGCGTACAGCGGGTAGAAGCGGCGGTCGGTCGGTGGCGCCTCCCACAGCCACGGCAGCATGCGCAGCCCGATGAGGCCGAGCTCGCTCACGCATCTGCGCAGCTCACGCACCGCGTCCATCGGCCGGTCGAGGGGTACCGCTGCGAGCCCCGCGAAGCGGTCGGGTCGCGCGCGCACCCAACCGGCGACCTCGTCGTTTGAGATCAGCGGACCCGCATGCGGCGCATGCCACGCGGTCAGCAGGCCGAAGCCGACGCCGGCGGCGTCCATCGCTTCCACGCTCAACTCGAGCGGCAGCTCGCCGTCGGGGATCTCTCCCCCGCTCCAGCGGCGAATCGACGCGAACATGTCCTCGCTCAGGAACCGCCGGGTGGGGTGCTGCATCCACGCGTCGATGATCATCGCCGACAGGCTCTCAGATCCTCGCGGCGTGCGAGCGCTGCGCCCTACCGAGCGCGTTCCACGATCGCACCGCGCGGAAGCGCGCTGCGCGGTAGCGCTATCCCCGCGCACAGGCGGATGCACGGCACGTACACCGGACGGAAGCCGAGCAGTTCGGTGATCGTCACGATCTCATAGCCGCGCCTGCGCAGCGCTGCGATGACCGCGGGATAGGCAGCGAGCGTCTGGCCCCGCGGGCCTCCGCCGTCGTGGGAGATGATGATCGAGCCGGGCCGCACCTGCGCGAGGATGCGCTGCTCGATCGCGCTCGCGCGCGGGGCCGCCCAGTCGGCGGGGTCAACGTTCCACAGCACCGTCGCCAGGCCCAGCGAGCGGGCGGCGTCCACGACCGCCGGGTCATACGCGCCGTAGGGCGGACGGAACACACACGGCGTGTAGCCGCTCTGCGCGCGGATCGCCATGATCGTCCGCAGCAGCTGCCCGCGCGCACCCTGGATCCTCGTCAGATAGGGGTGCGTGTAGGTGTGGTCGCCGAGAGCGTCGCCATCCTTCAGCTCGCGCAGCAGCAGCGGCCGGTAGGCGGCGCTCACGTGCTCGCCGATCATGAAGAAGGTGGCGCGCGCGTGGCTCCGCTCGAGCATGCGCACGAACGCCGGCGTGTCGGGAGCCGGACCGTCGTCGAAGCCGATCGCGACCTCGCGCCGCGCGGGGCCGTGCAGATACGCCGGCGAGGAGCTACTGCGACAGCCCACGATGCGGTAGCCCGCCTGCGGTGGCGGCGGCGATTTGCTCGACGCGATGCTCGCTCCGGCGCGTCGCTCGCCGCTGCTCGGGGCCGCCCGGTGCCGGCCGTGCCTCGAAGCGCCGGTGGCTTCGCCGGGCGCGGAGACGCCGAGCGCGAGTGTCAGCGCCGGCGCGAGCAGCCCAATCAGCGCGATCGTCGCATCGCGGGCACCCGCGGAGCGCCGGCGTGCGCGTGCGTCCATGCGCCTGCGCGGCGCGAATGGCAGCAGCCACCGCACGATCAACCACCATACAAGTCGCCTGCGCGCATAGGGTGAGGCGATGGACTCATTGGTGGCGGCGATCGACCAGGGCACCACCAGCACCCGCCTGATCCTGTTCGACGCCGATGGGAGGATCCGCGCGACGGAGCGGCGCGAGCACGAGCAGATCCATGCGCACGCCGGCTGGGTCGAGCACGACGCGCGCGAGATCTGGCGATGCACCTGCGCGGTGATCGACTCTGCGCTCACCGGCTGCGGCGTCGAGGCGCGCGAGGTCGCTGCGGTCGGCATCGCAAACCAGCGCGAGACCACGCTCCTGTGGGACCGGGCGACGGGCGAGCCGGTGTGCAACGCGATCGTCTGGCAGGACACGCGCACCGATGAGCTCGTTCGCGAGCTCGCGGGATCGGAGGGGCTCGATCGCCTGCGCGAGCGCGTCGGGCTGCCGCTGTCGACCTACTTCTCGGGACCGAAGATCACCTGGATCCTCGAGCACGTGCCTGGCGCTCGGCAGCGCGCCGAGGACGGCGCGCTCGCGTTCGGAACGATCGACAGCTGGCTGTTGTGGAACCTCACCGGAGGCCCCGACGGTGGCTTGCACGCCACCGACGTGACCAACGCGAGCCGGACCATGCTGATGGACCTGCAGACGCTCGACTGGCACGAGCCGAGCCTGCAGCTGATGGGCGTTCCGCGAGCCCTGCTCCCCGAGATCCGCTCCTCGAGCGAGCTATACGCAGAGGCGCGCGCCACCGCGCTCGGCGGGTGTCCCGTGGCCGGCATCCTCGGCGACCAGCAGGCGGCGCTGTTCGGCCAGACGTGCTTCGCGCGCGGCGAGGCGAAGAACACATACGGCACCGGCTCCTTCCTGCTCGTCAACACGGGTTCCGAGATCGTGCGCTCGCCGGCGCTGCTCTCGAGCGTCGCTGCGAAGGTCGGCGAGCAGCCCACCAGCTACGTGCTCGAGGGTTCGGTCGCGGTCACCGGCGCCGCGGTGCAATGGCTTCGCGACCAGCTCGGCATGATCGAGACGGCCGCGCAGGTCGAGGAGCTCGCTCGCAGCGTCGACGACAACGGCGGCGTGTACTTCGTTCCCGCCTTCTCCGGCCTGTTCGCTCCGCACTGGCGCGACGACGCCCGTGGCACGATCGTCGGCCTGACCGCCTACGCACGAGCGGGGCACATCGCGCGCGCCGCGCTCGAGGCGACCGCCTGGCAGACGCGGGAGGTGCTCGACGCGGTGAACGCCGTCGCCGGCGTGGAGCTCGCCGAGCTGAAGGTGGACGGCGGCATGACCGCAAACGATCTGCTCATGCAGTTCCAGGCCGACGTGCTCGGCGTACCGGTCGTGCGCCCGACGGTAACCGAGACGACCGCGCTCGGCGCCGCCTTCGCCGCCGGGCTCGCGGCGGGCTTCTGGCGCGACGAGCAGGAGCTGCGCGAGCGCTGGGTGCTCGATCGCCGCTGGGAGCCTCAGATGGACGAGCGCCTGCGCGCGCGCGATTACCGGCAGTGGAAGAAGGCGATCGATCGATCGCTCGCGTGGATCGACTAGGGCGTGAGGACTATCTTGAGCGCCTCGCGGCGGTCGTAGACCGCGTAGGCCTCGGGCGCTTCCTCGAGCGTCATGTGATGGGTGACGAGCGCAGTCGGGTCGAGCACGCCCGCGGACATCATCGCCAGCACGCGGTCCACGTGTGCGAGCACGTTCGCCTGCCCGCCGCGCAGCGTCAGGGACTTCAGCCACAGCAGGCCCATGTGCACCTCGGCGCGTTCGGCGTACACCCCGATGCACTGGATGCTCCCGCACGCACGCGTCAGGCGGATCGCGCTCTCGAGTGCCTTGGGGTCGCCGACAGCGTCGATGCACACATCCACGCCGCGCCCCTCGGTCGCCGCCTTGACGCTGGCCCGAACATCCTGCTCGAGCAGGTGCAGCGGCTCCGCGCCCATCGACTCCGCGACGCGCAGGCGCTCGGGGACGGTGTCGATCGCGAGCACGCGCGCGGCGCCCGCGGCGCGTGCGACCTGTACCGCGCAGAGGCCGACCGGCCCGAGGCCGAGAACGGCCGCGACGTCTCCGGGACGAAGGCCGCTCGCGTCGACCGCGTGAAAGCCCGTGCCCATCACGTCGCCCGCGAACAGCGCCACGTCGCTGCTCATCCCATCGGGGACGCGGCGGAGCACGAGGTTCGCGTGCGGCACGAGTGCCATCTCCGCCTGGGTGCCCTGCAGCGATCCCAGCGTCGCTCCATGGCCGAAGGTCCGTGACTGCACGCAGCGGTGATAGTCGCCGCGGCGGCAGAAGAAGCAGCTCCCGCACGCCGTCTGAAAGCAGCCGAGCACGCGATCACCGACCGCGACGCGTGTGACCGCGTCGCCGGCCGCCACGACGGTGCCGACGTACTCGTGCCCGATCGTGAAGCCCGGCTCGATCTGCACGCGCCCGTGGAAGATGTGCAGGTCCGAGCCGCACACACCGGTCGCCTCGATGCGCACGACCGCGTCTTCGGCGTCGATCGGCTCGGGCTCTGGACGGTCCTCTACGCTGACGACCCCGGGAGCCTGGAAGGTGACGGCTCGCATTGGCCCGCCAGCCTACTAGCCGCCACGCTGCGCCTCGCGCAGCGCTCCCGTCTCGGGATTGAACACGAACCCCCGAATGTGCTCCCGCCGGGGTAGCTCGAGGCTCGTATGCAGCCGCATGAGGCTGTGGCGCAGCGCCGCCTCGACGTCCTCGAAGGCTCCCACTCGCCAGCCCGGAAGGACGCCGTCGGCGGCGAGCGCGCGTGCGAACTCATCCTCGGACGCCCGGTGCAGTCCGCAGCCGTCGTGCATCACGATCACGATCTCCTCGGTGCCGAGCAGCCGCTGGGAGATGCTCAGCGAGCGGATCGCATCATCGGTCGCGAGCCCCCCCGCGTTGCGGATGATGTGCGCGTCTCCGCGCTGCAGACCGAGCATCCGGAACAGATCGATCCGCGCGTCCATGCACGCGAGCACCGCGACCTTGCGGCGGGGCCGCGGGCTGAGTCCCGGTGCCGAGAGCTCCCGCTCGCGCGTGCGCGCCACGGCGAGCATCTCATCGGCGTTCTGCATCGGTTGCGATCGTAGCGGCCGCGCACCGGCGCGCGGCGCCGTCGGGCGCGCCTCAGCCCGGTAGCTCATCGACCGCGGCGAGCGGGGCGCCGGCCTCGGCCGCGGCGATCACCGCTCCCCACTCGGCGCTTCGGCGCAGCGCGCCGGCGGTGTAATAGACAGACCATGCGAGCAGTGCGATCAGGAACGGCGCGTCGCTGAGCGCAGCCACGAGCACGTAGGAGTCCGTCGAGAGCGTCAGCAGGGCGGTGAGGCGAACGAGCGCACGCACGAGAAAGTAGGCGCCCCACGCGGCGGTGATCGTGCGCATCGCCGAGACGAAGCTGTCGGATTCGCGCACCTGCTCGGGCATTGGATAGATCTCGGCGGCGAACAGCGACGTGAACGGCCGCTTCGACGCGAGCGAGCCGAGCACCGCGCAGCCGAGCAGCGTGTCGATGCCGATCTCCTGCGCCAGGTAGACGGTCGCGCTGGCAGAGGTGATGCCGACCGTCGCCCTGATCGCGACCAGCACGAGGGCGAGGCGCACGATCATCGCCGGGCGGCCGCGACGGCGCTCGTGCGCGAACACCGTCAGGCCGAACAGCACGGCCGCCGCGATCCCGACGCCCAGGCCAAAGAGCTTCCAGCCGGCGTAGAACGCCGCGAGCGGGCCGAAGCCGTCGCGCACCAACCGCGGCCCTGCGCGCCGCACGACCGACGCCGTCCCCATGGGTGCGAGTAGGACGCCCTCACCGGTTGATGGCACGCTCCTAAATCTAGTTGAGGGCGGATCCCCTCACACGCGCGGCTCCCATAGAGTGCGCCGCATGGAGGTCTCGGGCAGGCACGTCGTGGTCACCGGCGGAGCCGGCGGCATCGGTCGCGCGCTCGCGCGCAGCTTCGTCGCCGAGGGGGCGCGCGCGGTCGTCGTGGCCGATCGCGACGGCGAGCGCGCAGATGCTGTGGCCGGCGAGATCGGAGCGCTGGCCGTGGCCTTCGACGCCGGCCGCGAGGACAGCGTGCGGGAGCTGATCGCCACGGCCACCGACGCCGGCGGGCCGATCGACATCTTCATCTCGAACGCCGGCGTCCCCGGCGCCGCGGGCGGGGCCGAGGCCGACGAGGACGCGTGGGAGGAAGCATGGAGGGTCAACGTGATGGCACACGTTTGGGCCGCGCGCGCGCTGCTGCCCGACATGCTCGAGCGCGGCGAGGGCTATCTGATCAACACCGCCTCCGCCGCTGGCCTGTTGACGCAGGTCTCCTCGGCCATCTACAGCGTGACCAAGCACG
>JAXDGS010000018.1:0-8074 GCA_034664905.1 Solirubrobacteraceae bacterium | reverse complement strand
GCAAATCTCAACGAGCTCGGGGACTACGACGCCTATCGCGTCAGCCTCCATAACAGCCCCGGTGAGTGCGGCTACACGCGCAAGGCCGACATCTTCAAGCCGGTGATCGCAGCGGTGAACGGATATGCGTTTGCTGCTGGGCTCGAGACAGCGCTGCTGGCCGACATTCGCATCGCAGCCACGAACGCCGAGTTCGGCGCGCTCGAGCGGCGCTGGAACATCGTCGGCGGCGATGGCATGACCGTTCGGCTGCCGTTGGTCGTCGGCTTCGCGAAGGCGATGGAGCTGGTAATCACCGGAAGGCGCATCGGAGCGGAAGAGGCACACCGGATCGGACTCGTGAACGAGATCGTGCCGCGCGGCGGCGCGCTGAAACGCGCGCAGGAGCTCGCGCACGAGATCGCCGCGCTGCCCCAGGGCGCGATCCGCAGCGACAAGGAGAGCATCATGCGCGGCGTCGGACGCACGCTCGAGGAGCGCCTGCGAATCGAGGCCGAGATGGTCATCTCGATGTTCATGCGCCGCGATTCCCACACGCTCGGAGCGGCGGCGTTCAAGGCCGGCGACCTCACGCCCGAGTGGCCACATCACGGTCTCTAGCGGGCGCGCGGGCGCGGCGGGCTTCAGCGGATTGGTTGACCGCCTGCCAGGGTAAGCTCACAGGCCATGAGCGACGCAGAGCCTCCCCGCCCGCCTGTACCGCCGACACCGCCGACTGAACCGCTCGGCTCTGCACGACAGCCCAGGCAGCCGGTCGCGCCGGGGCCGGTCGTCGAACGTCTCCCGCCCGAACTACCGCCAGAAGATCGCTGGTGGGGGAACCCTTGGGCGGCGATCGTCGCGGGCATCGTCGGCGTGCTGCTCGGGGTGCTGATCGGGGTTGCCGTTGGCAACAAAAGCAAAACCGTCACGGAAACGCAGCGGGCCGGCCAGCCGGCTGTCACCAGCACGGTCACGCAGACGCAGCCAACGGTCGAAGTGCGCACCAATACCGTGACAGCCACGACGACCGTGCCGTCGCCGGCGAATGCCGAAAGCGAAGCGCGCAGGCGCGAATCCGAACAGAAACTGCGAACGGCCGAAAAAGAAAACGAAGAACTCAAGCGCCAGGTCGAACGAGGCGCAGCGCCGTAGCGCTGGCGCAGGTGCGCTCAAGCTACTCGGCGAGCGTGAACGCGACGGATGTGAGCCTTCGAGTGTGCTGCCGTGGGGATCACGCTGTTGCCGTATTTCACCCCACCGAAGCGCAGTCGTTGAACGACCGCGAGCCACGAGCAGACGCCGCGCTCGAGCGCCCAGAGAGGTGCGAGCATCGAGGCGGTGGCCGGGAAGATCCCGCTGCCACCAGACCGTCGCCGGCCATGCTCGGCGAGGACCCCGAAGCCTGCGGCGCTCCACGCGGCCGGCGCCAGGCGCCCACGCAGAAGAGCCAACACGAGGAGCGGAAGCAGCGCAAGCCAGCACGCCATGCGCGCCGGCAGAGCAAAGTCGTCGTAGGCCTGACGAGTTCGCTGTCCCCAAAAGTGCGACGTCGTCGGCGGGAGCCTGCGTACGTAGAGATCCAGTGGCGAGAGCGTCGTGCCCCCACTTGCCTCGACGGTCCGGATCAGCTCGAGATTCTCGAAGATCACATCGCCGTCGTAGCCGCCCATCGCAATGAAGCGCGAACGTCGCACCGCGAGTGTCCCAGGGTAGTCTGCGCCGAGCGCTCGGTTCAGCAGCGTCCTCGCCGTGTCCCAACGCGCGTGCCAAGGGAGCGGGTCGAAGAAGTTCTGCGGACGCACCAGGTCGCATAGCTGTAGGTAATGCGCGAGCTGCTCCAAGCTCGCGCGCTCGTAGCGTACGTCGTCGTCAGCGATGACAACCACCTCGTGCTCTGCGTAACGTACGCCCGTGTTCACCCCCGAGACCTTGCCCATCGTGCACCGCGTATCTGCATCAGGACGGATGTGCGTCGTCAAGGATCCCCACGCAGATGCATTCGCGGCATATATCTCCGCAGGTGAGCCATCGACGACGATGAGCTGCGCGCAGTGTGCGCGGAGGCGGCATAGGTAATCGGTGAGCTCCTGACGGCCGGCGTCCTCGCTCCAGCGCAGCGGCAGGATGTAAGAAAGGTCGAGCGGCTCACTCATGAATAGGTGCGCAAGAGCGTGGCAGAGATGTTTCGCCCCGCTGCCAGGCGGCCATCAGGTGTCCGGCCCAGAGTCCTTCTACAGCCAGCAGGGCCCGGGCGCCCATGAGGATGTCGGCTGCAAGCGCGGGCTCCTCGCTGGCGAGCCGGTGCGCGAGATCCCATGCCGCGATGTTCTCGTGGACGGCATCCGCCTCCACATGCTCGTCATAGAAGTCTGTAGCGGGGGCGCCATAGCCCATACGCCGCAGCGCATTGCCATATCGGCGGTTTGGGATCGAGGAAGTCATCTCAAAGCCGGCGAGGTGGCCCACCAGCGCGCCGCGCAGGCGCCGGTGAAGTCCGAAAAAGGACATCAGGTTCACCCCCGCGAGCGTGATGCCCGGGAGCTGAGCGAGATAATGCCCATAGCGCGCGTCCAGCCCAAGCGCGGCCATCGTGTTGGCGAACAGCACCGAATGCATCCGCTCGGCACTTCCGCCCCCGTACTCGTCGGCCTGGACCTCCACCAGTGCGGCCTTCGGTGCACCCGTCAGCCGGGGTATCGCCCACGAGTGAGGATCGGCCTCCTTGAGCTGATAGGCCGACCGATGAATCGCGAGCTCGAGAAACTCCTCGAGAGAGGCCTGCGTCTCGACATATCGAGAAAGCGATGGGCTTTCATCGTTCGCGAGGATTTCCTGAAGCGATCCTCCCACGTCGGCACGCTGTCGGGGAGTGCACGGCAGGACCAGAGCATTGATCGCCGACTCGAACTGAGCCTCGAGCAGGGCACGGTAGCCGAGTAGTGAAGGTGCCCACTCCCAGCGCTGATCGACCCCTTCGAGCTCCGCGTAGTGCAGCTCGTAGCAGACGTATAGCGCCAGTTGCAGGTCATCGTCGGCGAGCGGGTTCTCCACCGCAAGGCTGAAGTTGCTCGAGATCGGCGACCCCGGCTGGCCGAGGAGAGCTGTGAAGAGGCTTGCGGTGAGCGGTCCGCGGGACGGTGGCAACGGTAGTGATCGCGCGGACGCCTGCCCGCGGTGCTCCTTGGCGATCTCAATCGCCATTTTGCCCCTCATCCTCCACGCTCGAGTCCAGCGAGCTCTCCAGCCCGCTGGGCGCGTGAAAGTCGATCAGGCGGTGGGTGCCGTCGCAGAAAGGACGAGTGCGCGACTTTCCACAGCGGCATAAGGCCACCACGCGGCGAGAGTTCGCGATCGCCACGCCATCCTGGTCTCGCAGGGTAAACGGACCGCGCAGGAGGTATGGCCCATCGCGGTACGGTGTGATGCTTACCTCCATGGCCTCCCTCGGTAGCCCCTGAACGGACGTACTCTGCATACCCGCTGAAAGCGGTCGGCAACCAACACAGCGCTGATCGTGGCGCATCGAGGTGTCGCGGCTGCCGCGGGCGGGTATTTCCCAGCCGTCGGAGAAGCGAAAGGCACCCGACGAGAGGAGCGTACGATGGCCAAAGATCATGGTCCCACCGTGAAGGACGACAAGCAGTACGAAGGACTGCGCAAGAAGGGGATGAGCAAGGAACGAGCGGCGCGCATCTCCAACAGTTCCGGTGCGTCAAAACGTGGCGGTGAAAGCTCGGGCAGCGGCACCCGCCGCAAAGCGAGCAGTCAGGGCGGTACAAAAGCGCAAAAGGCTGCCGCCGGGCGAAAGGGCGGCAAGAAGTGACCTGATCTAGCTTCGACTTGTGCGTCCTTGGGCGCAAGATGATGAGGTACGCAGTCAACGCGGAGCCGACGGGGGCTATTGGCTGGCGCGCCCCGCCGAGGAGATCGACCTCGGCTCGATGATCCGCGCTGTCGAGGGGTCGCTGGTGGAGGTGCGTGGGCAGGCGCTGGAGGAGGTCGAGTACGTCGGCTCGGCCGCGGCGCTGCAGCAGGTCTGGACCGCGGTGCGCGACATGCTCGAGCTCGTCACGGTCGCCGACGTCGCCGCCGGGGAGCTACCGCAGGACATGCTGGCCCTGCTACGCGGCACGAATGCGCCCGAGACGCCGCTAGGGCGTGAACACGCGGGGCTCGGGTAGGCGCACGGGAAGGATCTGCCCCTCCGCGAGCTCCAGCTGCCCCGCCTCCTCTCGGGTCACCTGCGCCCACAGCTCGCGGCCGTCCTCGAGCTTCAGCTCGACGCGCACCTCGAATCCGAGATGTACGACGCGCTCGACGAGCGCCTGCGTGCCGGTGCCGTCGGCGTCATGCAGGATCTGGATGTCATGCGGGCGCAGAAATGCGTCGCCGAGGCGGTTGACGGGTCCGACGAACGACATCACGAACTCGTTGCGCGGGTTCTCGTAGAGTTCCCGCGGGGCGCCGCTTTGCTCTACCCGCCCCTCGTTCATCACGACGATCTCCTCGGCGACTTCCATCGCCTCCTCCTGGTCATGGGTGACGAAGATGGTCGTCACGTGGATCTCGTCATGCAGGCGGCGCAGCCACTCACGAAGCTCAGCTCGAACCTGCGCATCGAGCGCGCCGAAGGGCTCGTCGAGCAGAAGTACCTCCGGCTGCACGGCGAGCGCCCTCGCGAGGGCCATGCGCTGGAGCTGCCCGCCGGACAGTTGCGAGGGATAGCGCTCGGCGAGACCCTCGAGTCGCACGAGCGCCAGCAGCTCGCGCACGCGCTCGCGGACCTCCTCCTTGGGGCGCTTGCGCACGGTCAGGCCGAAGGCGACGTTGTCGTGCACATTCATGTGCTTGAAGGGCGCGTAATGCTGGAAGACGAAGCCGACCCCGCGTTTGCGCGCCGGCGCTTGCGTGACATCGTCGGAGCCGATGTGGATCTCGCCTTGGTCGGGAACCTCGAGTCCCGCGATTACCCGCAGCAGAGTCGACTTGCCGCTGCCGCTTGGGCCCAGCAGGGCCGTCAGCGCGCCGTCTGCGACGTTGATGCTGACGTCCTCGAGCGCGCAGAAGGAGCCGTAGTGCTTCGTGACGTTGCGCACTTGAATCGCCATACTTAGACGACCTCCCGTCGACGGCTGGTCAAGAGGTTCATCGCCAGTAGCGTCGAGAGTGCGAGCACCGCGAGCACGACCGCGGCGGTGTAGGCGCCGGTCGCATCGAAGTTCTCGAATCGGTCTTGGACATACAGTGGGAGCGTCTGCGTCTGGTTCTCGATGCGTCCTGAGACGATGCTAACCGCACCGAACTCGCCGAGCGCACGTGCGGTCGTCAGGACCACCCCGTACACGACCCCCCAGCGGATGCCCGGCAGGGTGATCCGCCAGAAGACCTGCCACGCACTCGCCCCGAGCGTCTCCGCTGCCTGCTCGGCGTCGGTCCCGAGCTCGCGCAGGACGGGGACCGTCTCGCGAATGACGAAAGGCAACGAGACGACCGCCGTGGCCATCACGATCCCGGGGAGCGAGAAGATGATCTGCAACCCATTCGCGGCGAACCAGCTGCCGAACCACCCGTTGCGCCCGTATACGAGGATCAGCGCGAGCCCGACCACCACCGGCGAGATCGCGAACGGCAGGTCGATGAACAAATCGAGGATCGCTCGCCCGCGAGGACGCCCGCGCTCGAGCAGCAGCGCCATGCCGATGCCGAAGACGGTGTTCAGGGGCACCGCTATCGCCGCTGCCTCGAGCGAGAGCACGAGAGCGTGCACTGCGCCGGGCGTGCTGACAGCGCTCAGCACCGCGCCGATGCCGTGTTCGAAGGTGCGGTAGAAGATCATCGCGACTGGGCCCAGCAGCAGCATCGCGAGATATCCCAGCGCGATCACTCGCACGCCGAGCTTGCTCGCGCCTGCGCTGCGGCTCGCCGGCCATCCGCGCGGCGCGCGGCGCGGCGCGCGGGCCAGCGTAGGCGCCGCGGCGGCCTGGCCCTCAGCGGGCATGACGGGACATTCTCCGTTCGACGAGGCCGAGCAGCGCGAGGACCGCCAGCGCCGCCGCCAGCAGCAGCACCGAAACAGCCGCCGCGGCGCCGAGGCTTTCGTTCTCGATCTGGCCGAAGATGTAGACGGAGCCGGCCTCCGTCTTGAACGGGAGATTGCCGGTGATAAGCACCAACGAGCCGTACTCCCCGACCGCGCGTGCGAAGCTGAGCGCCATCCCGGAGATGATCGCGGGGGCCAGGCTCGGCAGCACGATGCGGCGGAGAACCGTCGCCGGCGTCGCCCCCAGCGACGCAGCTGCCTCCTCGGCGGACTCGTCGAGCTCGAGCAGCACGGGCTGCACCGATCGAACGACGAAGGGCAGCGTGACGAACAGCAGCGCGAGCCCGACCGCCACCCGGGTGAAGGCGACGTTGATGCCGATGGGGCTCTTGTTGCCATACAGCGCGAGCAGCACGACGCCGGCGACGATCGTCGGAAGCGCAAACGGCAGATCGATCAGCGCGTTGACGAATCTCCGGCCAGGGAACTCGTCCCTCACCAGCACCCATGCGAGCAACGTTCCAAAGATCGCGTTGACGCACACCACGATCGCGGAGGTGATCAGCGTCAGCTTGATCGCCGCAACCGCCTCAGGCCGGGTGATGTCCGTCCAGAACGCACCGAGACCCCCTTCGGTGGCCCGCAGCATCAGCGCGGCAACCGGCAGCAGCACCAGGGCGCTCAAATAGAGTCCGAGCAGGCCACGGCCGACCCCGCCGGCCACGCGGGGGCCTACCAGCGGCCCCCGGCGCGGCGGCAGCGTGATCGTAGCCGGGCTATTTCGAGGTTGAGACGCCAAGCGACTGCTCGATCTTCGTGACCAAGCCCGATTCGGGGTCGAAGAAGCGTTTGGCGAGAACCTTCCAGCCGCCGAGCGAGTCGGTCGTGAAGAGCTTCTGCGGCGTGGGCAGCTTCGAGGCGCCAGGTACGCCACCGATCACCGGCCGGTAACCATGCGCGACCCATATCTGCTGGGCCGCGGGGGAGACCAGGTATTCGACGAACTTCTTCGCCGTCGCGCTGCTGCCGACGACCGCTGCCGGGTTTTGGATCAGGATCGTCGACGGCGGGATCACGTATTCGATCTGGCCACCGCTCTTCTTCTGGTCGGCGATCGCCTCGCTCTCGTAGTCGATCAGCACATCGCCGCGGCCGGCGAGGAACGTCTGCAGCGCGTTGCGCGCTGAGCTGTCCTGGCTGACCACGTTGTGGAACAGAGAGGTCAGGTACGCCTGTGCCTGGCTTTCGGTCTTGCCTTCGTGGATCGCGGCTCCGTATGCGGCAAGCACGTTCCAGCGCGCGCTACCCGAGGTGTAAGGGTTCGGCGTCAGGACCTGGACGCCCTTCTTGGTCAGATCGCTCCAGGTGGTGATGTGCTTGGGATTGCCCTTGCGGACAATGAACACAGCCACGGTGTTGGTCACGAAGCCGTGTGTCGCGTTCTTGTTCCAGTCCTGCGCGACCATCCCCGACTTCACGAGCCGTTCGACGTCGGGTTCGAGTGAGAAGTTGACGACGTCGGCGTGCAGCCCGTTTGAGACCGCGCGGCTCTGCTCTCCCGAGGGTCCGTAGGACTGCGTGAAGGAGACGCCCTTGCCGGCCGAGGTCTGCTGGAAGGCCCCGATCAGCTCGCCGAAGGCCGCCTGCGGGGTCGAGTAGGCCACCAGCGCGACGTGCTTGGATTCGCCGCCAGAGTCGCCGGAGGAGCCACCGCAGGCAGCGAGTCCGAGGGTGGCGAGCGCGAGCGTTAGCGCGAGGATATGGCGTGTGGGCATATCACCTTCCTTATGTTTCCGACTATTTCAACCTAAGTGATGATCATTAAACCACATCGCGAACTCCCGGCGACGGCCTTGATAAAAGACAAGCATCCTGATAGAAGTTATGAACAATGTTTGATCGCGCACATCCCACAGCGGCGGACAGGGCTGCCACGCCGTACGTAGCGACCGGCGGCTGGCCGACGTGGGACCGCGTCGTCGAACGTTGCTGTCGTGCCTAGAGCCCTCATCCCCCCCGCGGCCCGGGGAGGGCGAAGCCTTCGCCCTCCCC
>JAXDGS010000017.1:0-2544 GCA_034664905.1 Solirubrobacteraceae bacterium | reverse complement strand
CATCCTGACGCCGTTCGGGGCGCGAGTGCACGCGCCGTGGGCGATGGCGGTCGGCGCGAAACTGCGCGACTCGCTCGGGATCGAGGTGCAGTCGATCTGGTCGGACGACGGCATCGCCTTCCACTTGCCTGACGCTGATGCGCCGCCCTCGACGGATCTGCTGCTGCTCAGTGCGGAAGAGCTCGACGAGCTCGTGCTCGCCGAGGTTGGCCAGACTGCGCTCTTCGGCGCGCGCTTCCGCGAGAACGCCGCGCGCGCGCTCTTGATCCCGCGCCGCCGGCCCGGTCAGCGTTCACCGTTGTGGCAGCAGCGACTGAAGGCACAGGGGCTTCTGCAAGTGGCGCGCAAGTACGCGAGCTTCCCGATCGTGCTCGAGACGTACCGTGAATGCCTTCAGGACGTCTTCGATCTGCCGGCGCTGAAGAAGCTCTTGCATGGGCTGCACACGCGCGAGATCGACCTGGTCGACGTCGAGAGCTCGAGCGCGTCGCCGTTCGCGTCGTCGCTTCTCTTCGACTACATCGCGACCTATATGTACGAGGACGACACGCCGCCGGCAGAACGGCGCGCGCAGGCGCTCTCGCTCGATCGCGATCTGCTGCGCGAGCTGCTCGGCCAGGAGGAGTTGCGCGAGCTGATCGATCGGGACGCGCTCGCCGAGGTGGAGTCGTCACTGCGACCGCGCGCAGCGAACCCGGATCACCTGCACGATCTGCTGCGGCTGCGCGGGGATCTCCGGGTAGGCGAGTTCGACGAGGCGCAGGCGGCGATTCTCGAGGCCGAGCGGCGCGCGCTGCGCGTACGCATCGCGGGAGACGAACGGTTGATCGCGGCCGAGGACGCCGGCCGCTACCGCGACGCGCTCGGCGTGATGCCGCCGTCCGGATTGCCGGACGTGTATCTCGAGGGCGGGCCCGAGTCGTTGCGCCAGCTCGTGCAGCGATACGCGCGCGGTCGCGGGCCGTTCACGACCGGGCAGGCGAACGAGTGGTTCGGCGTCGACGTCGAACCGCACCTGCGTGAGCTGGAGCGCGACGAGAAGCTCATTCGGGGAGAGTTGCGCCCGGGCGGCGTCGAGCGCGAGTGGTGCGAGCCGGACGTGTTGCGGCGGCTGCGGCGCGCGTCGCTCGCCGCCCTGCGCCGTGAGGTCGAGCCGGCAGAGCAGGCGGCGCTCGGTCGCTTCCTCCCGCACTGGCACGGGATCGACCGGCGTGCGACGTTGCGCGAGGCTCTCGTTCCGCTCCAGGGATTGGCGCTGCCGGTGTCGTTGTTGGAGTCCGACGTTCTGCCGCGCCGCGTCTCGGGCTACCGGCCCGAACAGCTCGACCAGTTGTGCGCGTCGGGTGAGCTCGTATGGGTGGGAGCAGGCCTCGACCGTGTTGCGGTCTTCTTCCGCGACGACGCTCCGGTGCTGGGACAGCCGGGAGGAGCGCCGGCGCCGGACGAGGCCGCGCACGCTGCAATTCGCGCTGCGCTCGGTGCCGGCGCGCTCTTCTGGTACGACCTGCTCGCCGCGACGGGGCTCGAGGACGCGGTTGCGCTGCCGGCCCTCTGGGATCTCGTCTGGGCGGGCGAGGTGACGAACGACCAGTGGCAGCCGCTGCGTGCCGAGCGCCGCTACCAGGCGCCACAGCCGGACCGGCGCGCGCGGCGCTTCTCCCGTTCGCGCCTTTCGCAGGTGACCGCGACGCAGGGGCGCTGGTCGCTCGCGGCCGGGCTCTTCCCGGGGCGACCGGACCGGCGTGCGCTCGCCGAGCTCCTGCTCGAGCGCCAGGGCATCGTGACGCGCGACGGCGTGCGCGGCGAGGGCATTCCCGGCGGCTACGGCGCCGTCTATTCCGAGTTGCGCGCGCTCGAGACGCTCGGGACGTGCCGGCGCGGCTACTTCGTCGAAGGCCTCGGCGGTGCGCAGTTCGCGCTCGGCGGCGCGGTGGAGCGGCTGCGCGAGCTCCGTCCGAAGGACGGTGACGAGCCGGAGGCGCTCGTGCTAGCCGCGGCCGATCCCGCACAGCCCTACGGTGCGATGCTGCCGTGGCCGAAGCGCGCGGGCGCGCGAGCCGCACGCGTCGCGGGCGCCCAGGTCGTGCTGCTCGGCGGCGAAGCGGCGCTCTTCGTCGAGCGTGGCGGCCGCTCGCTCGTCCCGCTTCGGGAGCCGGAAGAAGAGTGGCTCCGCGCCGCCCTTGCGGCGCTTGTCGCCCACGTCAAGCGGGGCGGAGCGAAGCGCCTCGCCGTCGAGCGCTTCGACAGCGAGCCGGTCGGCGAGACGATCGTCATGCCGCTGCTGATCGAAGCCGGCTTCTTGGCGGGCCCGCGGCGGGCAGTCCTCCGCGCCTAAGTCTTCACCCTTTCGTAACGGTGACAGTCACCGTTACGAAAGGATGAAGCCTAGGCGGGGAGCAGCTTGTAGCCCATCCCTCGCACGGTGACGAGGCGCTGCGGGTTCGACGGGTCGCGCTCGATCTTGCGGCGCAGGTTCGAGATGTGCACCTCGCAGGCATGCTCGTCGCCGACGTGCTCGCTCGCCCACAGGTGCTGCATCAGCTC